>NZ_CP108352.1:4507812-4808333 GCF_036237275.1 Streptomyces sp. NBC_01353 | reverse complement strand
CCAACTCCATACGGCTGATCTTGGATTCGGACGCGCGGATCGAGTAGCCGGCCGCCTCGCGGGTGATGCCGCGCGACTCGCGCAACCGCCTCAGTTGCGAACCCAGCAGAATGCGTCGCACCACGCTCCCGCTCGCTCCGCTCGATTCGACTGCGGTCACGGCTCCAGCCTCTCCTACGCGGGTCTCGGGCCCCCGGATTCTGCCACTAAACGCTTCAGCCCGTACACATCCGATTACGGAAAGGCGGCAAGTTCAGGGCGACTTACCGATCAGGAGGAAATCAGTCGGCAGAAGATATGCACAAAATCGGCACGGGGATGGACAGGTCCGGCGCGTGCACGTGCATCTGCCCTTGCATCCCTTGGTCGCATTCGGAACCATGGACCCCGCGCAGCTGCGTACTCGTTCGTGTTGTCGCACCACAGTCGCGATTCCCGGGAGTGCCTCGCATGGGGACGAATGGATCGACCATGCTCGAGCCGTTACGGCAGGGGCTTCCGCCGATCGATCCCGCGGCCGTCTCCACCTCCGCCTCCTGCGCGCTGCCACCCCGCTACGAAGCGGTGCGCGGTGCACGAAAGTTCACACAGGCGACGCTCGCGCAGTGGGAGTTGACCGAGCGTTTCGACGATGTCTCGCTGGTCGTCTCCGAGCTCGTCACCAACGCCCTGCGGCACGCGCTGCCGTCGGACACGCCCCAGGCCGAGGACGGCCGGCGCACTCCCCCGGTCCGCCTGCACCTGATGCGCTGGACGAGCCGTCTGGTGTGCGCCGTACGCGATCCGAGCCACCGGAGCCCGGAGACGCGCGAGGGCGACGAGGACTTCGCGGCGGAGTCCGGCCGGGGTCTGTTCCTGGTGGACTCCTTCAGCGACGGCTGGGGATGGCACCCGCTGGCCGGGACGCTCCAGGGCAAGGTCGTCTGGGCGCTGTTCCGGCTCGGACCGGAGTGACGGGCCGCACATGACGCATACGAGAAGGGCCCCGGCAGCTGCCGGGGCCCTTCTCGTCGCGACCGCTCGCCGCGGCCGCTCACACCAGGTGGTCGAACTCCCCGTCCTTGACGCCGAGCAGCAGCGCCTCTATCTCGGCGGGCGTGTAGACGAGAGCGGGCCCGTCGGGGTGGCGCGAGTTGCGAACGGCAACGTTGCCACCGGGCAACTTGGCGAACTCCACACAGGACCCCTGGGAGTTGCTGTGCCGGCTCTTCTGCCACACGACACCATCAAGTTCCGTGGCCGCCATGCCGTTGTACGCGTGATGCGCATGATGCACTGGTAGCTCCCCGAGATGCTTGGTGCAGGTGTCAACTTCCTCGGATCATAGCTGTGTTCATATTGCCAATGCATGAGCAGATGCACGTGCACGAGCGGTGGCGTATCGACTACGCGACTCAGCGTGCTACCGACGAGTATCAGTCATGGCCGGTCCCCGGCCCTGCTCCGTCAGGGCCTTCCACCCGCCCTTTGCCCCCGGGTCGCTTCCGGGGATGTCACGTCCGGGAGACCATGCTCGTCCCATGAGCATGACTGACACCAGGAATGTGCTGCTGGCAGGGGCGAGCGGGGTCTTCGGCCGCCACATCGCCGAGGAACTCGCCGCGGCCGGACACACCGTGCTGGGGCTGGGGCGCGGAACGGAGAACGACGTCGTCGCCGACCTCATGGACCGGGACGGGCTGCTCCGGGCGGTGGACGGGCTGGAGGTGGACACCGTCGTGCACGCGGCGACCGCGCTGCGCGAGCCTCCGCTGAGGCACCGGGACATGGCCGCAACCGACGCGCTGCGGGTCGCCGGGACCGCCCATCTGGTCGAGGCGGCGCGCGCGGTGGGGGCGCGGCGGATGATCGCCGAGTCGATGGTCTTCGGGTACGGGTACCGGGACTTCGGCGACCGGGTGATCACGGAGGACGACGTCTTCGGGCCGACCGGCCTGGACGCGCCGTCCCAGCGGCATGTGGACGCCATGCGGACCAAGGAGGAGCTGATGCTCGGGACCGAGGGGATCGAGGGCGTCGCGCTGCGGTTCGGCGTGTTCTACGGGCCCGGGGGCACCGAGACCATCGTGGATCTGCTGCGGAAGCGGAAGCTGCCGGCGGTCGCCGACCGGGGCAGGGTGCTGCCCTGGATCCACCTGCAGGACGCGGCGCGAGCGGTGGCGCTGGCGGTCGAGGGCGGGCGACCGGGGCAGGCGTACAACATCGTGGACCACGCCCCGATGGGCTTCGGCGCGCATGTGCGCGCGGTCGCCGAGGTGTTCGGTACCCCGAGGCCGATGACGGTGCCGGCCTGGCTGACCCGGCCCATGTCGTACGCGCACACGATCTCGACCACGAACCTGCGGGTCTCCAACGCCAAGGCGGAGGCCGAGCTCGGCTGGACACCGCGGTACCGGGACTGCGCGGCGGGTCTCGCCGCGCTGACCGAGTGGTGAGGGGCCGGTCGGTGCTGGGCCGGACCGGCCAGGGGCTGACCGGGCCGAGGCCGCCCGCAGCGAACCGGCCCGCGTCCGGTCGGCAGGCGGCTGACCGGGCCGAAGCGATCGGCCCCAGGCCCACCGGCCCGAAGTCGACCAGGCCACGCCCGACTCGCCCGAAGTCGACCGGGCCACGTCCGGCCCGCCCGAGATCGACCGGGCCCGCGTCCGACTCGCCCGAGATCGACCGGGCCCGCGTCCGGCCCGCCCGAGATCGACCGGGCCCGCGTCCGACCGGCCCGAGGCCGACCGTGCGGGCCGGCCCTCGTCAGCGCGAGTCGCGGATCTCCCGGTGCCCTCGCCCCAGCCCCGCCGCGTTCGCGGCGCTCGTGCCGTGGGTCCAGCCCGCCTCGTCCCACATCGCGCGGACGCGGGTCGTCCGTGTCTCGGGGAACATCTCGTCCGCGCGGGACGTGACCGCGACCTCACGGGAGGCCAGTACCGGGAGGAGCGTCGGGGTCTCGGAGGCCACGCGGCGGGAGGTGGACGCCAGGCGCGTGCCCAGGCGGTTCGCGTACGCGAGCAGGAACGACTGCCGGAAGGACTTCGTACGCTTCCGGCCGCCCGCCCGCTGCTCCGCCTCCGCCCGCGTCATCGCCGCCGTGCCCTGCACCAGGAGCGAGGTGTACAGCAGCTCCACCGGATCCAGGTCCGCCTCGAAGCCGACGACCGTCGAGAAGCCGTACGCCTCGTTCCACACGGCCCGGCAGTGGTTGGCCTCCGCCACCGCGTCCAGCAGGATCGCCTTGGCCTGCTCGTACGGCGGCTCCACCCCGATCCGGATGGCGCCCGGCACATCGCCCGAGGGCGTACGGGACTCCAGCGCCGCCTCGTCCAGGCTGTGGCGGGCCATCAGCTCCTGCGCCTTGGCCGTCAGCGCCTCCGCCTCCTCCGGGTAACCCGTCGCCTCCGCCTTCGCGAGCAGGGCCCGGACGCGCGTCAGCATCCGCGGCTCCCCCGCCACGGCGGCCGGCAGCGCGTCGCCGGGCACCGGGCCCACCGGCTCCAGGGACGGCAGCCTGACAAGGAGTCGGTACAGCTCCAGGGTCGTCGTCGCGGAGGAGAAGCGGTCCGCACGGACGGGGGTGGTGTCGAGGTCGGCCAGTTGCGCGGCCCAGCGGCGCGGCAGCCGCTCGTAGCGGCCCGTCTCGGAGGTGATCAGGGCGCCCGCCAGCCGCACGTGCTCCTCGGCCAGGTCCCGCCGCACCAGCCGTACGAGATCCGCCGGCTGCCAGCCCCGCTCCCACGCCCGCCGTACGAACTCCTCACCGCGGCGCGCCAGTTCCGCGTCCGCCGTCCGGTCCGCCGCGAGCAGGGACGCCGCCGTGTCCAGGGCCGTCTCGTCGTCCGTGTACAGGGCCTCGAAGGCCTGCTCGACCGTGCTCCTCGTCGTGCTCACGACTGCTTCGCGTCCCATTCCTCGCGCGCCCGGCCGATCACCGCACGGTGGTCGAGCGACCAGTCGATCAGCTGCTTGATCAGGTGCGTCATGCTGTGGCCCGTCTCCGTCAGGGCGTACTCCACCTGCGGCGGCGTCGTCGGATACACCGTCCGCGTCACCAGCCCGTCCCGCTCCAGACGGCGCAGCGTCAGCGTGAGCATCCGCTGCGAGATGCCGGTGACCAGCCGCTGCAGTTCCTTGAACCGCCTCGGCCCCGCCGCCAGTTCGACGACCACGTGCACGGTCCACTTGTCGCCGAGCCTGTCCTGCACATCCCGTACTCCGCACTCCTCCGCGCAGCTCACGACCGGGTCGGTGGTTACCTCCGTGTGCCCCGCTGACATCAATGTGCCTCCTTACGAGATCCGCGCGCTCGTCCAAGAATGAGTGCCACCGAACACGATCACGAAATCGGGGGAATCATGCTGCTCGTCACCGGTGTCTCCGGCGGTCTCGGCTCGCTCGTCGCGGAGCGTCTCGCCGGCCGCGACGACGCCGTCCTCGGCACGCGCGCCGGTCTGCCCGGCACCCGCCTCGTCGACTTCGACGAGCCGGGCACCCTGCCGGAGGCCTTCGCCGGCGTCGAGACCCTGCTGCTGATCTCGGCCGGTTACGGCGAGGACGACACGGTCGTCGCCCGCCACGAGGCCGTCATATCCGCCGCCGAGCGGGCCGGGGTCGGCCACATCGTCTACACCAGCCTCTCCGGCGACGGCGACCACCTCACGTACTCCCTCGCCCACCGCTGGACCGAGCGGCGGCTCCGGCGGTCCGGCGTGAACTGGACGGTCCTGCGCAACGGGCTCTACGCCGAGTTCCTCACCTGGATCGCCACCCCGGACGCCGACAACCGCATCACCGGCCCCCTCGGCGAGGGCCGGCTCGCCGCCGTGGCCCGCGAGGACCTCGCCGAGATCGCGGTCACCGTCGCCACCGCCCCGGCCGCGCACGCCGGCCGCACGTACGAGCTCGTCGGCGAGCGCCCGTTGGGCGGGGCCGATCTGGCACGGGCGCTGGGCGCCGAGTACGCCCCGGGCACGCTCGCCGAGGCGCGGGCGGCCATCGCCGCCTCCGGCGCCGAATCGTTCCAGGTCCCGATGGTGACGGGCACGTACTCGGCCATCGCACACGGCTTCATGGACGGCACGGGGGTGGAGAGCAGCCTGCGGGAGCTGCTGGGGCGCGAGCCGCTGGACGCGCTCGAGGTGTTCGTGGCGGCCGTACGCAAGGGGTAGGGCGTACGGCGGGGGTGGGGCGTACCGCCGGGGGTAGGGCCAGGCCTACCCCGTGGACGCCCTCCAGTGGTCGTGATCCCCGACCGGGGAAACGGTTCGCTGGAGCCATGACCTCAACGCCCTCGACGACGCACTCCGACACCGCCGTTCGGCTCACCGCGCTCCACCGTCACCACCGCGACGTCCGCGCCCTGGACGGCGTCGACCTCGACTTCCGTACCGGGACCTTCACCGCCGTCATGGGCCCCTCGGGCTCCGGCAAGTCCACGCTGCTCCAGTGCGCGGCAGGCCTGGACCGGCCCACGAGCGGGAGCGTCCAGGTGGGCGGGATCTCCCTCGAAGGGCTGAGCGAGCGCCGGCTCACGCTGCTGCGGCGGGACAGGATCGGCTTCGTCTTCCAGTCGTTCAACCTGCTGCCCTCGCTCACCGCCGCGCAGAACGTGGCACTGCCGCTGCGACTCGCGGGGCGACGGGTGTCCCGGGGCGAGGTGCGCGCGGCGCTGGAACGGGTCGGGCTCGGCGGGCGGGAGTCGCACCGTCCCGGGGAGCTGTCCGGCGGGCAGCAACAACGGGTCGCGATCGCCCGGGCGTTGATCACCCGGCCGGCGGTGCTCTTCGGGGACGAGCCGACCGGCGCCCTCGACTCCACCACCAGTCGTGAGGTGCTGACGATGCTGCGGGAGCTGGTGGACCGGGACGGCCAGACGATCGTCATGGTGACGCACGACCCGGTGGCGGCGGCTCGCGCGGACCGGGTGGTGTTCCTGGTCGACGGGCGGGTCGAGGGGGAACTCCACGAGCCCACGGTCGAGCGGGTCGCGGCCCGCATGGCCGGCCTGGAGACCGCGAAGGAGACGGCGAGCGCGTCCGGGACGGAGGCCGTCCCGTGCTGACCCTCGTCCTCTCCGGTCTTCGCGCCCGCTGGGCCGCCTTCCTCGGCAGCTTCGTCGCCCTCGCCCTCGGCGTCGGGCTCCTCACCACGATGGGCCTCGGCCTCGCCTCGACCTTCGACGCCCCGGAGCGGGAACCGCGGCGGTTCGCGTCCGCGCCCGTGGTGGTGAAGGGGAAGGACGCGGTCACCGTCGACGTCCGGCGGGGGCCCGACACGGCTTCCGTCTCGCGCAGGCTCGACCGTCCACAGCCTGTGGATATCGAACTCCTTGCCGAGCTGAAGGCCCGCTGGACCGTCACGACCGCCGGCGGTCCCGACGCCGTCGGCGTCCACGGCCCCGCCGCCGAGATCCGTACCCTCGTCGGCGACCGCGGCCAGGTCCTCACCGGGAACGAGCGGCGGCTCGCCGACCCCGAGCCCGAACGGGACGCCGAGGCGCTCGTCGCCCTCAACTCCCTTCTCGGCACGGCCGGTGGCGTCACCACCTTCGTCTCCGTCTTCGTCGTCGCCTCCACCTTCGCCTTCGCGGTCGCCCTGCGGCGGCGGGAGTTCGGCCTTCTGCGCACCGCCGGGGCCACCCCCGGCCAGGTCCGGCGGATGCTGCTCGCCGAGGCCGCCGGCGTCGGCATCGTCGCCTCGGCCGCCGGCTGCGCGCTCGGCGCATGGGGCGCGCCCTGGCTGGCCCGGGTGCTCGTCGACGGCGCACTCGCCCCCGACTGGTTCGCGATCGGCAGCGCCACCTGGCCGCTGCACGCCGCCTTCTGGACGGGGGTGACCGTCGCCCTCGCCGGGGCGGTCGCCGCCTCCCGCCGGGCCGGGAAGGTCGGCCCGACGGCCGCGCTGCGCGAGGCCGACGTCGACACCGACGTCCTGCCCCTCGGCCGGGCGCTGCTCGGCACGGGGCTGCTGCTGACGGGCGCCGGGCTGCTGGTGTGGACCGGGTTCACCGACCCGTCGTCGCTGCTCAAGCGCAAGACGTACACGACCCTGCCGATGCTCCTGATCACCGGCGTCGCCCTGCTCGCCCCGCTGCTCGTCCGTCCGGTGGCGCGCGCCCTGCCGCTGGCGGGGGCGACGGGGATGCTCGTACGGGAGAACAGCGCGGCCGCGGTGCGCCGTACCGCGGCCGTGGCCGCGCCGGTCCTCGTCACGGTGGCGCTGGCCGGCTCGCTCCTGGGCTCGGCGGCGACGGTGACGAGCACGAAGGCCGCGGAGGCACGGGAGCAGACCGCCGCTCGGTACGTGGTCACCGGCGAGGACCTGCGACCGGTCCCCGGTGCCTCGGCGACCGCGACGACATCTGTCTTCGTACGGGACGGGGACGCGGCGCTCGTGAAGTACGGGTCCCGGGCGGTCTCCGACCCGGCTGCCTTCGCGGACCTGGCGCGACTGCCGGTGGTGGCGGGGGACGTGGCCGATCTCGACGACCGGTCGATCGTCGTCAACGAGGAGTGGGAGCGACGGTCCGTCGGCGAGGTCGTCGACGTGTGGCTCGCGGACGGCAGCGGCCCGGTGAGGCTGCGGGTCGTGGCGGTCCTGGCACTCGGGACGGGCGACAACGGCCCGTACGTGACACGGGCGAACGCACCGGGCGCGGCCGTGGACCGGATCGAGGCGTCCGGCGTGGGTCCCGAAGCGCTCGGGGCGGCGGGTGGGACGGTGCGGACGGTCGAGGAGTGGGCCGCCGCCACGCACCCCACGACCAGCCCGCAGACCCGGCTCGGGTTGCTCCTCGTGCTCGGCATCGCGCTCGTCTACACCGTGATCGCCCTCGCCAACACCCTCCTGATGGCGACGTCGGTACGCGGCGCGGAGCTGGCCGCGCTCCGGCTGGCCGGCGCCACACGGACGCAGATCCTCCGGGTCGTGACGGGCGAGGCTGCCCTTGCGGTGGCGATCGGGGCGGCCCTCGGACTGGCGGTGACGGCGGTCAACCTGGGCGCCCTGGGCGCGGGCCTCGCGGCCCTGTCCGCGCCGGTCTCCCTGTCGGTGCCGTGGACGGCGGTGGGCGCGGCGGCGGGGGTGTGCGCGGCGGTCGCCGTGACCGCCTCGGCGCTCCCCGCGTGGCGCGGCACGCGCTGACCGGCGAAGGTGGTGGACGGGGCGGTGGCCGGGGTCGGAGCCGGGTCACCGCCCCGCCCTGTCACACGCCGTTCTTGATCTCGACCTTGCTGTCGTCCGCGGACCCCCGTACCGCGAGCTCCTGCTTGCCGCCGGCCACCACGCCGTCGCACGGCATACCGCTCTCCTCGGCGCAGAACCGGCGTGCCTCGTCGCCTTGGATCACCACCGCCTCGTCCCCGGAGAAGACGTCGCCCAGGCTGGTCTCGGTCGGAAGGGCCGCCCGTATCTGCTCCGCGGACAGCGCGACCGGGGCCGCCTTCCCGTCTCCATCGCCCGGCCCACCACCCGCACGCCGGTGTCGATCACCACGAAAGCCTCACGGCACCCCCTAGGGCAGCAGGATCAACTTGCCGCGCGTGTGGCCCGATTCGCTGAGTTCCTGCGCCCGGGCCGCTTCCTTCAACGGCAGGGTGTCCGCGACGCGGACCGCCAGGGCGCCGTCAACCGCCAGGCGGGCGTGGGTGGTCAGCCAGGTGCGGGCGGTCTCCGGGGCGACCGTGACGCCGCTGAAGACGATGCCGTGCTCCTCCGCGTCCACGGCCGCGATCGTGACGATGCGGTCCTTGGCGCCGCCCGTCAGCTCGATCGAGACCGGCAGCGTGTCATGTCCCGCCGCGTCGAAGACCGCGTCGACGCCCTGGGGCGCGGCCGCGCGGACCCGGTCGGCGAGGCCGTCGCCGTACGTCACCGGGATCGCGCCCAGCGAGCGCAGGTAGGCGTGGTTGGGCTCCGAGGCGGTGCCGATCACCGTCACGCCGGCCGCCACCGCGAGCTGGACGGCCACCGAGCCGACCACGCCCGCCGCGCCGTGCAGGAGCAGGGTCTCTGCCCGCCGCACCCCGAGCAGCTCCAGGACCCGCTGCGCGGTCTCGCCGGCCACCGGGATGCTCGCGGCCTGCTCCCAGGTCAGTCCGGCCGGCTTGGGGGCGAAGACCTCGGCCAGGGCGTACTCGGCGTAGGCGCCGGTCGTCGTCCAGCCGAACACCTCGTCGCCGACCCCGACACCCGTGACGTCCGGGCCCAGCGCGTCCACCGTTCCGGCGAACTCCAGGCCGGGCACGGCGGGGAACGTCGTCGGGTAGAACGCCTCCACCCAGCCGTAACGGCGCTTGTGGTCCACGGGGTTGACACCCACCGCGGCCACCTTCACCCGGACCTCGCCGCGGCCCGGCTCGGGGACGGCCACCCCCGTCTCGTGGCGCAGCACCTCGGGGCCGCCGAACTCCTCGTACACGATCGCTTCCATCGCATCCTCCTCAGGTCGGCCTCCAGCTTCGATCAACGGACCCCGCCTCCCCGCCCTCCCAACGGCCAGTCCCACCTGTCCGAAAGACCAGCCGCGGACGGGGCCGGCCTCACTACGCTGATCCCCATGGACGCGACCACGCTGACCACGGCGTACGAGATCATCCGGCAGCCGCTCGGCGAGATCCTGCCCCGGCTCTCGGCCGTCCTCGCGCCGCTGATCCCGCACCGGGCGGCCGCCGAACTCTCCACGCACTGCGCGCACTCGCCGTTCAAGGCGGTCGACGAGTCCGGTCTTCTCACCGCCGCCGAACTCACCCCGCTGCTGGCCTCCGGCACGCCCGGGAGCCCCTGGCAGGGCAGGGCGACGGTCGGCGGCGCGGAGCGCGAGGTCGTGGCCGTCACCAGCGACGCGACCGCCCGCCGTTCGGTCCTCGTGTTCGTACGGGAGGACGCCGCCGGGCCAGTGCCGGACGAGACTCTGGCGGTCGCGCAGGCGCTCTGGGACCTGGTGACCAGCCACTTCGACCGGTTCGCGGTGGAGGCGCTGCCGGGCGCCCTGGCCCGTTCGCGGGCGGCGGCCGACACCCGGGCGCGGGTGATCGCGGAGCTGACGACGGCGCACGCGGCGGCGCTCTCCGGGATCCTCGGGGTGCTCCGCAGTCGGGCCCTGGACGACGGGGCGGCCCGGGTGACGGCCACCGACCTCGCCGTCACCGCGCTGATCGAGATGCGCTCGGAGTCCACGCGGGACCGCTCGATCGCCGCGGAGCCGGCCCACGAGGCCTTCGACCGGCTCGCGGACGGGCTGAAGACGATGTTGCGGCACAGCCCCGTACGGCTGGAGCTCGGCCCGCCGGACAGCCCCCGCTCACTGGCGGCGGACGTGGCGCACGGGGCGCGGGCCGTCGTCCAGGCGCTGCTGCTCGTGGTCCTGGAGCAGGACTCGGTGAGCCGGGTCCACGTGGGCTGGCAGCTCACGGAGCACGAGCTGCGGGCCACGCTGCGGGACGACGGCGCGGGCGCCCTGGACGGGTGCCCCCTGGGCGCGGGCAGCATCACCGACCGGCTGGAGGTGCTCGGCGGCCGGCTGGAGATGGACGCCGTCCCCGGCTGGGGCACCACGATCACGGCGACCCTCCCCCTGGCCACCCCCGACGCGCCGGTCACGTCCGTGGACCCGCTCACCGACCTCGGCGGCCGCGAACTGGAGGTCCTCACCCACCTCGCGCTCGGCCACCGCAACCGGCAGATCGCCCAGGAGCTCCACATCAGCGAGTCGACGGTGAAGTTCCACGTCGCCAAGATCCTCACGAAGCTGGGGGTGGGGTCGCGCGGGGAGGCGGCGGCGCTGTTCCACAGGGCGGCGTGACGGACGACGGTCGGGGGCGACGGCGGCGGGCCGGAGTGGGGCGAGGCCGCCGGGCCGGGGGCGGGGTACCCCCGGGCGGTCGGGTGAGGGCGGCGTAGCCGGACACGGCGTAGCCGGACACGGCGGGAGCGAAAGGCCCCGGCGTGGCCGGGGGCGGCGTGGGCCGCCCCTGTCAGTGGTGGGTGCCAGACTCGCACCCATGAGCGAGAGGTGGGCGCTGGCCGGTGAGGCGGAGGGGGACGGAGCGCTGCTCGTCCCGCTCGGTCCCGACGGGCTGCCCGCCGGGCCCGTCGTCCGCGAGCCGGACCTCGTCGAAGCCGTCCGCTCCCGGCCCGGCGTCGCCCGCTGGGTCTGGCGGTCGACGACCGAGGTGTATCCACGGCTCCTCGCCGCCGGGGTCCGCGTCGAGCGGTGTTACGACATCGAGGTCGCCGAGCAGCTCCTCCTCGGCCACGAGGGGCGCCTCGGGGAGCCCCGGTCCGCTGCGGCCGCCCTCGCCCGGCTGCGGAACGCGCCCGTGCCGCCCGATCCGCCGCAGCGGGCCGCCGAGCCCGGTTCGCAGGACTCCCTCTTCGAGGCCAGACCCAGCGCCACGGCCGTCCCATTCGAGGACCTCCTCGCGGTCTACGCGGAGCAGAACCGCCGCCACGACCTGGCCGAGCACCCCGGGCGGATGCGGCTGCTCACGGCCGCCGAGTCGGCGGGAATGCTCGTCGCCGCGGAGATGCACAGGTCCGGGCTCCCGTGGCGGGCGGATGTGCACCGGGAGGTGCTGCACGAGCTGCTGGGCGAGCGGTACGCGGGAGGAGGCGAGCCGCGCCGGCTCGCCGAGCTCGCCGACGAGGTCTCGGCCGCCTTCGGCCGACGCGTCCGCCCCGACCTGCCCGCCGACGTCGTCAAGGCCTTCGCCCAGGCCGGTATCCGGGTGCGGTCCACCCGCCGCTGGGAGTTGGAGGAGCTCGACCATCCGGCGGTGGCGCCGCTCGTCGCCTACAAGAAGCTGTACCGGATCTGGACGGCCCACGGCTGGTCCTGGCTCCAGGACTGGGTGCGCGACGGCCGCTTCCGCCCCGAGTACCTGCCCGGGGGCACGGTCAGCGGCCGCTGGACGACCAACGGCGGCGGCGCGCTGCAGATCCCCAAGGTCATCCGGCGGGCCGTCGTCGCCGACGAGGGCTGGCGGCTCGTCGTGGCCGACGCCGACCAGATGGAGCCCCGGGTCCTGGCCGCGATCTCCCGCGACCCCGGTCTGATGGAGGTCGCCGGGCACCCCGACGACCTGTACACCCGGCTGTCGGACCGCGCGTTCTCCGGCGACCGCGACCACGCGAAGATCGCCCTGCTCGGCGCGATCTACGGGCAGACCAGCGGTGACGGCCTGAAGAACCTGGCCGCGTTGCGCCGTCGCTTCCCGCGGGCGGTGGCCTATGTGGACGACGCGGCGAAGGCCGGCGAGGAGGGCCGGCTCGTGCGGACCTGGCTCGGCCGGACCAGTCCGCGCGCGGTCGGCGCGGGCGAGGACGAGGAGGCGGGGATTCCGCAGGAGGGCGGCGAGGCCGTCGCGGCGGAGGACGGGTTCACGCCCGGGTACGCCTCCAGCAACGCGCGGGCGCGCGGGCGGTTCACACGTAACTTCGTGGTGCAGGGCAGCGCCGCGGACTGGGCGCTGCTGATGCTGGCCGCACTGCGGCGCGCCACCGCGGGGATGCGGGCCGAGCTGGTCTTCTTCCAGCACGACGAGGTGATCGTGCACTGTCCGGCGGAGGAGGCCGAGGCGGTCACGGAGGCGATCCGCGCGGCGGGGGACGAGGCGGGGCGGATCGCGTTCGGCCGGACTGCGGTGCGCTTTCCGTTCACGGCGGCGACGGTGGAGCGGTACGCGGACGCGAAGTAGCGGCCGGACGCCCACCGAGGTGGGTCGCCGCTGGTCAGCCGGTGTACCGACCGGTGTGTGCGGGGCGCGCGGAAATGTTTCACACGAGTTCGAGCAGCCCGAAATGTCCCATAGCGGCCGAAAGGGGGTATCCCTGAAGCATGAACGCTTTTCTCTTGGATTCCGCGGAGGTCACCACGGCGGCCGGAGTCTGGCAGTCGGGGATGGCCCAGGTTCTCGGTGGCCTGGTCCTGGTCGCCGTACTGATGGGTGCGTTCTGGCTGGGGATGAGGGTCAGGGACAAGGAATCCCCGACGCCCAAGCCCGAGGAGCATCCGCACCGGCCGGAAGGCGGCCTTCCCGGTGAGACGTCCGAGTACCGCAGGCCCCACGAGATGCCCCAGACGGACGGCGAGCACCGACTCATGCCGTACCAGCTGGAGGACGGCTCCGAGGCCTCGCCCGACCCGCCCAGCGAGGAGAAGCGCAAGTGGGGCGGAATCTCCAGCGGCGGCTTCGGCAGCGGCGGGACGGGGCACGGCGACTGAGCTTCGTCACGGGCGGGAGGTCGCGCGGGGCGCTCGGGGCGCCCGGCGCGACCGGGCCCGGCTCGGGGGCGCTCCGGGCGGCCGGCTCGCCGCCGACGGCTGGGGCGCTCAGATCGTCCGGCCCGAACAGTGACGCCATGCCTCACGGAGGTTGCGACAGGTGGTCGATCACGCGCTGAATCATGACGGTCACGCGTCCCTGGCGGACCGCTTCGAGGAGCACAGGCCCCGGCTGCGGGCGGTCGCGTACCGGCTCCTCGGTTCGTTCGGCAAGGCGGACGACGCCGTGCAGGAGGCCGAGCTGCGGCTGAGCCGCAGCGGTCCCGAGCACAGCGACGAGGACATCGTCGATCCGGCCGGCCGGCCGACCGCGGCGGTCGCCCAGGTCTGCCTGGACATGCTGCGCTCGCGCGAGTCGCGGCGCGAGGACCCCTGGGACCCGTGGGGCGCGGGCGAGCCCGGGCAGGGCACCGACCCCGAGGAGCGGGCGCTGCTCGGGGTCCTGGACGCGCTCACACCCGCCGAGCGGGTGGCGTTCGTGCTCCACGACATGTTCGAGGTGTCCTTCGAGGAGATCGCGCCGATCGTGGAGCGCACCCCGGCCGCCGCGCGGCAGCTGGCCGCCCGGGCGAGGCGGCGGGTGCAGGGCACGGAGGAGATGCCGGAACCGGACCTGGCACACCAGCGCGAGGTCGTCGCCGCCGTCCTCGCCGCGTCACGCAGCGGCGAGGTCGACGCGCTGCTCGCGCTCCTCGACCCCGATGCGATGCTGCGGGCGGACTCGGAGGCGATACGGAGCGGGGCGACCACCGCGCACGGGGCCCAGGCGGTGGCGGAGGGCCTCGCCGACCGGGCCCGGTCGGCGAGGGTCGCGCTGGTGGACGGCGCGGCGGGCCTGGTGTGGGCCCCGGCCGGCACCCCGAGGTCGGTGCTCACCTTCACGGTCCTCGACGCCCACATCACGGCCGTCGACATCCTGATGGACCCGGGCCACCTCGACCGCCTGAACGTGGAGTTCCTGCCGGAGTGAGCCCTGGGCCGTGTCTGAGTGCCGCCTCACGACGACGTCGACCCGGCGCCCTTCACCCCCGCCGGCTGCGGCGGCCCGGACACGTGCCCCACCTGCCCCGGGAGGTCGCGGCGGGTTCTCACCGGGGACAGGAACACCGGCAGGAAGGCGGTCGCCAGCAGTGCGCCGCCCACCCACATCGTGGGGTGGATGCCCACCAGTTCGCCGAGGAGGCCCGCCGTCGCGGCGCCGATCGCGAGCGCTCCCGTGAGCAGGAAGCGGAAGGTCGCGTTCATGCGGCCGAGCATCGCGTCCGGGGTCATCCGCTGGCGCAGGCTCACGCCCAGGACGTTGTCGATGCCCGTCTTGAACATCGCCAGCAGCCACCCCGCGCCCGCGAGCCACAGCCAGGGGCCGTGACCGATGAGCGGGACGAGGAGTCCGGCCGGGGCCAGTACGAGACCCGCAAGCCCCAGGGTGCGGCCGAAGCCCAGGCGGGCCGCCACCGCCCGCGCGCAGCGGGAGCCGAGCAGGAGGCCGAGGCCACCGGCCGCCCAGTAGACGCCGAGGACACCGGCGGAGAGCCCGAGTTCGCGGACGAAGAGCACCGGCATCATCGTGTTGAGGATCTGCGAGCCGAGGTTGGTGAGCGCCGCGCTCAGGGCGAGCGCCCGCAGCTCCCTGTTCCCGAGGACGTGCCGTACGCCCGCGGCGATCTGGGCGCGCAGCGGCTCCCGCGCCCGGGCGGCCGCCGGTGCGGCGGAGACCGCCGGCCCCTCCTTCAGCGGCGCGCGCAGCCGGTCCCCCGCCTCCTCCTTCAGCCACAGCAGCCGTGCCGCCGAGCCCAGGTGGCTCACCGCCGCCCCGGCCACCGCCACCGGTGCCGTGAGCAGTTGGACCAGGCCGCCGCCCGCCCCGCGCCCGGTGACGTTGGTGACGGCCATCAGGCTGACCATGGCCGCGTTGGCCTGGACGAGACCGTCCCGGTCGACGAAGCGGGGCAGGATGCTCTGCCCCGCGATGTCGTAGAAGACCATCGCGCAGCCGCTGAGCAGGACGACGGCGTAGAGCTGGGCGAGGGTCAGGGTGTCGTACCACCAGGCGAGGGGCACCGAGGCGAAGAGCAGTCCCCGGGCCGTGTCCGCCGCGATCAGGACGCGTCGCTGGGGCAGCCGGTCCACCCAGGCTCCGGCGGGGAGGCCGATGAGCAGGAAGGCCAGGGTGGCGAGCGTGGCGAGCGCCCCGACCTCGCCGGGGCTCGCGTCCAGGGCCTCGACGGCGATCAGCGGGACGGCGACGTAACCGACGTTCGTACCGAGGTGGCTGAGGACGGCCGCCGAGAACAACGTACGGAAGTCGGGCACGCGCCAGGGTGAGTCGGATCGCATGTCAGCGAACCTCCCCCACCCCGACGCGTCAGCACAAGCGAGTAGTTCTACAGCGATGCTTTAGCGGGGCTACACCGACGTTCGGGTGGCTGCCCGGGCCGCCCAACGGGCCAGCGCCTCCTGCCGACCGCCGGCCGCCGCCGTCAGCTCCTCGAGGAACCGCGCGACCTCCGCGTCGCCGCGCACGACCCCGACGGTCCGGCAGCCGCGGGTGAGGACGACCGTGCCGTCGGCGCGGAGCTCGTACCCGAAGTACCGCGCGGGGCTCACCCCTTGGCCCCGATCGGCTGCTTGCGGTCCCCCACCGGCTGCTCCGGCATCGACACCGGCGAGGTGTCCCCGACCCCGAGGAGGCGCAGCAGCGGGCCCGCCATCGCCGTGGTCACCAGGGCCATGAGCACCATGCTGGTGAACAACTCCGGCCCGATCAGGCCCAGGTCCCGGCCGATCCCGAGGATCACGATCTCCGTGAGGCCCCGGGTGTTCATCAGCGTCCCGAACGCGCCCGCGTCCCGCCAGCTCATCCCCGAGAGCCGCGCCGGGATCGCGGCGCCGGCGAACTTCCCGACCACCGCGGTCACCAGGATCAGCAGCAGGGCGACCAGCCCGGACCAGCCGAGTCCGCCGATGTCGACGGAGAGGCCGGTGATGACGAAGAAGACCGGGAGCAGCAGACCGGCCGCCTTCTCCAGCGGCGCACCGATCTGCTGGTGCAGCCGCAGGGCGTCCTTGCGGGGCATGACCAGACCGAAGGCGAAGGCCCCGAAGATGGCGTGGATGCCGATCCAGGTGGTGGCGTACGAGGAGAGCAGCACACCGGCCACGATCAGGACGAGCCGTACTCCGGTCTCCTGCCGGCCTCCGGCCGCGAGGCGCAGCGCCCGGTGCAGCAGGGGCCGTACGACGAGGGCCATGGCCGCCGCGTAGGCGATGGTCAGGGCGATGACGGTGAACAGCCCGCCCATGCCGTCGGCCGCACCACTCGCACCACCGGCACCACTGGCGCCCGCGAGCGCCACCACCAGAACCAGCACGCACCAGGCGACCACGTCGCCCGCTGCCGCACAGGCCATCGCCGTCGTGCCGACGCGGGTGTGGCCGAGCCGCCGGTCCCGGATGATGCGGGCGAGGACCGGGAACGCGGTGATGGAGAACGCGGTCGCCATGTAGAGCACGAACATGTCCGAGCCGACCCCGTCGGGCGCCGTCGAGCGGTACAGCAGTGCCGCCGCCCCGGCGCCCACCACGAACGGAACGGCCATGGCGAGGACGGCCGTCGAGCCCACCGACCTGATCCGGCCGCGCAGCACACCCAGGTCCAGCTCCCAGCCCGCCAGGAACATGAAGAGCGCGAGGCCCAGCTGCGCGAGGGCCGAGAGGCCCGGCCGGGCCTCGGGCGGGAACAGCAGCGCGGGCAGGTCGCCGGGCAGCAGCCCCAGCAGGCTGGGGCCGAGCATCAGACCGGCCGCGATCTCCGCGACCACCGGCGGCTGGTGGAGCCTCCGGCCGAGCCGGACCATGACGGCGCCCACGACCAGGACGATCGCGACGTCGGCCAGGACGATCGCGTCCACCGGCATACCTTCGGACCCTGCCATCACACCTCTCTTCCTCTCGTCTCGACGGGCACTAGACCAGGACCCGGCCGGCGGCCGTCTCCCGGGTGTCGCGGGACTTGCGCAGGTCGCGGGTGATGATCGCCTTCTGCAGCCACCGGTCGGTGCCGTCGTAGCGGGCGGTGAACGCCTTGCGGCCGTGCACGGCGAGGTAGTTGTCGACGACGAGCAGCGTGCCCGCCTCGACGACCACGTCGCGGGTCGCCGCCTCCAGCTCCCGTACGAGCTCCTTGAGCGCCTGCTCGGCCGACGCGTCGCCCTCCACACAGCGCATGAAGAAGGGGTCGATCCGCAGGTACGGCGAGTCGGGCGCGCCGAACAGCACCGCCACCGGCTCCGGGGTCTCGCGCATCGCCCGCATCCGCAACAGGCCCGGGTGGTTCGGCTGCTGGGCGGCGAGCTGCCGCAGGTGCTCGTCGTCGGGAAGAATGTAGAACCGCGGTTCCCCGAGGACCCTGCGCGTTTCCGCGCTCAGCGTCACATCCCGTATGGAGGCGACGGTCGTCGGAACTCGGTCATGGTTTCGGATTCCGAACAGGGCCAGATAGTCGCAGCGATAGGGGTGGAACCCGTCCTCGGTGTGCCATTCGAGCAGGACGTCGCTGCCGTGACCGCTCTGCTCGTTCTCCTCGCCGGCGATCGGCAGCACATTCTGGATCATTCTTCCGGACTGCAAAGTCGGCCAGCTGAAGACTTCCCCGAGACACTTGCCGATCAAGGAAAGGAAGAGTTCCTCGCGCCGGGTGCGCAGCGACGCCGCGGCTTCCGCCCAGTTCCGCGGAGTGGGCCCCACGGCGCTGTCGTCGACCGCGAATCCCCTGATCTTGAACGCCGCGGCCGGGTCGTCGCGCCGGAACTCCGCGAGGAACTTCCGCACACCCACGGGGAGTCGCGCGGCGAGCTCCCAGGCCTCGTCGTGGAAGTGCGGGTCGCCCGGGTCGCAGCCCGCCTCGCCCAGTTCGGCGATCAACGCGTCCAACTGGGCGACTTCGTCGGCGGACAAGTCGTAGTGGAGTACACCCTGGTCAGTGGTCACGGAATTCGCCCTCTCTGGCGTGTGGGTGTCGGGGCCTGGGGATCCGGCCTTCAGTCCCAGCCCCAGCTGTCGCCGCCGTCGCCGTTCGGGCCGGGGGTGGCGGCGGTCGCGCCGGCCGCCGGGGCGGACGCGACCTCGTGGGTCTGCGCCGCCTGCGCGGTGGTGGCCCCCAGGACCGTCGTCGTCACGGCCGCGGCGCACGAGATCAGGTAGACGAATGCCTTGCTTCGCATTTTCCCGTCCGATTCCATCGAAGTGACCCGAGTGAATTGCTCAATTCCGCAGGCGAGCCGGTGAGCCGGCCATTGTGTGGCTGTCGGTCGGCGGCCGCCGGTGAGTAATCTGCCAGGGGCCGAACGGGCGCTACAAGAAGTTCGGATGGCACCATGGTGCAGTGGCTGCAAGTGGCCAGATCGACGCTCGGGGACGGTGCGCGGACCACCGTCAGAACGCCTTGCGGTGTTTCCCGCCACGCTTGCGTTCGTACATCTCCCGACCGGCCGCCTCCCGGCGTTTCCACTCCCGGCTCAGTTCGGCGCGCAGCCGTGCGTCGGTGCGTGAGGCGATCCACGCGCTCTCGCGCAGGAGTTTGCGATAGCTCTCGAATCGGCGGTGCGAGAGCGTGCCGTCCTCGACCGCCGCGAGCACCGCGCAGTCCGGCTCGGCATGGTGCTCGCAGTCGTGGAAGCGGCAGTGCGCGGCCAGCTCCTCGATCTCGGCGAACACCTGGGAGAGCCCCTCGTTGGCCTCCCACAGGCCCACCCCGCGCAGCCCGGGGGTGTCGATCAGCAGTCCGCCGCGCGGCAGGAGCAGCAGATCGCGGGTCGTGGTGGTGTGCCGGCCCTTGCCGTCGCTGCCCCGGACCGGACCCGACTCCTGCTCCTCCACGCCGAGCAAGGCGTTGACGAGCGTGGACTTGCCCACCCCCGACTGGCCGAGCAACGCCGAGGTACGGTCCGCGAGTTCGGCGGCGAGGGCGTCGAGGCCTGCGCCGCTGACCGCGCTGACGGGGAACACCGCGGCCCCCGGGCCCGCCTGCTCCACGTCGCTCACGAGATGGGTGATGTCGGGGACCAGGTCCGTCTTGGTGAGGACGACGACGGGCTGGGCGCCGCTGGACCAGGCCAGCGAGAGGAAGCGCTCCAGTCGGCCCAGATCGAGCTCGACGGCCAGCGAGACCGCGATCACGGCCAGGTCGATGTTGGCCGCCAGGACCTGGCCCTCGGAGCGGGCGGACGAGGTCGAACGGGTGAAGCGTGTGCGGCGGGGCAGCAGCGCCCGGACGACGGGGCCGCTCGCGGGAGTGGTGTCGACGGCGGCCCAGTCGCCCGTGCAGGGGGTGTCGCGCGGGTCGGAGCCGAGGGCCGGCTCGGTGTCGGCCCGTACCGTACGGACGGCCACGCCGGCGCCCGTCCGGGCGGCGCCCGTCTCGCCGTCCGCGCCGCCGCCCGTCCCACCGGCCGCGGAATCCCCCACCTCGCCTCCCTCCACCACGAGTTCGCAGCGCCCGCGGTCCACCCGTACGACCCGGCCGGGTACGAGACCCGTCCCCTCGTACGGCGCGAACGCGTCCGCCCAGTCGGAGTCCCACCCATAGCCCGGAAGCGTCACACGCGTCATCGGGGCCCTCTCGGTCGTGACAGATCGGGGTCATTCTCGGCACCCCGCCCCGCGAGGGTCGCCCGGCGCACCGTCGTCGCGGTGAGCATCAGCCCGCCGCTGACCAGAAATCCCCCGTCGAAGCCGGTCGTCCGCACGCCGTCGACCAGCGGTCCTTCGACATGCAGGCGAGCGGTGAAGCTTTCCGTGCGCGGCTGGAAGGCGACCGTGGCCTCCTTGAAGTCCAGCCACCGCCCGGTCAACGGGAACCACGCCTTGAACACGCTCTCCTTGGCGCTGAACAGGGCCCGGTCCCAGTGGACGTCCGGCCGCACCGCCGCCAGATCGGCGAGATGCGCCCGCTCTTCGGCACTGCTCACCATGGACAGCACGCCGGTGCCGTCGAGCGGACCGTGCGGCTCGGCGTCGATGCCGAGGGCCGCCAGGTCCGTGGCCCGCGCGACGGCGGCGCCCCGGTAGCCGGTGCAGTGCGTGATGCTGCCGATGAACCCGTCCGGCCAGACGGGGGCGCGGTTGGAGTCGTACGGGAGGGGCGCCGGCGGGACGCCGAGCCGCCCGAGCGCCCGTCGCGCGCAGGCCCGCGCGGTGGTGAACTCCCGGCGCCGCACGGGCACGGCGCCGGGAAGGAGATGCTCCTCCCCGGGGAAGGGGACGGGTTCCCCGGCCGGGTCGCCGAACGCCTCCGCGGTCGCGACCGGCCGGGGCAGGAGTCCCTCGATCATCTAACCCGCCCGCTTCGTCTCGCCGGGCTCGGCGCCGAGCCCGGCCTCGGCCTCCGTTGGGACCCCGGCCTCCCACCACGGAATGTGCCGGTCGATCGGCGAGATCGGCATGACGGACTTGAACATGTCGTTCTCGACATTGGCGAGCCGGGCGTCGTACGGCTTGCCCACGGCCGTGAACGCCCGGTGAATGCGCTGCCTGCGCTTGTCGATCGCCTCCGCGTTCCGTTCGAAGGTGGAGGCCGGCTGGAGCAGGAAGTACGTGTGCCGGCTGCCGTGGTTGTAGCGCGGCGAGTGCTCGGGATAGCAGGGGGCGAACGAGACGACGAAGAACCGCTCGCCCTCGATCATGGCGTACCAGGTCTCGTCCGGCTCCGGTGCGTCCTGGATGTAGACGCTCGGCCAGAGCGCGCAGAGCGTCTCGAAGAACCGCTTCGTCAGCCGGGTCAGGGAGTCCAGGGTCGCCCCGAGGGTCTCGTCCTCGAAGGTGATCACCATGCCGTCGAGCTCCGCGTCTCTCGCCGTACGGAAGAAGTCGGCGATGGCGGCATGGTGTTCTCTCAGCTCCCGCTCGACGTCGGCCGTGGTGACGGTGAGGGCCGGCCCCATCTTCGACGGCTTGGCGAAGGGACAGAGGGTCTTCTGGACGATCTCGACGAAGCTCATGATCTACCTCACGGATTCACTTTCTGTGCGTCGGCACCGACGGCGGTGGCGGTGCTGGGTGCGCTGGCGCGGCAGCCGAGGACGTAGAACCACCAGCCGGCGATCACGAGCGCGACGAGCGCGGCGAACATCGCCGCGGGCGAGGCGTGCACGAGCAGGAAGCCGCAGATGATCGGGCCGATGGCCACACCGATGTGGACGAGGTTCTGGGCCCCGAAGTAGCTGCCGCGCAGGTTGTCGGGCGCGATGGCGTCGATGAACATGTACTCGGCGGGTACGACGATCACCTCGCCGATCGTGAAGACGACGATCGCGGCGACGATGATCCATGCCTCGGTGGACAGGGCCATGCCGACGAGCCCGAGGACGAACGCCCCGGTGCCCCAGGTCAGCCAGCGCAGCAGCGTCTTCTCCTTGAGCCTGCTGCCGATGACGTACTGGGTGGAGATCACGACGATCGCGTTGGCGGCCGAGATGTAGGCGACCAGCTGGTAGGCGGTGTCGCGGGACTCGACGGTGACCAGGTACTGCGACATGTACGTCAGCAGCGGGCCGTAGACGACGATGCTGAGGATGCCGCCGAGGGTGAAGAGCCCGAGCCGCCGGTCGGCCCGCATCACCCGCAGCACCTCGCGGAAGTTCATCGACTCGGCGTCGTCCGCCGCCTCTTCGGTCTTCTCCTGCCGGGCGGCGGCGTCCTCGGCCGCCGCGCCGGTGAAGAGCTTGCGGAAGACGAGCAGCGGCAGCAGGGCGGCGAAGATGACGCCCGCGGAGAGTACGAACGGACCGCCCTGGCCGGCCTGCACCGTCCAGACGCCCAGGAAGGGGCCGACGGCGGCGCCGATGTTCTGCAGCGAGTACCGCAGCGAGAAGACCTTCGCCCGGTTCTCCGAGGGCAGCAGATCGGCGAGGAGCGCGTTGGCGGTGACGCTCATGGACGACGAGGCGATGTTGGCGGCGAGCAGGATGCCGATCACCAGCACCGGCGAGCCGATCAGCGGCAGCCCGCCGTACAGGACGGTGAGCACCACGTCGAGGGCGATCATGAAGTGGACCTTCACGAACCGGTCGGCGAGATAGCCGCCGTAGACGCTGACCACCGTGCCGACGATCAGGCACACCCCGAGCACATAGCCGATGGTGGCGCCGTTCATGTCGAGCGCGTCGTGCAGGTAGATCGGGAGGTAGGCGAGGATCGCGAAGAAGCTGACCGCGCGCGCCATCGCGCACAGCAGCAGGATCCGTACGGGGATGGGCAGTTCGCGGATCAGTCGGAAGAAGCTCTTCATGCCGAGCCCTCCGCCGCGATGGCCTCGATGATCTCGATGAGGGATTCCTTGATGGTGTCGATCCGCCGCTGGTCGAACAGATCGGGGTGGTAGCCGAAGAGGATCTCCAGACGGTCCCCGGGGAGGACCGTGATGCCGAGCGGATAGTGCGAGACGCCCTTGGCGCCGTCGGTCCGCTCACTCACCCCCAGTCCGTCGGTCCCGCCGGTCGGATCCTCCTGGTCGGGGTAGTTCTGGAAGACGTAGTACGCGTCGAACAGCTCGCCCGCGCCCATCAGACGCTGGATCTCGGTCAGCGAGAGATGGCGGTGCGGGAAGACCTCCAGTTGGGCGGAGTGCACCCGGCGGAGGGTCGCGGCGAGCGGCTCGCCGGGCTCCGTACGGACCCTCAGCGGCACGGTGTTGATGAGCAGGCCGACGACGGACTCGATGCCGTCGATCTCGGCCGGCCGCTCCGAGACGGTGGTGCCGAAGAGGACGTCTCCGCTGCCCGTGAGGCGCCCCAGCTGGAGGCCCCAGGCGGTCTGCAGCGCCGTGTTCAGGGTGACGCCGAGCCGGGCCGCGGCCCGTGTCAGATCGCGGGTGAGACCGGCGGGGAGGACGGCGGAGGTGGTGCGCGGCAGGACGTGCGGGGAGAGGCCCGCGTGCCCGACCCTGCTCGGCGCGTCGACACCCTTCAGGTACGCCCGCCAGGCCTCGGCCGCCGCGTCCCGGTCCTGCTCCGCCAGCCAGGCCAGATAGTCCCGGAACGGAGTGACGGGTCCCAGGTCCCGGCCCTCGTACAGCGCGAACAGGTCGCCCCGGACGACCGGCATGGACCAGCCGTCGAGGAGGATGTGGTGGTCCGCGACGAGCAGCTCGTGCCGGGTGTCGGAGAACCGCAGCAGCGAGAAGCGGAGCATCGGACCGGTCGCCAGGTCGAAGCGGAGCGCCGCGTCCTCGGCGACGATCCGCTCCCGCTCCGCGGCCTGTTCGGCGGGGGCGAGCCCGGACAGGTCGTGGCTCGCCCAGGGCACGTCGACCGTGTCCCGTACGACCTGGACGGGTGTCTCCAGACCACGGACCGCGAAGCTCGCCCGCAGGTTGTCGTGGCGCATCAGGAGGCCGTGCGCGGCCCGCCGGAGCCGCTCGGCGTCCAGCGGTCCGTCCAGGTCGAAGACGGTCTGCCCCTGGTACGGGTCGTCGTCGGTCTCCGGGTCGGCGGCGCCGGCGTGCAGCAGCAGGCCCTGCTGGAGCGGGGCGAGCGGCAGCACGTCCCGCAGCCCCGGGTAGGTCTGCTCCAGGGCGGTGAGCGTGGACTGCTTGAGGTTGAGGAGCCGTACGTCGGAGGGGGTGAGTCCGCCCAGTTCCGGGTGGGCGATCAGGCCGGCGAGAGCGGTCAGGGTCCGGGTCCACCGGTCGGCGAGCGCGGCGACGTCCGCCTCGGTGAAGAGCGCGGTGTCCCATTGCCAGCGGGTGTCGACCGAACCGCCCTCCCCCTGCCGTACGTCAATAAGCAGCGGATACGGCGGCGTGTCGCCGGAGACGTCGTACCGGAAGCAGACCTGCGACGGCGCGAAGGCCGCCAGCTGCCGCCGTACGTCCTCGCCGCCCTGCCGCAGCTCCGCGTAGTTGCGGCCCTCGGCCGGCAGGGCGCGGAGCTGCTCCTTCACCCGCTTCAGCGCACGGGCCAGACCGCGCGGGTCCGACAGGCTCTTCTCCAGGTTCGCGAGTCCCGGCGTGAGCCGGACCGGTACCGCCTCCGGGACGGCCGCGGTCGCGAGATCCACCCGAAGCGCGGACCTGGCCTCCGGGATGTGCCGCCCGCGCCATTCGATGAGCACCGGGGCGAGCGCGGCGAGCGCGATGTGCTCGGGCCCCGCGTGGAACATCCGGGGCAGGGCGGTGAGCAGCGCGTCC
Organism: Streptomyces sp. NBC_01353; assembly: GCF_036237275.1. GTDB lineage: Bacteria > Actinomycetota > Actinomycetes > Streptomycetales > Streptomycetaceae > Streptomyces. The sequence continues at coordinate 4,783,881 of NZ_CP108352.1, read as the reverse complement.
GTGAGCTCGGCGGGGAGCGTTCGGGTCGACCAGGCGTACGTGCCGCCGGGTTCGCCGTACGAGGGGTCGGGCGTTTCGAGGGTCTTCAGCCAGTGCGGCAGCTCGCCCTCGGCCACGGCCGCCGGGTCGAGCGTCTCGGTCGCCTGGGCGGCACGGACGATCAGCGCCTCGACGGTCTGGTGCTGGAAGACGTCCCGCGGGGTGATCACGAAGCCCTCGGCGCGGGCCCGGCTGACCAGCTGGATCGAGCGGATGGAGTCGCCGCCGAGGTCGAAGAACTGGTCGTCCACGCCGACGCTCTCCAGACCGAGGACCTCGGCGAAGAGCCGGGCGAGGGCGATCTCCCGCTCGGTGCGCGGCGGGCGGACGGCACGGGAGGTGAAGTCCGGGGCGGGCAGCCGACGGGTGTCGAGCTTGCCGTTCGGGGTGAGCGGCAGCTTGTCGAGGAGGACGACGGCCGCGGGCACCATGTGCTCGGGGAGCTGCCGGGCCGCGTGCCGGCGCACTTCGAGCGCGAGCTTGCGACCGTGGTCCTCGGCACGCGGGTCGTTGCCCTGCTCGTGGAGCGACTGCCCGCCGGTCGCCTTGTGCAGGAACAGGTCGGTCAGGAAGGGCTGTTCGGCGCCCGCCTCGATCAGGACGACATCGAAGAGGTCGCCCTCGGACGCATCGGTCCAGGTCGCCTTCGCGCGGTAGCCGAGCTGTTCGGCCAGGGCGTGGACGGCCTCCGGGTCGATGCCGGGCCGCTCCTGCCCGTCGAGTCCGAGGTCGGCCACACGGCCCGCCGACCCGGTGCGGATCCGGTGGGCGGCCGCGACCTCGGCGGCGACCCGCCGGTTCGGGATGCCGGTGACGCGGAGCGTCACCGGGCGGGTGGAGTCGAGGAGCTCGCGGACGGCGTCCAGGCCACCCGCCTCCTGCCAGAGCAGCTCGGCTGCGTCCCGTACGGAACGCAGCTCCGCGCCCCGCTTGTGGAGGACGACCTCGTAGCGGAAGTCCGTCAGCTCGTTGGAGTGGTGGCCGCGCTTGAGCTGGATGTCGACGCCCGCGACGTCGGCGATCTCTTCGCCGACGCGGCTGAAGAACGCGGGGTCGAGGAGGAGTTCGCTCTCCAGCTCCACCGTGTGCGCGACGAGGTCACGCACGGCCGCGACCTGTTCGTCGGCGTGTGCCCCGTCGTGCAGGGCGGTCGCGGTGAGAAAGGGGTGCAGGAGCCCCAGATGGCGGATGTCGCCGAGGAAGATCCGGCCGCCCGGCTCCAGGAGGTCCATGGCCTGCTTCAGCACGTCGATCAGGTACGGAACGCTCGGGAAGTACTGGGCGACCGAGTTGATCACGACGGTGTCGAAGCGGCGGCCGGCCAGGTCGCCGATCTCGTGTGCGGCGAGGCTGCGCAGCAGCACCCGGTCGCCCAGCTCCGACTCCTCGACGCGCGCGCCCAGCGTCTGGATCAACGAGGGCGAGAAGTCCACGCCCGCGTACGTCTCGACGTGCGGAGCGACCTGCCAGAGGATCAGGCCGGAGCCGACACCGACCTCCAGGACGTGGCGGGGCTTCAGGTCGAGGATGCGGGAGACGGTGGCGGCCTGCCACTCGCGCATCTCCACCAGCGGGATGGGCTGGTTGTCGTAGCTGCTGTTCCAGCCGGTGAAGTCCTGCTCGACGCCCAGGTCCTGCTGCTCGCTGTAGCCCTGTTCGTGGATCTCCTGCCATCGGTCGACATGTTCGATGTCGTCGGCGAGGTCACGGGCTCGACCGGCCGCGTCGGCGGCCTTCGGTACGACGTAGCCGACGAGCTGCTTGTGCTGCGCGGTGTCCTCACGGACGACGACGACCGCCTGGGCGACGCCCTCGTGGGTGTCGAGCACGGCCTCGATCTCGCCGAGCTCGATCCGCATCCCGCGGATCTTGACCTGGTCGTCGGCGCGTCCGACGAAGTCGACGACGCCCTCGCCGGACGGCAGGGTGCGCCAGGTGGCGAGGTCGCCGGTCCGGTACATCCGGGAGCCCGGCGGGCCGTACGGGCAGGCGACGAAGCGCTCGGCGGTCAGGCCTGGCCGGTTGAGGTAGCCGCGGGCCAGGCCGTGTCCGGCGATGTACAGCTCGCCGGTGACGCCCGGGGCGACGGGCCGCAGGGCGGCGTCGAGGACGTAGACCCGGGTGTTGTGGACCGGGCGGCCCACCGGCACCGAGTCGGCCTCGAAGGCGGGTCCGGCGCTGCCGCACTCCCAGTAGAGGGTGTCGACGGTCGCCTCGGTCGGCCCGTACGCGTTGATCATCGTGCGACCGCGCGACCAGGTCGCCGCCAGTCCCGGCGGGCAGGCCTCGCCGGCCACCATCACGTACGGGACGTCCGCGAGCGCGTCCTCGGCCATGGAGCCGAGGATCGTCGGCGAGAAGGTGATGTGGGTGGGCCGGAAGCGGGCGGTCAGGGCTCGCTGGCGGTCCGGGGAGAGCAGCTCCTCGGGCGAGGTGAGGATCACGGCCGCGCCCGAGAGCAGGGTGCAGCACATCTCGCAGAACGTCGGGTCGAAGTTGATCGAGGAGAACTGCAGGAAGCGGGAGTTCTCGTCGAGGGCGAACCGCTCGACGTAGCTGCGTGCCAGGTTCGGGATGCCGCGGTGGGTGACGGCGACGCCCTTGGGCCGCCCGGTCGAGCCCGAGGTGTAGATGACGTACGCCAGGTCCTCGGGCCGCAGCGGGGCGCGCCGCTCGGCGTCGCCAGGGGCGCGGTCGGGCAGGGCCGCCAGCTCGTCCCGGGTCCGCGGGTCGTCGACGGCGAGCCGGAGCACCTCCTGCGCCTCGGCGGGCAGCTTCGCAAGGACGTCGCCCGACGTGATCAGCACCTTGGGACGGGTGTCCTCGACCATGAACGCGAGCCGCTCGGCCGGGTAGTCGGGGTCGAGCGGCAGATAGACGCCGCCGGCCTTGAGGATGCCGAGGAGGGAGCAGAGCAGCTCGGGCGAGCGGCGCAGCGACAGGCCGACGACGTCGTCGCGGCCGACACCCCGCTCGATGAGCCAGTGGGCGATCCGGTTGGCGCGCCGGTCGAGCTCGGCATAGCTCAGCTCGGTGTCCTCGTGGACGAGGGCGAGCGCGTCGGGCGTACGGGCGACCCGCGCTTCGAACAGGGCGGGGAAGGAGTCGCCGGGCAGCTCGCGCGCGGTCGCGTTCCAGGTGTCGAGGAGCGCGGTGCGCTCGGCCTCGTCGAGGAGGTCGATGGAGTCCAGTGGGCGGGCGGGGTCGGCGACGACGGCGTCGAGGATCCGCAGCAGATAGCGGGAGAACCGTTCGACGGTCTCCCGGTCGAACAGGTCGGTGGCGTACTCGATCTCGCCCCGCAGCCCGTCCGGCCCGCCCCGCGCGTCGAAGCGCTCGGTCAGCTCGATCGTCAGGTCGAACTTGGCGGTGTGGGTGGGCACGGTCTCGTGCGCGGCCGTGAGGCCGTCGAGCCGCCACTCGGGCTCGATGTTGTTCTGCAGCACCAGCATCACCTGGAACAGCGGGTGATGGCTGGTGGTACGGGCCGGGTTGAGCACCTCGACCAGATACTCGAAGGGCAGGTCCTGGTGCTCGTACGCGGCGAGGTTCGACTCACCCACGCGCGCGAGGAGTTCGGCGAAGGCCGGGTTGCCCGAGGTGTCGGTGCGCAGCACGAGCGTGTTGACGAAGAAGCCGACGAGCTCGTCGAGCGCGCTGTCCGCGCGGCCGGCGAGCGGGGAGCCGAGCGGGATGTCGGTGCCCGCGCCGAGCTTGGTCAGCAGGGTCGCGGCGGCGGCCTGGAGCACCATGAAGAGACTGGCCCGCTCCCGCTGCGCCAGGTCCTGGAGCCTCTCGGTCAGCGCGGCGGGCACCTCGAAGCGGACGAGGTCGCCGCGGAAGGTGGCGAGCGCCGGGCGCGGCCGGTCGGTGGGCAGGTCGAGCAGTTCGGGGGCGCCCGCGAGCCGTTCGCGCCAGTAGCCGAGCTGCCGGGACATCGGGGAGTCCGGGTCGTCCGTGGAGCCGAGGAGCTCGCGCTGCCACAGCGTGTAGTCCACGTACTGCACGCCGAGTTCCGGCGCCTCGGGGTCCTGGCCGCGGCGCCGGGCTCCGTACGCCTCGCAGAGGTCCTTCACCAGCGGGGCGAGGGACCAGCCGTCGCTGGCGATGTGGTGGATGCAGAGCAGCAGGACATGGTCCCGGGGGCCGGTGCGGAAGAGGTCGACGCGGGTCGGGATCTCGGCTGCCAGGTCGAAGAGGTACCCGGCGGCGGTGTCGATCGCGGCCTGGAGGTCCTGCTCCGGCACGTCGTGGACGGTGACGTCGACGCGGGCCTCGGCGGCGGGCACCACGATCTGCTCGGCGTCTCCAGGGCCCTCGGCGAAGTACGTCCGCAGGCTCTCGTGGCGCGCGAGCAGATGGTCGACGGCGGCACGCAGCGCGTCGAGGTCGAGGTCGCCGGTGAGCCGGACGGCGATGGGCAGGTTGTAGGTGGTGCTCGGCCCTTCGAGCCGGTGCAGGAACCACAGGCGCTGCTGGGCGTACGAGACGGGGATACGCTCCCCGCGCTCCATGATCCGGGGCGCGGGCCGGGCGGGGGCACCCTCGGCGAGGCGGAGGGCGAGCGCGGCCGGGGTGCGGTCCTCGAAGACCGTACGGATGGGGAGTTCGACGGCGAGCGTGGCGCGGACGCGGGCCAGGAGGCGGGTGGCGAGCAGGGAGTTGCCGCCGAGGTCGAAGAAGCTGTCGTCGGCACCGACCCGCTCGACCCGCAGGACCTCGCGGAAGAGCTCCACCAGGGCCCGCTCGCGCTCGTCGCCGGGTGCGCGGTACGGGGTGGAGTGCGCGAACTCCAGCGGCGGCAGGGCCTTGCGGTCGACCTTGCCGGCCGGGGTCAGCGGGAAGCGGTCGAGGATGGCGATGCCGGCCGGGATCATGTGGTCGGGGAGCCAGGCGGTGAGCGCGGCGCGCAGCGCGACGGGCTCGGGGGCGTGGCCGGGCGCGGGGACGACATAGCCGGCGAGCTGCCGGTGGTCGACGGCGTCCGCGCGGACGACGACACGGGCCTGGGCGACCTCGGGCAGTCGGCGCAACGCCTCCTCGATCTCGCCGAGTTCGATGCGGTAGCCGCGGATCTTGACCTGTTCGTCGACGCGGCCGAGGAAGTCGAGGGCGCCGTCGGCGCGCCGGCGCACGACGTCACCCGTGCGGTACATGCGGGCGCCGGGGGCGCCGAAGGGGCAGGCGACGAACCGCTCGGCGGTCAGCGCGGCCCGCCCGCGGTAGCCGCGGGCCAGGCCGTCGCCGGAGAGGTACAGCTCGCCGGGCTCGCCGTCGGCGACGGGTGCGAGGCGCTCGTCGAGGACGTGGGCGCCGGTGTTCCACAGCGGGGTGCCGATGGTGACCGGCTCGCCCGAGCGCACGGGGGCGACCAGGGACCAGATGGTCGTCTCGGTGGGTCCGTACAGGTTCCACACCTCGACGTGACCGTCGGCGGCGAGGAAGTCGGCCAGGTCCTGCGGCAGCGCCTCGCCGCCGCACAACACCCGCGAGCCCCTGGCGAGTTCGGCGGGCGTCCAGCCGGCCTCGCGCAGCAGCTGCCAGAGGGCGGGCGTGCCCTGGATCAGGGTGGGCCGGGCCTCGGCGAGATGGCGGCGCAGCGCGGCGCCGTCGACGGTGGTGCCGCGCGGGACGAGGTGGAGCGTGGCCCCCTCGACCAACGGGAGGTACAACTCCAGGCCCGCGATGTCGAAGGAGATCGGGGTCGTGGACAGCACGACGTCGTCCGCGTGCACCCGGTGGTGCGCGGACATGAAGTCCAGGAAGTTCGCCAGGGAGCCGTGGGTGACGACCACGCCCTTGGGGCGGCCCGTCGAGCCGGAGGTGTAGATGGTGTACGCGGCCGTGCCCGGCCCGGCGGACCGGCCGGCCGGGTTCGTGGCCGGCTCGGTGCCCTCCTCGCCCACGTACAGGGTGGCCGCCTCCAGCGGTCCGAGCCCGGCCGCGGCCTCGGGGCTGGTGATCAGCGCGCGCGGGCGGGCGTCCGCCGTCATGTAGGCGAGGCGCTCGGCCGGATAGCCCGGGTCGAGCGGCAGGTACATCGCGCCGGCCTTGAGCGTGCCGAGCAGGGCCGCCACCAGCTCGGGCGAGGACGGCAGGGCGACGGCCACGGTGTCCTCGGGGCCGATCCCCCGGGCGATCAGCCGGTGCGCGATCCGGTTGGCCCGGGCGTTCAGCTCCGCGTACGAGAGCGAAGTGGCTCCCCACCGCACGGCGACGGCTCCGGGCGCCCGGCCGGCCTGCTCCTCGAACCGCGCGACGAGCCCGGAGGTCCAGGCACCGGCGTCCGCCGCGTTCTCCACCCGCGCGGTCATGAGCGCGGGTTCCGTTCCTGGGAGCCGGCCGGGGCGAGGGCCGTCCAGTGCTCCTCGACGTAGCCGAGGCAGGCGGCCCGGACGTCCGGGCCGAAGGCGGTGTCCCAGCCGTCGGGAACGGCGACGAAGTCCGGCCAGAGCGAGTGCTCGCCCGCCGCGTTGGTCAGGACGCGGTACACGCCCGCCTCGTTCTCGAAGGGGTTGGTGCCTGACTGGTCCATCGTCACTGTCCCTCGCCCACGAAGTCGTCGATGCGCGCGGCGATGTGCGCCGCGTCGGTCACACAGAGCCGCAGGCCGTGTTCCTCGGAGTCCATGACCTCGGCCGTCAGCTCCCCGGTGATCGCCCTGCGCCAGTCCGGGAAGGTCTCGTTGTCCTTCGCGAGGAGCATCAGCGCGTCGATGTCGAAGGGCTCGGGCCGGTAGGTCTCCAGGGCGCGCGCCGTGGTGCGAAACGCCTTGTGCAGCCGCTCGGCGAACTGGGTCCCGCCGTCGCCGCGGGCCTCCCAGTCGGCACCGAACAGGGCGGCGGCGATCTCGCGGTAGACGCCCTCGCGGGTGGCGTCGGCCGGGGCGAGCGGCGGGTACGCGGTGTGCGGGGCGACGATCCGCAGCACGTCGTCGCGGTAGTCGACCAGCCGCTCCGCCTCGTCCACCTCGGGCGCCGAGCCGTCGAGATACCCGTCGACGATCACCAGCTTCCGCAGCCCGAGCCCGCGCTCCTCGGCGATGCGGGCGATCTCGTAGCCGATCACCCCGCCCGCGCAGGCTCCGACGAGATGGAACTCGTCCTCGCCGAACTCGTCCTCGATCAGGTCCGCGTAGAGCGCGGCGAGCTCCCGCATGTCGTCCGGCACGTCCATCGCGCTGATGTGCGGGGACTGGAGTCCGTAGCAGCCCCGGTCGGTGCCGAGGAGCCGTACGAGACGGGCGTACCCGTCGACGAGACCGAGGCCGGGGTGGATGAAGAGCAGCGGGGTCCGTGAGCCCTGGTTGCTCATCCGGATGATGGCCCGCTCGGTGTTCGCGGCCTTCGCCGGCGCCTTGTGCGTGCTCAGCGAGCCGATCGTACGGTGGCGCAGCAGATCGCCCATGTTGAGCGCCCAGCCCAGGCGCTGGTTGATCTGCTCGATGGTCACCAGGGCCAGGAGGGAGTCGCCCCCGGTCGCGAAGAAGTCGTCGTCGAGGCCGACGGACGGCCGGTCGAGCGTCGTCTTCCAGATCTCGACGAGGGTCTGTTCCACCAGGCTGTGCCCGGGTATGACCTCGCACTCCTCGGGCGCTGTCGGCCGAGTACTCACAGCGGACTCTCTTTCTGGTCGCTCACCAGGCGCGGGCCTAGGCCCAGCCGCCCGTGAAGTGGATGACGTCGCCGGTGAGGAAGTCGGCCGAGCCGCTGCCCAGGAAGACCACCAGGTCGCCGATCTCCTGCGCCGTGCCGAGCCGGCCCGCCGGCAGCAGACCGCGGAGCTTCTCCCGGCCCTCGTCCGTCCCCCACAGCTCCTCGGGGTAATAGGTCTCGCTCTCCAGGAAGTTGGGGGCGATCGCGTGCACGGTGACGCCGTGCGGGGCGAGTTCGCGCGCCGCCGCCCGTGCGTAGGCCGAGGCTCCGGCGCGCAGCGAGCTGTACACGGAGAACCCGGTCTCCGGCCGCAGCGGCGCGGCGGAGGTCATCAGCACGATGTGCCCGCTCCCCCGGCGTTTCATCGGGGCGGCGGCCTTCGCGATCACTGCCGCAGGGGTGACGAGCAGTGCCTCGGCGGCCCGCCGCAGCTCCGCCGGGTCGGCCTGGTCCACCGGCAGATAGCGGGCCGGGTAGACGTCGTTGCTGACGACGAGGTCGAGCCGGCCATACCGCTTGACGGCCTGCCCGACCGCCCCGGTCGGGGTCTTCGCGTCGCAGGCCACCGCCCCGTCGCGACCCTCCTCGAAGGCGGTCCGCGCGGCCTCGTCGAGGAAGTCCTCGTCGTGGCAGAGGACGGTGTAGCCGGCCTTGCGCAGGCCGTCCACGGAGCCGGGGCCCGCGTAGCGCGTCGCGTGGGTCACCACCGCGACGCGCTCCGCCGACGGCGTGGGCGTGCTCACACCCCACCGCCGATGAACTCCCGGAGCATCGTGTAGACCTCCGCGTCCGGGATCAGGATGTCGTGGTGGTTCCCGGCGCCGCGCTCCACGACCGTGACCTCGCCCGCCACGAGCTCACCGAAGTGGTGCGCCGTCTCGGGGTGGGTCATCCGGTCCGTACGGCTGGTGGCGATCAGCACCCGCTGCCCGACCCGGCGGGCGGCGTCGTTCGCGTCGTACGCCATGAGCGCGTGGTTCTGCTTGGCGTACCGGTGGAACAGCTCCACATCTCCGTACGGGTAGAGGACGTACGGGGCCAGGCGCGGCGGCACCCCGAAGAGCATGTTCGGGTCGAGGAACAGGTTCAGCGTCTCGCGGGCCCGGCGCGGGCCGGAGGCCGCCCCGGCGAGCACGCTCTGGAACTGCTTCTGGAACGGGGTGCGCATGACCCCCGCCCCGAAGTTCAGATCAGGGTGGAGCACCGTCAGCGTCTCCACCCGGTCGCCGAACGCGGCGGCCGCGTCGAGGGCGACCGGCGCTCCTCCGCAGATCCCGACGAGGTGCGCCCGCCGCAGTCCGTACGCCGTGAGCAGGGCGCCGACCAGCGCGGTCTCCTCCGCGAAGTCCGCTTCCGGGGTGTCCAGGGTCCGCCACTGCCCGAAGAGGTACGGGTTCTCGTACGTGACGACGAGCCGGTCCGTGGACAGCTCTTCCAGCCAGGGCCGGAACAGCGTGGCCGGCACCCCGGAGGGCAGGACGAGGACGATCGCCTCGTCCCCGGCCGGCCCCGCCGCGAAGGAGTCGAAGGCGGGCACGCCCTCGGCCTCGATCCGGCGGTGGCCGGGCAGGGCCGCGAGCCCGGCCAGGCCGTCCGCCGGAATGTCCCACTCCCCCGAGCTCTCGGCCACCGGCCGCCAACTGCCCAGCTCCAGATCGCAGTAGGCGCTGAGGGCGACCTCCAGGCTGGACGGGCGCTCCGGGGCCGGCGAGACGAACCGGGGGACCGTCAGGCCGTACGCGGAGCCGAGGGCGGTGAGGACCTCGTTGCACCGTGCGACGGCCTTCGGCCCGTACTCCTCGGCGGCCCGCTCGCCGGCCGGGAAGACCCGCAGGGTCTCCGCGGCCGCGCCGAGCAGTGGCTGGCAGAGTTCCAGCACCTCTACCACGCTCAGGGTTTTCGTGGTCATCTCAGAACTTCATCCCCCGGGTGGTCTCCGTGACCATGCGGTTGCCGGGGTTCTTGTTCTCGCCGCTGACCAGGACGGAGCCGTACCGCTCCAGGCTGATGCGGCCTCCGTACTCCTCGATGTGGTCGCTGCCCGGGTAGACGGAGACCGAGGAGGGGACGTAGCGGGTGGCGAAGCCCATCCGCATGTCGTTGGTCAGGCCCTCGTGCGGGTGCGAGGCGTGCATCAGCGTCGACCAGAAGATGATGAACTGGCCCGGCTCCATGATCTGCGAGACGGCCGCGTCCTCGTCCGGCTTCCAGTCGGGGTCGACCTGCAGCTCGCGGTAGTCGTAGCCGAAGAAGCCGCGGCGCACGCCGCCCTTGTCGACCCCGTTGATCGAGTTCGGGTCGTAGTGCATCTTCTTGGTCTCGTCGTAGTTCATCTGCTGGTGCGTGCCGGGGATGAACTGCAGGCAGCCGTTCGCCACCGTCGCCTCGGTGAAGGCGGACCAGACGGTGATGGTGCCGCCGAACTCGGCGTTGTCCGGCCACAGGATCTGCGGGGTGCCGGAGGCGTTGGCGAAGGTGTCGGCCTGGTGCCAGTCGGTGCCCTCGTCGCCGGGGTGCTTGGGGAAGAACTCCGTACGCCAGCAAATGACGTCCGGGCCGAGGATGGAGGCGACCCGGTCGACGATCTCGCGCTTTCCGACGTGGGCGGCGAGGAAGTCGTTGTCGAGGTGGCGGTCGTAGTTGGAGATGTTGGTGGCGCCGGAGAGCTCGTCGTCCGGGTAGACGGCGTGGCTGCGGTCCAGCATCTGCAGCCGGGTCCTGCGCCAGATCTCGCGCATCTCGTCGGGCTGGTAGGCCGTGAAGGGACCGATGAATCCCTGCTGGTGGAACTGCTTTATCTCTTCGTCGGAAAGAGCGAACGACTGCTGTGCCTTCGGGGTGTCCGTGGTCATGTCCGGCGCTCCTACTGGGAGATGAGGGCGAGCTGGTTCTTGACGGCCGCGGCGAGTGCGCCGATGTTCGCGCCTTCGGCGAGCGTGCCGACGTTCAGGGAGAGCGAGAATCGGTCGTTGACGACGCTCAGCATGTGAATCAGCGAGAAGGACGTTCCGCCGAGGTCGAAGAATTCGTCGGTGTCACCGATCTCGTGGGTGCCGAGGACCTCGGCCCAGATCCCGCGCAGGATCTCCTCGACGGAGGCCCCCTTCTCGGCGGGGTCTTCGCCGGTGGATCCCTTGGCGGCCTCGGCGAGCTTCAGCTCCAGGCGCTTGCGCAGCACGCTCTCGTCGAGCTTGCCGTTCACGGTGACCGGGAGCTCGTCGAGGGGCAGATAGGCCGAGGGGGCCATGTAGACGGGCAGCGCGGTCGCGACGGCCTCCTTGAGCTCCGCTGTCAGCTGCTCCGGTGCGGCGGCCGTCACCGGGAAGGCGACCAGCCGCGGCTCTCCGGAGCCGAAGTCGGCGGCGAGGACCACGGCGTCCCGGACGGCCGGGTGCTTCTTCACCACGGACTCGATCTCGCCGGGCTCGATCCGGTAGCCGCGGATCTTCAGCTGCCGGTCGGCGCGGCCGGCGTACGCGAACTCCCCGGGGGCGGTCTGCACACCGCGGTCGCCGGAGTCGTACCAGCGCACGGTCGTCCCGTCGGCCTCGGTGCGCTCGGAGAAGCGCTCCGCGGTCAGCTCGGGGTGGTTCAGATAGCCGCGGGCGACACCGGCGCCGGAGACGTGGATGACGCCCTCCGTTCCGACCGGGAGAGAGGTGCCCTCCTCGTCGCGGATGTCGATCCGCAGGTCGGGGATGGCCGCGCCGATCGGGCTGAGGCCCTCGACGGCCGGGGCGGCGGTCAGGTCGGCGGCCGAGATCCGCTTCCAGGTGACGTGCACGGTGGTCTCGGTGATGCCGTACATGTTGACGAGCACCGGCGCGTCCAGGCCGTGCCGGTCGGTCCACGGCGTGAGGGCGCGGTAGTCCAGCTTCTCGCCGCCGAAGACGACGTACCGCAGGCTGAGCGAGCCGGGCTCGGTGTCGGCGGCCATGACGTTCATGAGGTTGCGGAAGGCGGACGGCGTCTGGTTGAGGACCGTCACGCGCTCGCGGCGCAGCAGGGCGTGGAGGGCCTGCGGGTCGCGGGCCGTCTCGTTGTCGACGACGACCAGGCGGCCGCCGTGGAGCAGGGCGCCCCAGATCTCCCAGACGGAGAAGTCGAAGGCGGCGGAGTGGAAGTTCGACCAGACGTCGGTCTCGTCGAAGCCGAAGACCGGCGCGGTGGAGGTGAAGAGCCGGACCGCGTTGCGGTGTTCGACCAGGACGCCCTTGGGCTCGCCGGAGGAGCCGGAGGTGAAGATCGTGTACGCCAGGCTCGACGCGCCCGCGCCCTCGTGCCCGGCGGGGGTCTCGGCGGCGCTCTCGGGCAGCGCGTCCACGAGGACGGCCGTACGGCCGCCGGCCAGCGGGGCGGTGGCCGTGCTCGCGACGACGACCGGCGCGTCGCAGCTGTCGAGGACGAAGTCCCGGCGCTCGGCGGGGTAGGCCGGATCGATCGGGACGTAGCCCGCGCCCGCCTTGAGGATGCCGAGGAGGCCGACGACGAGATCCGTACCGCGCTCCAGGCAGAGTCCGACGCGCTGGTCCCGTCCGACGCCGGCCCCGCGCAGCACCTGGGCCAACCGCCCGGCGCGCGCGTCGAGTTCGCGGTACGTCAGCCGCGACCGGCCGTCGGTGACCGCCACCGACTCCGGGAAGCGCGCGGCGACCCGCTCGAAGTTCTCGTGCAGGGTGAGCGAATCGTCGAGCGATTCGCTGGACATCGCACCAGGATTCATAGACGTGGAGCCTTTCCCAGTCATGGAGCGGAGATTTCGGAATTCTCGACGTTTCGGCGCGCCCGGGTTTTCGGCGGCTATTCCGGCCGCCCTCGCCCTGCTGAATGTGTCAGCCGACGGCCGGGCCCTTCAAGGGAATCCCGTGGCACCAAGGTGCAGTGGCTGCAAGTGGCCAGGGTCAGCGGCGGCGGTGGTCGTCGAGGACGGGGACGACGGACACGACGCCGTGGCAGAGCCCGACGTCCCGGCCCGCGCGGGGCACTCTCAGCTCGACCCGCATCCGGCCGACCGGGGGCCGCAGCAGGAACCGGACGGCGGCAAGGACGCCCGTGCCGGCCTCGGGCGCGGAGTCGGCGGAAACGAACACGACGGAGCGCTGCTCAGGCTCCGGCAGTCTGGGCAGATAGACGTGCTCCACCTGACAGCTGGAGACCTGGGACACCGCTCTGGCCAGCTCACCGGGATCGAGCCGCGGGACCTCGAGATGGATGGCGTACATGGCAGAGAGAATCCCAGCCGCTTCGCACCGCACGTCCGAAAGATCCGGGCATCTTCCTGCCATGGCACCAAAGGGCCCACCGGGCCCTTTGCCGGCCGGGCTGCGCGCTCAGAGCCAGCCGGCGCGTTCCGCGAGGACGCCTGTTTCGAAGCGGCTGCGGGCGCCGAGGCGGTGCGAGATGCCGGACATCATCCGACGGGTCGTCCGCAGGGAGAGGCCGAGCTTGCGGGCCGCCACCTCGTCCGTGTGCCCCTTCTGCAACAGCCTGAGCAGCTCGATCTCCTGCTCCGACGGCGCGCCGGCGGACGGCCGCGAGCGGCCGTGCAGCGGTGTGGCCCGCTCCCAGACCATCTCGAAGAGCGCGAGCAGCGCGGTCACCACCCCCGGCGCGCGCAGGATGACCGCGCCCGCCCGGGTGTCCTCGGGGCTGACCGGCAGCAGCGCCACCGAACGGTCGGCGATCAGCATCCGCAGTGGCAGCGACGGCATCGTGCGGATCTCGCCGCCGAGTTCGGCGAGCCACCGGGCGTACTCGGTGGTCGCCCGGTCGTTGCGCACGCTGTCCAGATAGATCGTCCGTAGCCTCACACCGGCGGCCAGCGTCTGCTCGTCGAGCGGCCGGCTGGCCTCGAGCGCCTCGGGGCTCTGCGCGCCGCCGGGCATGAAGGCGAGGATCTCGGTGGTCGCGTGCCGGGCCAGTTCCGAAAGCCTGGCCCGTACCTCGTTGACGCCTTCGAGCTGTTCCAGACCGACGTTGTTGTGCCGGCCCCGCTGCGAGGCGTAGATCGCGGTCAGTTCGGCGGTCGCCGCCCGCATCGCCGCCAACTCCAGCTGCTGGGAGTGAATTTCGGTTTCCCGGCGGTGAATGTGGGCGGCGAGGCCGACTTCGGGACTGATGGGGGCGACATCCGTGGCGTCCTTGGTGGGATAGAGCATCGAGAGCTCCGCGAGCTTGTCCAGACACCCCCGGACCGCGGCTTCTTCGACATGCAGCTCCCCGGCGATCTCCGTGAGCCCCCAGCGCGGCTCGCTGATCACCAGGCGGTAGACGTCGACGCAGGTCTCGTCCTGCCCTATCAGCGCTGCCAACGACGAGAAGTCCGTGCCCGGTCGCGTCCCACGGCACGGGTCGGCGAAGCCCCCCACTGTCCCCCTCCTCACTCAACGGGTCGATTCACGATCGAATCCTTTAATCGCCCCGAATCATTCGGCGCCGGACGGTCGATTCCGGTACGGAGATCAGGGCACCCTTATGAGTCTGTGACGGTACAGGACGGCAGCGGGAATGGGCACCGGATCAATTGGGTGTTTCAGACGCCGACTTCTGGGAAACACGGGCAAATGATGAAGGGCGAACAAATCTGACCAGGTCCCGCCCTGATCACCGCACCTCCGCATCGGCGACGTCCAGCGCCTCGTCGAGAATCGCGAGTCCATCCTTCGCCTCGGACTCTGTCAGGTTGCACGGCGGGGCGACATGGATGCGGTTCATGTGGATGAAGGGCCACAGCCCGCGTGCCTTGCAGGCCGCGGCGACCCGGCCCATCGGCGCGGCCGCCTCGCCGGTGGCCGCGTAGGGGACGAGCGGCTCGCGCGTACCACGGTCGGCGACCAACTCCAGTGCCCAGAAGGCGCCGAGGCCGCGGACTTCACCGATACTGGGGTGCCGATTGGCGAGTTCACGCAATCCCGGGCCGAGGACACGCGCGCCGAGGTCGGCCGCGTGCTCGACGATGCGCTCGGCGCGCATGGTCTCGATGGTGGCCACCGCCGCCGCACAGGCCAGCGGATGCCCGGAGTAGGTCAGACCGCCGGGGTACGGCCGGTCGGCGAAGGTCGAGGCGATCTTCTCGCCGACGGCGACCCCGCCCAGCGGTACGTAACCGGAGTTGACGCCCTTGGCGAAGGTGAGCAGATCCGGGACCACGCCCCAGTGGTCGGCCGCGAACCAGCGACCCGTGCGCCCGAAGCCGGCCATCACCTCGTCCAGGACGAACACGATGCCGTACCGGTCGCACAGCTCGCGTACCCCGGCGAGATAGCCGTCCGGGGGCACGAGCACACCGGCCGTACCGACCACCGATTCGAGGAGGACCGCCGCGATCGTGCCGGGCCCCTCGCCGACGATCGTCTCCTCCAGGTGGCGCAGGGCCCGCTCGCACTCCTGCCGCTCGTCCGTGGCGTGGAAGGACGACCGGTAGGCGTACGGACCCCAGAAGTGGACGACCCCGGCGGCGCCGGTGTCCGAGGGCCAGCGGCGCGGGTCGCCGGTCAGGTGGATCGCGGTGGAGGTGGCGCCGTGGTACGAGCGGTACGCGGACAGGACCTTGTGCCGGCCGGTGTGGAGCCGGGCCATCCGTACCGCGTGCTCGACCGCCTCCGCGCCGCCAGTGGTGAAGAAGATCCTGTCCAGGTCGCCGGGGGTGTGCTCGGCGATCAGCCGGGCGGCCTCGGAGCGGATGTCGACGGCGAAGCTCGGCGCGACGGTGCACAACTGCCCCGCCTGCTCCTGGATCGCGGCGACGACCCGGGGGTGCTGGTGGCCGATGTTGGTGTAGACGAGCTGGGAGGAGAAATCGAGGTAGCTGTTGCCCTCGTGGTCCCAGAAATACGCGCCGGAGGCACCGGCCACCGGCATCGGCTCGGTCTGCGCCTGCGCGGACCAGGAGTGGAAGACATGGGCACGGTCGGCGGCACGCGCGTCGGCGTTCGTGCGCGTCATGCCTGGACCGTCTCGCCGGTCAGGACGCGGCCCGCGCGGTCCGCGATGTGCGCCGGCAGGTCGATGTCGGCCGGCAGGACGGGATCGGCGACCGGCTCCCCGAACGTGGTGACCACCGGCAGCACCCCGGCCCACAGCCCCAGTGCGGCGTCCTCGCTGTCCCCGTCGTCCGGCGGCCCGGTGGCGATCTTCACCGAGGCCTCGACGAGATCGAGCGCCACCAGCGCGGTCGCCGCGAGCTCCTTACGGCTGGGCTGCCGGGCGTACTCCCACTGCCCCGGCGCGCACTGCTCCGTGAGCGCGCGCAGCCCCCGCAGCTTCTCCTCCGGGTCCGTGACGAGCCGCGGGACGCCGTAGATCATCGCGCAGCGGTAGTTGACGCCGTGCTCGAACACGGAGCGGGCGAGCACCAGGCCGTCGACGTGCGTCACGGTGACGCAGACGGTCGCGTCGGGCGCCTGGACCAGGCTGCGGCTGGCGACCGAGCCGTGCAGATAGAGCCGCTCGCCGTCGGTGCCGTACGCCGTGGGCACGACCATCGTGGTCCCGTCGACGGTGACGCCCAGGTGGCAGAGGAAGCCGGCGGCGAGCACCGCCTCCAGATCGGCGCGCCGGTGACTGCCCTTGTGGCGCATCCGGCGCAGCCGGGTCCGCTCGGTGGCGGCCAGTTCGTCCGGCGCGGGTACCTGCTCGGCGGCGGTGCTCATGGTGTCCTCTTCGTACGGCCGTCGGGAGTGACGGCGATGGGGTCCTGGGCGCGGGGCGCGCGCGTGGGCACCACCCCGGCTTCTACGGGTTCTACGGGCTTCAGCCGCGGGCCGCCACCGGCGCTCGCCTGTCGGACCGGCGGCCGGTCGCGAGGGAGTCGCAGATCTCGCCCGCCCGCACGGCGGCCATCGACAGGAGGTTCGCGGTGATGCCGTGACTGTGCTCGGTCCCGCCCATCAGATAGACGCCCGCCTCCAGCTCCGGTCCCGTCCGCACGCGGTAGTCGCGGTGCACGCGCAGCCGGCCGTCCTCGTCGCGCTCGCAGGCCTCGTTCAGTTCGCCGAGGAGGCGGGCCGGGTCGGGCTCCGCGTAGCCGGTGGCGTAGACGACGGCGTCGGCGGTGAGCGCCTCGGTCTCACCGGTCGCGAGATTGCGCACCCGGACCCGGACCTCGTCGGCGTCGGCCTCGACCGATGTCAGCTGCGAGGCGCCCATGATGCGCAGGCGGCGCTCGCCGCGGACCTTCTCCTGGTAGGAGCGGCGGTAGAGCTCCTCGATGAGGTCCATGTCCACCACGCCGTAGTTGGTGTTGCGGTGGTAGGCCATCAGCTTGCGCCGGACGTCCGCGTCGGCGCCGTGGTAGAGGTCGACGGCCTCCGGGTCGAAGATGCGGTTCGCGTACGGGCTGTCGTCGGCGGGGCTGTAGCCGTAGCGCGTGTGGACGGCGACGACCTCGGCGTTCTCGTACGTGCGGTGGAGATGGTCGGCGATCTCGGCGGCGCTCTGTCCGGCGCCGGCGACCACGAAGCGGCGCGGGTTCTCGGTGGGCAGCGCGGCGAGTCGGTGCAGGAACTCGCTGCTGTGCCAGAGGCGTTCGGAGGAGTCGACGCCCTCGGGCAGGCGGGGCACGAGGCCGGTACCGAGGACCAGGTTGCGGGCCCGGTACGTGACCGCCTCGGCCTCCCCGCGCGCGGCGACGTCGACCTCGACGACCGGTCCTGCCTGGGTGGCGGCGCGGATGCCGGTGACCTCGAGGCCGTAACGGACCATGTGGTCCACGCCGTTGGCGGCCCACTGGAGGTAGTCGTGGAACTCCTCACGGGTGGGGAACAGCACCTTGTGGTTGATGAAGTCGACCAGTCGGCCCCGGTCGTGGAGGTACGGCACGAAGCCGAAGCGGCTCGTCGGGTTGCGCATCGTGGCCAGGTCCTTGAGGAACGAGACCTGCATGGTGGCGTCCGGGATCAACATGCCGCGGTGCCAGCCGAAGGCAGGCTGCTTCTCCAGGAAGACGGCGGTGAGCTTCTCGTCGGGCGCGGCCCGCTCGTTGTGCTCCTCGATGGCGATGGCCAGGGCGAGGTTGGCGGGGCCGAAGCCGACACCGACGACGTCGTAGACGGGAGTGGTCTCGTTCATGGTGGTGCCTTTCGGTTTCAGGAGGTCGTGCGGGCGGTGAGGGCGGCGCAGCCGGCGGCGAGAAGCAGCGCCAGCAGGAGCCCCGTACCGGCGAAGGAGAGGAAGACGGCGGCGATGACCAGGGTCACGACGGCGGTGGTGCGCAGGGCGCGCCCGGTGCCGCGGGCCCGGAGGGCGGCGGCGGCCGCCGCGACGTACAGCAGCAGGAAGGCGCTGCTGGTGACGATGAGGACGAGCTCCTCGCCGGTGTCGGTGAGGGTCAGGGCGCCGAGGACGGCCGTGTAGGCGAGGGTCAGGGCGACGGTGGCCGGCACGGGCCGGTCGGCCAGGGCGCGCGGCAGGATGCGGTCGCGGGCGGCGGCCCGGACGACGCGGGTGGCGCCGAGGACCCAGGCGTTGGTGGCGACGACCGCGAGGCCGAGGGCGAGCAGATCGCCGGCGACGGCGCCGGCTTCGCCGAGGGATGCGCCCAACAGGGCGGTGATGACGACGGGTTCGTCGCCGGGGACCGCCAGGTAGGCGGCGGTGACGGCGGCGTAGAGCAGCCCGACGACGGGCACGGCCCAGCGGATGGCGCGGCGGTAGCTACGGGCGGGGTCGTCGACCTGATCGGCGAGCGTGGAGACGTTCTCCCAGCCGAGGAAGGAGAAGAACGCGGTGACGACGGCGATGCCGACGCCGTCCCAGCCGTTCGTCAGGAACGGCGTGTACTCCCCCGCGTCGAACCGCGGTGCGGCGACCACCACGGCCCCGCCGAGCCCGAGCAGCAGCACGACGAGCGAGGCGGCCTGGACGCGCGCGCCGGCGGTGAGCCCGAGGAGGGTGAACGCGGCGGACAGGGCCATGAAGCCCATGGCGATCGGGTACACCGGCCCGTCGGGCTGCCCGAGCAGGCCCAGCAGACAGCGGGCGGAGACGATGCCCATGACCGGGTTGCCGATGACGTACGTCGCGACGAGCAGCAGCGCGGCGGCCCGCCCCGGCCGCCGCCCGAGCCCGGCGGTCACCATCGCGGCGAGCCCGGCGGCGTCGGGCCGCCAGGCGGACATCTCTGCGAAGAACCGGGCGAACGGGTACGAACAGACGGCCAGCGCGAGCCACGCCAACACGGAGGCGGGCCCGGCCTGCCGCTCGGTCAGCCCGGGCACGAGCAGAATGCCGGTCCCGACGAGGCTGCTGACGTAGAAGACGACGAGGGCCCGAACGCCGAGCTTCTTCGCGGACGCCTCCCTGCCGGGGGGCGAGGGGCGGGACATGAGATCCGTCATGGGTGTCACCTCCGGTGGGGTGGGGGGTTGGGGACAGACCCGGCGTCGGACCGCCGGGCCTGTCAGGCGGCGTCAGGTGCTCGACAGGACGTCCAGGGCTTCCGCCGCCGCGAGTTCGGCTGCTGCCGGGGCCGTCTTGAAGCCGGCGCCGGACCAGCCGGTGGCCAGCACGATGCGGCTGTCGGGCCGTTCCCGGCCGAGGTGGGGCAGGGAGTGCGGGGTGTACAGGTCGACGCCCTGCCGGCCGCCGAGGAAGCGGGTCGCCGGGTCCGCGAGCCAGGGCCAGCGTGCGGCCGCCCCTTGGCGGATGTACGCCACGTGCTCGTCGGTGAGCGTGTCCTCGCCGCCCGCGGGTACGTCCCACTCGTCGACGGGGCGCCCCGCCATGTACCCGCCCGCCGCCTCCCCGGAGACCTGGGGCCGACCCCAGACGCCGGTCACCATGTCGACGACGGTCGGCAGACCGGCCGTGTCCGGGTGGTGGAAGAAGCCGTACCGAATGCTCTTCGTCCGCCCCGCGTCCGAGCCGCTCAGCCGGTGCCCGGCGATCGCCCCGGTGCCGCTGCCGGCCGCCAGGACGACGGCCAGGGCCTCGACGGGCCCGCCCGGTTCCAGCAGGACCCGCACCCGGTCGGCCCCGGGCGGCGCGACCAGTTCCCGCACGCGGGCGGGCAGCAGCCGGGCCCCGTGGGCCAGCGCCCGGTCGCGGTACACGCGCGCGGTGCGCGGCGGATCGGCGTAGCCGCCCTCCGGCTCCCACACCGCAGCGCTCACC
Organism: Streptomyces sp. NBC_01353; assembly: GCF_036237275.1. Lineage (GTDB taxonomy): Bacteria > Actinomycetota > Actinomycetes > Streptomycetales > Streptomycetaceae > Streptomyces. The sequence goes on along the minus strand of NZ_CP108352.1, from coordinate 4,764,076 downwards.
CCGTCCACCGACAGCCCCGGGAACCGCTCCCTGAGCACCCCGGGCTCCAGCAGCTCCGCCGGTACACCCGCGCCATTGAGCTCGGCGACGCCCTTCTCGGCCTGGTCCAGGTCGGCATCGCCGCACAGCACGAGCGAACCGGTCGGCACGAAGCCGTACGGTCCCGGGACCAGGGCCGCGGGCCCCCAGGCCAGCTGATGGCTGCGGAGGGCGAGCCCCCGCAGATACGGGTCGGCCTCGAAGGCCCGTACGAGCCCACCGGACCAGGCGGTGGCGTGGTCACGGCACCCGTCCATCGGCGCGACGAGCGCCACGCGCGCGCCCTGCCTGGCGAGCACGGCGGCGGTCGCGGCCCCGACGACTCCGGCGCCGACGACGATCACGTCGTAGGCCCGGCCCCGGTGACCACCGCCACCGCCCGAGGACGTCGACGTACGCGACGGAGCGGGTACGGGTACGGGCACGAAGTCCCAGCCCACGCTCCCCTCCACGGGCTCCCCGAGCGCGGTGAACGCCCGGTCGGCATGGGCCCGTACGGCGGAGAGCAGGATCCGCCCGGTGCGCTCCGGGTTCTCGGTGAGCGCCTCGGTCGCCGCCGCGAAGGCGGCCATGACGTGGGCTTCCGGCCCTCCGCGCATCCGGGCCACACGAGCGCCCCGGTTCGCACCCGGGTTCGCGTCCCGGTCCGCGTCCCCGAGGAGCTCGGAGAACTCGTCGACCGCGCAGTCGTCGGTGAAGTACAGCTCCCCGTCGAACCCCGCCTCCCGCCACTCCCGCCCGACCCGCGCGGCCCCGCCGTGGGTCCCGCACACGACGAGCGCGGTGAGCGCGGCCGCGTCGGCCCCGGGGGAGGAGACGACGTCCGGCGCTCCCGCCGGCGTGCGGAAGCCGGTCGCCAACGGGCCGACGCCCGGCAGCGCTCCGGTCGCCGGGCCGCTGCCGTCCGAGACGACGGGCCCGGCCGGAAGGCCGGCGGCCGTACCGGGGCGGGCGTGCTCGCCTGCGGGCCACGCGTCCCGTACCAGGCGCGCCAGGCCCTCCCCGTACGCCGTCCCGTCGTGCGTGACGGCGATCCGGGTGTGGCCGGCCGCACCGACGGCGGCGAGCAGATCCGCCGCCTGGGCACGGTCGTCCGGGCACCAGCGCAGAACCGTGCCCCCGCAGTCGGCGAGCAGGTCCGGCGTCGTGGCCAGCGGCAGCAGGACGGGCAGGCCGCCGGACCGGTAGACGGGGAGCGCGGCCCGGGCGCCGGCGCTGTTGAAGTGGCCGATCACCAGCGTGTGCCGGCCTTCGGCGACCACGGCCTCGGCGATCTGCCGGGCCGTCTCCGCCTCCCCCCGGTCGTCGTACAGCTCCCAGTTGACGTCCCCGTACAGGGCGGCGGCCCGTTCCAGATGCTCGCCCCATGCCGCCCGGGGCCCGGAGAAGGGCCCGACGACGGCGCCACGGGGCAGCACGGATTCGGCACCGGCGGGCTCGGCGGAGGCGGACCGGGCACGGAAGCCCGGGGACCCGGTACCGACACCCCCGATGGCCTCAGCCACCGAAGACCGTCCCCGGCCAGGCCGCCAGCGGCGCGCCCGGGACCAGTGGCGTCAGGGCCACCGCGTCCACGGGGCGTACCGTCGGCAGGCCGAGGAGTTCCGACAGCCGCGCCGAGCCGTACGGCAGCGCGGGCGCGGCCCACGCCGACAGCGCGGCGGCCACGGCCAGCTGCGCGGCCAGCGCGGCGCGGTACGCCGAGGCGCCGTCCGGCCGCTCCGCCTCGAAGCCGTTCACGTACCCGAAGTCCTCCGCGAGCGCGACCACTTCGTCGAGGAGCGCGACCGCCCGTCGGGCGTCGTACCCCTCGACCCCGTACGCCTCCCGCAGCTGTCCGACGGTCTCCGTCAGTCGCCCGCGCAGCCGCTCCCAGGCAGCACCCCGCGGCGCCTCGGCCGGGACCACGCCTCCGCCCTCGGCGACGGCGGCGAACAGTCGGCCCAGCCAGCCGTCCCAACGGTCCGCCAGCCGCGACCGGCTGATCTCGAGCGCGGCCGAACTGAAACTGGTCTGCCGTCCGTTGGGCCGGTCCGACAGCACGTGGTAGCGCAGCACGTCCGCGCTCGTACGGGCCAGCTCCTCGTGCGCCCAGATGGCGTGCCGTCGGCTCGTGGAGAACTTCAGCCCCTCGAGCCGGTAGAACTCGTTGACCACGAACGCCTTCGGCAGCGCGATCTCCGCGTCGTACGCCCGGAACGCCGCCGGGAACAGCAGCGCGTGGAAGTAGCCGTTGTCGAAGCCGAAGAACTGCACCGGCGCGGGCGCGGGCCCGGTCTCCCCGGCGCCGGTCCACTCCAGCAGATAGCCGGGGGCCATCTCGAACCACACGTAGATCCGCTGCTCGGTGAAGCCCGCGACCGGTACCGGCACGCCCCATTCGGAGGGGTGGCTGACGGCGATCTCCGGCAGCCCCTCGACGCGCATCCACTCGCACAGCGACCGCAGGTGCGGCGGCATGTCGACCTCGGCCCAGAAGGTGGCGAGCTGCTCCTCGAAGGGGGCGAGGGGGAAGTAGAGCCGTTCGCAGTCGCGGAGTTCGGGGGTGGCACCGCAGCCGGTGCAGACCGGGTCGATCAGGTCCGCGCAGTCGTTGGGCCGGCCGCACGGCTCGCAGGCGTTGCCGTTCGAGCCTGAGCCGCAGTGCGGGCAGCCGCCCTTGAGGTAGGCCTCGTACAGCCAGCGCTCACAGCCGGTGCAGTACGGCAGCGGCCGAGTACGGGCGACGATGTGCCCGGAGTCGTACAGCCGCTGGAAGAACTCCTGCACCACCGACTGGTACTCGACGTCACGGCGCGGGCGGACGATCGCGTCGAAGTCGGCGCCGGCCTGCCGCCAGACGGACTCGATGGACGCGCCGTACCCGTCGGCGACCTCCTCGCCCTTGCGCCCGCCGTCGTTGAGGCCGCGGACGGGAACGTAGCTCTGGTTGTCGTCGAGGCCGGTGGTGTACCGGACGGTCCCGGCCCCCTCGGCCACCAGATAGCGGCGCAGCACGTCACCGGCGAGGTACGGGCCGGCGAGGTGACCGATGTGCAGGTCGCCGTTGGGCGTGGGCGGGGTGGCGGTGATCCAGTGCGTCGCGCTCACGCCGCGACCTCCTCGTTCTCGGTACGGACGGCGGGCTCGCGCAGCGGCCAGTAGAGGGAGACCCAGCTCAGCTCCTCGTCGCCCGTGTTGTGGACGACGTGCTCCTGGTTGCGGGGCAGGACGACGATGTCGCCTGCGCGGAACGGCGGTTCGAGCACGCCGTCGAGGGTCACGCTGCCGGCGCCGGAGAGAATGATCATGACCTCGTCCTGGTTGTGGCAGTCGGGGTCGGAGTCGCCGCCGGGCCTCAGGAAGCAGGCCATGGCGCCGACCGGGGGCTCCTTGTCCCCGCCGGGCCACGGAATCAGCCGCTGGCAGGCGAGGCCGAACTCCTCCTCGGCGGAACTCCGGTCGATACGGAAGCGGTTCGGGCTGCGGTCGGCCATGGCCTCTCCTGTGCGGTCTGCCCGCCGGGCGGGCGGGGTGGTGTCGGCGCTGCCGTACGGGGTGACGGCGGCGGCCGGCTCTCCCGGGGGCAGGATGGGTGCGGTGAAGGGCATACTGGTCTCCTGAGGGGTGCGGCAGGCGACGGGCGACGACGACGCGGGGCAGGGCGGGGCGGGGCAGGGCGGGGCACCCCTCAGCCCCCGTCCAACCCCCGTACCGCCGCCACCGGGATCCGGGCGAGGCCGGCCATGACCTGACGGGGTCCGGCGCCCCAGCCGTACCGTCGCTTGAGCGGGGCGAAGTGGGTGGCGATCAGTTCGAGGAGCGGACCGAGATCGGCGGGCGTGGCGCCGAGCAGGGCGAGGAGCTGTTCGGTGCGGGTGATGCCCGCTCCCGGGCCGATCCCGTGCACGGCCGCGTCCTGCCAGGTGGCGCCGGCGCTGCGGGCCACCACGGTGTTGTGGAGGGCGAAGCCCTGGTTGTCGTGGGCGTGGATGCCGACCGGGGCAGCCACGGCGGCGCGGGTGGACTGGACGAGTTCGATGACCCGCTCCGGGCGGAGCGAGCCGAGCGAGTCGACGAGGAAGACGGCGTCGAGCGGTCCGAGCGCAGCCGTCTCGGCGAGACAGCGGTCGAGCTCGGGGTAGGAGGCGAGGTCGATGTCGGTGAGGAGCAGACAGACGCCGAACCCGGCGTCGCGCAGCCGTCCCAGCGGGGCGGCGGCGCGCGCCACCTCGTCGTAGCGGACGGCGACGCGCACCAGGCCTACGGGGAGTGGGACGGCGGCGATCCGATCGGCGATCCGGTCGGCAGCCGCCGCGGCGGGGCTGTCCCCGGCAGGCAGTTCGGCAGCGTCGAGCAGGACCGCGAACCGCGGCCCGTACCGTTCGGCGTGGGTGACCGTGAGGACGTCGGGCAGCGGGGCGCCGGCCGTCCGGTCGGCGGGATCGCGCACGTACCCCAGCTCGATCACGTCGATGCCGAGCCGCGCGCAGACCGCGAGATAGTCGGCGACCAGCTGCGGTGACGGCGCGCCGCCGGTGAGCTGCCCGCTGGTACGCAGGGTGCAGTCGAGCAGCGTCATACGGTCATCCCCAGCCGGTGTCGTTCGTTTCCGGGCCGGGGACCGGAGCGCCCCAGCCGGTGTCGTAGGTGCCGCTGACGACCGGCGCGCCCCAGCCCGTGTCCTCCGTACCGGTACCGGCTCCGCTGCCGGCGGCAAGCTGCGTGCCGGTGACGGTGGCCAGGCCCGCGAGGGCGGTGATCAGGGTGGCGTACACGGTGTTGCGGATCCGCCGCTTCATTCGTCTGCTCTCTCTTCCGCGATGAGTAAGTCCGAGTGCTTTCAAGGGATTTGCATGGCTCGCGTGCTTCACGAGCTCTGTGAGCTTTGACCTTGTGGGCGGTGAGATGAACGTATCCGGGATTGCATGACTATCGGGCGGACCGCATGGCTCATTAGGCTGCATGGCAGCAACAGGACGCTGTCACAAGCGGGGGTAAAGGTGGCGATACCAGTAGGAAGTGAGAGGCCCGAGGGCCTCACGAGCGGCCCTGGCGGCGGCTTCGCGGTCGGCCTCATGGGCGCGCCTCCGGGGGAGGCTCTACCGGAGGGCTTGGCGCCTGACGATCCGCCGGCGCGGGTCTACACGACGATCCTCGGGCGCGATCCGGACCTCCCCGCGCGACCGGCGGACCTGGCCGAGGAGCTGGAACTCCCGCTCGCGCGCGTGGAGTCGGCCGTGTCGGCCCTGCTCGACATGGGTCTGTTGCGCCGCACGCCGGAGCGCGGGGTTCTGCCGGTGCCACCGGACGAGGCGGTCCAGCGCACCCTGGGCCCGCTGGAGCGCGAGATGCGGGCCAGGCGCCTGCACATGGAGCGCACGCGCGAGCAGTTGATGGCGTTCATGCCGCTCTACGAGACGCATCTGTCCCAGATGACACATCTCCGGCAGGCGGAGTACGTGGAGGTCCTCACCGACCTCCGGGCGGTCCGGGAGGCGATCACCGAACTGGGCCGCACCTGCGAGAGCGAGGTCATGACGGCGCAGCCGGGCGGTGGCCGGCGCGCCGAGGTCCTGGAGGAGGCGGTCGCCCGGGACGAGGAGCTCCTGCGCCGCGGCGTCCGGATGCGCATCCTCTACCAGCACACCGCCCGCTTCTCCTCAGGCACCTGCGCGTATGTCGAGCGGGTCGGCAAGCTGGGCGCCCAGGTGCGGACCCTGGACGACGAGTTCATGCGGATGCTGGTCTTCGACCGCGCGACGGCGGTCATCCCGGTCCCGGACGACCCGAACGCGGCGGTCCTGATCCGTGAACCCCACGTGGTCTCGTTCATGGTCGGCGCGTACGAACGACTCTGGCTGGAGGCGCTCCCGTTCGAGACCGAATGGGACCGCCAGACGATCATGGACATCTCCGACGAACTCAAGCAGACGATCGTCCGCCTCCTCACGGAGGGCCTGACCGACGCCGCGATCGCCCGCCGCCTGGGCCTCTCGGTCCGCAGCTGCCGCCGCCACGTCGCCGACGTGATGGCGGCCCTGGGCGCCGAGAGCCGCTTCCAGGCGGGCTACCTGCTGGCCCAGCAGGAACGCGAGCAGCCGACGGGCTGACGACGTACGGGGACGCCGGCGCAAGGCAGCCGGCGGAACAGGGAAACGAAGCAGCGCCCGAGCCGGCCGAAGCCGTCCCGGGCGCTGCTCACCAGGTCACACGGTTATGGCGTGACGCTGAACAGCATGCGCTGGCCGGGGTGTTCGGTGACCGTCCAGAGTTGGTTCGGTGAACCGGGCCAGACGGAGAGGTCCTCGACCCCGATCGCGGACACCCGGCGGGGGGACGACTCGACGAGGCGTCCGGTGCTGGTGTCGGGCCTGGCGACGATCAACCGGCCGTTCGACGAACCTCGGCTCTGGCTGAGGTAGTACGTGCCGTTGATGACCGCGGCGCCCTGGATCCCGCCGTTGTCGGTGTACGACGTGTTGTAGGGAATGCGGTAGGCCTCGTCGGCCGCCCAATAGCCATTGGCGTCCAGTTTCGGCGTTCCCCCACTGTCGTTCATCGGCCGACGGATGACCCTGCCGGTCGTGTACGCGTCCGTGACCTGCGCCTTCTCGCACCATTCGCCGGTGGTGATGTGGCGGACGCTGGAGCTGCGGTCGAGGCCGGCGTAGCTGGTCTTCGGTGTGACGTCGTTGGCCTGGCACGTCTTGTCGTTGTCCTGCATGTCGCAGGGAGTGCCCGGCGGCGGCTCGACCGTGTCGCAGGCGGTGTTGGTCCATCCGTCGCTCTGCGGAAGGATGTAGCGGTAGCCGTGGGCGTGGTAGACGCCGTCCTGCCTGCCGATGGCGGTCTTGGACGTACCCCACTTGTCCGCGGGCAGGGCACCGAGGTCGATGATGTTGCGCAGGTCGAAGACGCGGAATCCGCGGTTGGTGTCGGCCACGTACAGGTAGTAGCCGTACCAGACGATGCCGCCGGCGTGCAGCGAGCCGTAGTTGTACTGACTCGACGAGTAGTGCTGCGAGGTGCGCACACTCATGTAGCTGGCGTTGCCCGAGGCGTTGATGAACGGGTACACCAGCAGGACGTGGGCGTACTTCCCGGTGCTGGAATCGATGAAGGAGACCCGAACGCCCTTGCGTTCGGTGTTCAGCCCGTCGGCGTCCGCGTCATCGGGCTTCTTGTCGCCGTTCCAGTCGTCCTTGTTGTACCAGGTGACCATCATCGGCTTGTGATCCGCGGGATTCCACCCGGCTTCGGGATCGCCCCAGGTCTGGTCCTCGTCGGCGTCGGCGACGCCGGTGACGCCCTGCGGCCACCACTCGGAGTTCGCGTTGCCGTTGTCGGCGTCGTCGAAGCAGAAGCTCCGGGTGAGGTTCTCCGGCTTCGTGCCGGCCTCGACGGCCGCCGCGTTGCAGACGCCCGAACTCCACGTGCCCTGACGGGCGTCCGCCTTCAGGATCGAGTTCACACCTATGTTGGGCAGGTCGGCGTTCAGCTTGTCGACCCGGCCCTGCAGCTCGGCCCGGTTGCCGATCTGGCGGAGCTCGAAGTTGCCCAGCGCGAGGCCGGGGTCATCGACGGCCTGTGCGGGTGCTGCCGTCAGCAGCGACGCGGCGAGGGTCGCCATGATGGACAACACCGCCCTCGTCTTGAAACTCCTCTTCACGCATTCCTCCCGTGTAATTGCCATGCACATGGCCTGCGGGAGTGTAGGCGACTTCGACAACCGTTCGAGTGATGACCCTGTGAAGATGCCTGACCTGGACTTTCGCGACGGGTCCGCCCCAACACACGCCGTCGGCCCGACCGGTGGAACCGGCAGGGCCGACGCTGCCGGCTGACGGTGCTACAGCCCGCCGGCCTGGAGCAGTCGGTTCGGGGAGCCCCCCGAGACGGCCAGTTCGCCCTTGGCGGTGTGATCGGTGATCCAGGTCGCGATGGCCGCCGGGCCGGCCGACGGGCTCTGGGCCCTGGCGAGGGCGGCGACACCGGCCACGTGCGGGGCGGCCATGGACGTGCCGTTCAGTGCGATGCTGTCGCCGCCGAGCTTGGCGGAGAGGATGGCCGCGCCGGGAGCGTAGAGGTCGAGGCACGCACCGAAGTTCGAGAAGTCCGTCTCCTCGTCCAGGTGGTTCGTGGCGCCGACCGTCAGCACGTCGGCGGCGCCGGCGGGCGAGACGTTGCAGGCGTCGATGGCGTCGTTGCCCGCGGCGAACACGGGCAGGACGCCCCGGGCGGCCAGGGCGGTGGCGGCGTTGTTGACGGCGGTGTTGCGGGGGCCGCCGAGCGAGCCGTTGAGGACGGCCGGCTGGACGGCGTTCTGCGCCACCCGGTCCATACCGGCGATGATGCCCGACCAGGAGCCCGCGCCCTGGCAGTTCAGGACACGGACACCGACCAGGGCGGCCTCGCGCGCCACTCCGTACCGCTTGCCGGCGACGGTGCCGCCGACATAGGTGGGGCCGCCCGAGGGGGAGGGCGCGGAGTGGGCCGAGGCCGACAGGGGCCCGGCGATCGCCACTGCGGCGGAGACTGCCGCCGCGAGGGCGAACCTGGTTGGTGGACGCATGGGCCTGAGATGAACATGCCGAAACGATCAAGGCCAATCACTTTGCGTAACAGTCAGTCACTTACCGCAGTGAAGTGGGAACGCGCCCGCCGAACGCAGCAACCCCCGAACGGGCGTTGAGCGGCCCGACCGGGAGCGGTCGCGCACCCATGGGCACGCAAGGGGCACGCACGAGGGCGACAGGACCGTCGCACTCCCGCGCCCGACACATCGGGGCATGAAAAAGCCCCAGGTCACGGCGAGTGAGTCCTGGGGCTGATCCGAGCCGCCTTCGGGATTCGAACCCGAGACCTACGCATTACGAGTGCGTTGCTCTGGCCAACTGAGCTAAGGCGGCATGCCGTGCGTTCCCATGGTGGGTGCAGCGGCCTCGCCAAGTCTACACAGTTTCGAGGGGTGCTCCTGACCACCCTCCACGTGGCCCACGCCACCCCTCACGTGCAGCGCTTGCCGTCCTTCGGGACCGTGCCCTCCAGCAGGTAGGTGTTGATCGCGGTGTCGATGCAGTCGCTGCCCCGGCCGTACGCCGTGTGGCCGTCGCCCTCGTACGTCAGCAGGTTTCCGGAGCTGAGCTGGGACGCCAGGGACTCGGCCCACTTGTAGGGGGTCGCCGGGTCGCGGGTGGTGCCGACGACGACGATCGGGGGCGCGCCCTCGGCGGTGATGCGGTGGGGGCGGCCGGTCGCCGGGGTCGGCCAGTAGGTGCAGTTCAGTGCCGCCCAGGCGAGGCCCTTGCCGAAGACGGGGGACGCCTTCTCGAAGGACGGCACAGCCTTCTCGGCGTCGGCCGGTCCGCCGAAGGCCGCCGGGAGGTCCAGGCAGTTCACGGCCGCGTTGGCGGACATCAGGTTCGCGTACGAGCCGTCCGCCTCGCGCTCGTAGTAGGCGTCGGCCAGCGCCAGCAGGCCCGCACCCTCGCCGCCGATCGCCTGGGTCAGCGCGTCGCGCAGCTGCGGCCAGGCCGCCTCGTCGTACATCGCGGCGATCACCCCGGTCGTCGCCAGGGACTCCCCCAGCCGGCGGCTCTCGCCGGTCGGCACGGGCCGGGCGTCGACGTCTCGGAAGAAAGCCTTCAGCCTGTTGCCGGCCGCGGCGACGGACGCGGTGCCGAGCGGGCAGTCCGCCTGCTTGACGCAGTCGGCCGCGAACGCCCGGAAGGCGGTCTCGAAACCGGCGGTCTGGTCGCGGTTGAGGTCGATCGCGGGCAGCGACGGGTCCATCGCCCCGTCGAGGACCAGCCGTCCGGCGCGGGAGGGGAACAGCTCGGCGTAGGTGGCGCCGAGGAACGTGCCGTACGAGGCCCCGACATAGTTCAGCTTCTTGTCGCCGAGCGCCTCCCGAAGGATGTCCATGTCCCGGGCGGTCTCCACCGTGGAGACGCGCGGCAGGACCTTCCCCGAGCGCTTCGCGCAGCCCGCCGCGAAGCCCTTGAAGGAGGCGGCGAGCGCATGGGTCTCGGCGAGGTCGTCGGGGGTCTGGTCGACCTGCGTGTAGTCGTCCATCTGCGGGCCCGTCAGACACTCGACGGGAGCGCTGCGCGCCACCCCGCGCGGGTCGACGGCGACCATGTCGTAGCGGGCGCGGACGGGGACCGGGTAGCCGATGCCCGCGTACCCCTGGAGGTATCCGACGGCGGAGCCGCCGGGGCCGCCGGGGTTGACCAGGAGCGAGCCGACGCGCTTGCCGGGGCCGGTGGCCGCGACCCGGGAGACGGCCAGTTCGATGTCCCCGGCCGCCGGCTTCGCGTAGTCGAGCGGCACGCGCAGCGAGGCGCACTGGAAGGTCGGCACTCCGCAGTCGCGCCAGGTGAGCTTCTGCGCGTAGTAGCTCTGCAGGGCCGCGTCGGACGTCGGGGCGGGCGCCCCCGCCGAAGACGGAGTCGCGGGCGCGGCGGCGTCGCTGCCGCCCGCGCAGCCGGAGAGGATCAGCCCGGCGGCCGCGAGGGCCGTGGCGGACGTACGGAGCAAACGCCTGGAGTCCATGGAGCGGAGCGTATCCGTACGAGTACGGACCGTGTCCAATCGCCCCGTACTCAGGCGCGCAGTGCCATCGTCATCGCCTCCACCGCGAGCAGCGGCGCCACATTGCGGTCCAGCGCCTCCCGGCAGGCGAGCACCGCCTCGATCCGGCGCAGCGTCCGCTCCGGCGCGGTGTCACGGGCGATCCGCTCCACGGCGTCCCGTACGTCCTCGTTGGCGAGCGGCGACCGCGCCCGGAGCTGCAGGGTGAGGACATCGCGGTAGAAGCCGGTGAGGTCGGTGAGCGCGAGGTCGAGGCTGTCGCGCTGTGTACGGGTCTTCCGCCGCTTCTGCCGCTCCTCCAGCTCCTTCATCGCCCCGGCCGTGCCGCGCGGCATCCGCCCGCCCTGGCCGCCGCCGAGCGCGGCCTTCAGCTCCTCGGTCTCCTTGACGTCGATCTCCTCGGCGACCTGCTTGGCGTCCTCGCCGGCCGCGTCGACCAGCTCCTGGGCCGCCTTGAGGCAGCCGCCGATGTCGTCGACGCGCAGCGGGAGCTTCAGGACGACGGCGCGGCGGGCCCGGGCCCGCTCGTCGGTGGCCAGCCTGCGGGCTCGGTCGATGTGGCCCTGGGTGGCCCGGGCGGCAGCGGCGGCGACCTGGGGCTCGATGCCGTCCCGGCGTACGAGCACGTCGGCGACCGCGTCCACCGGAGGGGTGCGCAGGGTCAGGTGGCGGCAGCGGGAGCGGATGGTGGGGAGCACGTCCTCCAGGGACGGCGCGCAGAGCAGCCACACCGTGCGCGGCGCGGGCTCCTCCACGGCCTTCAGGAGCACATTGCCCGCGCCCTCGGTGAGCCGGTCGGCGTCCTCCAGGACGATCACCTGCCAGCGACCGCCGGCGGGCGAGAGCTGGGCGCGGCGGACGAGGTCGCGGGTCTCCTTCACACCGATGGAGAGCAGGTCCGTGCGCACGACCTCCACATCGGCGTGCGTCCCGACGAGCGCCGTGTGGCAGCCGTCGCAGAAGCCGCATCCCGGCGCCCCGCCCAGCGCGCGGTCCGGGCTCACGCACTGCAGCGCGGCCGCGAAGGCGCGCGCCGCGGTCGCCCGACCGGACCCCGGGGGGCCGGTGAAGAGCCAGGCGTGGGTCATCTTGGACGCCTCGGGGTCGGGCCCGCCGGCGGCATGGGCGGTCACGAGCGCGTCGGCGTCCCGCGCGGCCGCGGCGAGCTGCTCCTCGACGCGCGCCTGTCCGACGAGGTCGTCCCATACGGCCATGTCTGCCCCTCCTCAGGTACGCCCTCCATTGTGGGGCACCCCACTGACACACCGGGACGCCCCGGGACGATCCGCAACGGCCCGGGGCGACGACGGGTTGCCCAGAACGGCCCGAAAACGCCGGACGGGGGCGCGGCCCGGCCGCGCCCCCGTCCGTACCCGCCTCGCGTCAGCGGCGGCGGCGGCCGTCGTCCTCGTCGTCGTGGGGGCCGAGCAGCTCGTCCGCCAGGGTCGGGAGGTCGTCGAGCGGGGTCTCCTCAGCCCAGTCGGAGCGGCGGCGCGGGCGGCCCTGGTCGTCGAGCTGGGGCAGCTCGCGCGTCTGTTCGTTGGATCCGGTGGGCTGCTCGTCGCGGAAGATGCCCGGCGGAACGCGGTCGGCCGGGTCCGTCCCCCGTACGGGAGGCAGCACGGCCGTCTCGTCGGCGGCCGGCACCGGCCGCATCACCGCCGTCTCGTCGTCCCGCACCTGCGGCAGGACCGAGGTCTCCGCCTCGGGCCGGACGGCGTCCGGGTCGACGACCGGCGTCGCGACGGTGATCTCGTTCGGCGAGACCGTGGGGACCGTCTGCGTCACGTCGTCCGGCTTCACGACGGGGGTCGCCACGGTCACCTCGTTGGCCGACGCTTCCGCCGCGCGGGCGGCCTCCGCGGCCTTGGCGGCAGCGGCCTCGGCCGCCTTCCGTGCCTCGGCGGCCCGCTGCGCCTCCGCGGCCCGCTGCGACTCGGCGGCCTTCCGCGCCTCCTCCGCACGGGCGGCCTCCGCGGCCTTCCTCGCCTCTTCCGCGCGGGCGGCCTCGGCGGCGGCCTTCTCCGCGGCCTCGGCAGCCGCCTTCCGCGCAGCCTCCTCGGCGGCCTTCGCCGCCGCGGCCTCCGCCAGGCGGCGCGCCTCTTCCGCCCGCAGCAGGGCCTCCTCGGCCTTGCGCTGCTTCTCGCGGCGGCGTTCCTCCGCCTCCTCGCGCAGCCGGGCCTCTTCCTCGGCCTGCTTGCGGCGGCGTTCCTCCTCCTCGCGGCGGGCCTTCTCCTCGGCCTCGCGCCGCTTGCGCTCCTCCTCGGCGGCCAGCCGGGCCTCCTCGGCCCGCTGACGGGCCTCCTCCGCCTGCCGTTCGGCCTCGCGGCGCCGGGCCTCTTCCTCCTCCTGGCGCTTGCGCTCCTCCTCCTCGGCGCGGAGCTTGGCGAGCTGCTCCTGGCGCTCGCGCTCCAGCCGCTCCTCCTCCGCCTTGCGGGCGGCCTCCTCCTCGGCCCGGCGCCTGGCGTCCTCCTCGGCCTTCCGCCGCGCCTCCTCCTGAGCCTTCACCTCGGCCTCGGACAGCGGCAGCATCCGGTCGAGCCGGTGGCGTACGACGGTGGTGACGGCCTCCGGCTCCTGGCCGGCGTCGACGACGAGGTAGCGGCCGGGGTCACCGGCGGCCAGGGCCAGGAAACCGGCCCGCACGCGCGCGTGGAACTCCGGCGGCTCGGACTCCAGCCGGTCGGGTGCCTCGGTGAACCGTTCCCGCGCGGTCTCCGGGGAGACGTCGAGCAGCACGGTCAGGTGCGGAACGAGACCGCCGGTCGCCCAGCGGTTGATGCGGGCGATCTCGGTCGGCGACAGATCCCGCCCGGCGCCCTGATAGGCGACGGACGAGTCGATGTACCGGTCGGAGATGACCACGGCGCCCCGCTCGAGGGCGGGCTTGACCAGCGAGTCGACGTGCTCGGCGCGGTCGGCGGCGTACAGCAGCGCCTCGGCGCGGTTCGAGAGCCCGGCGCTGGACACGTCGAGCAGGATCGAGCGCAGCCGCTTGCCGATCGGCGTCGCGCCCGGCTCGCGGGTGACGACGACCTCGTGGCCCTTGGCGCGGATCCACTCCGCGAGCGCCTCGGCCTGGGTGGACTTGCCGGCGCCGTCGCCGCCCTCCAGGGCGATGAAGAAGCCGGTCGGGGCGGGCGCCTGGACGGGGTCGGCGCCGCGCAGCGCGTCGCGCAGATCGCGGCGCAGCGGTACGCCGGCCCGGTCGTCGGTCTTGGCGAGGACGAGCGCGGCGACGGGCAGCAGCAGCGCGCCGACCAGCATCAGCGTGAACGCGGCACCGCCGTGCGCGAAGACGAAGCTGCCGGAGGCGAGGCGGTGCTCCCCGATGGCGGCGGCGAGCAGCGGAGCGCCGAGCGCGCCGACGGCCATGGCGACCCGGGCGACGGCCTGGAGGTGTTCGGTGACCCGGGGGCGCCGGGCCTCTTCGGTCTCCTGGTCGATGAGGGTGTGGCCGGTGTTGGCGGCGACACCGGCCGCGTACCCGGCGAGCACGGCGAGGAGCAGGACCGTGGCCGTGTCCGGGACGAGGCCCATCGCGAGCAGCGCGATGCCGGTGAGGCTGATCGCGAGGGCGAGCAGCCGGCGGCGGGAGAGAGCAGGCAGGACGGATCCGGCCGTCCGGATGCCGACGCCGGTGGCCCCGCTCAGCGCGAGGATCAGCAGCGCGAAGGTGACGGGGCCGCCGCCGAGGTCGTACGCGTGCAGGACGGAAACCGCCGCCGCGGCGGTGATGGCCGCGGCGACGGTGGCGCAGGCGAGGACGAGCAGCGGGACGGCTCCCGTCCGGCCCTTCTCCGCGGAGGGCCTGCGCAGGCCCTCCAGGGGCGAGCGGGGGCGCGGCGTCTGCCCGCCGGGCAGCTCGACGGCGTACAGCACGGAGAGCGAGGCGGCGAACAGTCCGGCGGCGACGTACGCGCCGAGGGCGGCCTGGTGCAGCGAGAACCACTCGATGCCCGTGCCGAGCAGGTTGCTGACGAGGGTGGCGACGAGGAGCACGGCGGCCGCGGCCGGTACGGCGAGGAATCCGGTACGCAGCGACAGTCGGCGCAGTGCGTCCAGGTGGTCCGGCAGGGGCCGCACTGCGGCGCCCTCCAGCGGCGGCGCGGGCAGCAGCGCGGGAGCCGCGCCCTCCTTGGCCACGGTCCACAGCCGCTCGGCGGCGCCGACGACGAAGACCGTGCCGAGCAGGAACGCGAGCGCCTTGTTCGGGGTCCAGTCGATCCACAGGGGCGCGACCAGGAGGAGCGCGATCCGCAGACCGTCGGCTCCCATCATGGTCCAGCGCCGGTCGAGCGCGCCGCCGGGCGCGGTCAGCGCGGTGAGGGGGCCGAGGAGGACGGCGCCGAACAGCACCGAGGCCAGCAATCGGGCGCCGACCACGGCGGCGACGGCGAACGCGGCCCCGCGGTATCCGCCGCCGAGGGCTCCCTCGGAGACGGCGGCCTGAAGCCCTAGGAGCACCAGGACGAGCAGGGCGAGGGCGTCCCCGGTCCCGCCGACGAACTGGGCGCTCCAGAGCCGTCGCAACGGTTGATGGCGCAAAAGCGCCCGTACGGCACGCTCCCGGGAGTCTGCGACAAGCGCGACGTCGGAGTCTGGCTGCACTGCTCGCGTCATCCGTCCACCCTATCCGGACCCCTTTACTCCCCGTGGCCCGCGCCCGAACAAACGTCGTAAGGGGCGGGGGCCATGGGCCCCCGCCCCTTACACGGTGTGCCGCTCGCGGCTATTCGGCCGTCTTCTTCGCGGCGGCAGTCTTCTTCGCCGCCGCGGTCTTGGCCGTCGTCGTCTTCTTCGCGGCGGTCTTCTTGGCCGCCGTCTTCTTCGCCGGTGCGGCCTTCTTGGCGGCCGTCTTCTTCGCGGGCGCCTTCTTGGCCGTCTTCTTCGCCGGACCCTTGGCACGCTTCTCGGCGAGCAGCTCGTAGCCGCGCTCCGGCGTGATGTCCTCGACGCTGTCGCCGGTCCGCAGGGTCGCGTTGGTCTCGCCGTCGGTCACGTACGGGCCGAAGCGACCGTCCTTGACGACCACGGGCTTCTCGCTGACCGGGTCGGTGCCCAGCTCCTTCAGCGGCGGCTTGGCGGCCGCCCGGCCACGCTGCTTGGGCTGCGCGTAGATCGCGAGCGCCTCCTCCAGCGTGATCGTGAAGAGCTGCTCCTCGTCCGTCAGCGACCGCGAGTCCGTGCCCTTCTTCAGGTACGGGCCGTAGCGGCCGTTCTGGGCCGTGATCTCCACGCCCTCCGCGTCCGCGCCCACCACACGCGGCAGGGACATCAGCTTGAGCGCCTCGTCCAGCGTGACCGTGTCCAGCTCCATCGACTTGAAGAGCGAGGCGGTCCGCGGCTTCACCGCGTTCTTGCCCGTCTTCGGGGTGTCCTCGGGCAGGATCTCGGTGACGTACGGGCCG
The DNA here is from genome assembly GCF_036237275.1 of Streptomyces sp. NBC_01353. Taxonomy (GTDB): domain Bacteria; phylum Actinomycetota; class Actinomycetes; order Streptomycetales; family Streptomycetaceae; genus Streptomyces. Next base: position 4,748,051 of record NZ_CP108352.1, on the reverse strand, counting down.
TACCGGCCGGCCTTCGCGACGATCTGGTTGCCGCTGACCGGGTCGACGCCCAGCTCGAAGTCGCCGCTCGGCTTGGCGAGCAGCTCCTCGGCGTAGGCGACCGTCAGCTCGTCGGGCGCGAGTTCCTCGGGGACGTCGGCGCGCTGGTGGCCCTCTGCGTCCTTCTCACCGCGCTCGACGTACGGGCCGTAGCGCCCGACGCGCAGCATGATGCCCTCGCCGACCGGGAAGGAGGAGATCTCCCGGGCGTCGATCGCGCCGAGGTCGGTCACCAGCTCCTTCAGTCCGCCGAGGTGGTCGCCGTCGCCGTTCCCGGCGTCGGCCGCCCCGCCCGCTGCGGAGGCCTCGCCCTCGCCGAAGTAGAAGCGCTTCAGCCACGGCACGGCCTGGGCCTCGCCCCGCGCGATGCGGTCGAGGTCGTCCTCCATCTTGGCGGTGAAGGAGTAGTCGACGAGCCGACCGAAGTGCTTCTCGAGCAGGTTGACCACGGCGAAGCTCAGGAACGACGGCACGAGCGCCGTCCCCTTCTTGAAGACGTAGCCACGGTCGAGGATCGTGCCGATGATCGACGCGTACGTCGACGGGCGGCCGATCTCGCGCTCTTCCAGCTCCTTGACCAGCGAGGCCTCGGTGTAGCGGGCCGGCGGCTTGGTCGCGTGGCCGTCGGCGGTGATCTCCTCGGCGGACAGCGCGTCGCCCTCGGCGACCTGCGGCAGCCGGCGCTCACGGTCGTCCAGCTCGGCGTTGGGGTCGTCGGCCCCTTCCACGTACGCCTTCATGAAGCCGTGGAAGGTGATCGTCTTGCCGGAGGCGCTGAACTCGGCGTCCCGGCCGTCCGCGGAGCGGCCGCCGATCTTCACGGTGACCGAGTTTCCGGTCGCGTCCTTCATCTGGGAGGCGACGGTCCGCTTCCAGATCAGTTCGTAGAGCCGGAACTGGTCGCCGGTCAGACCGGTCTCCGCCGGGGTGCGGAAACGATCACCCGAAGGGCGAATCGCCTCGTGCGCCTCCTGCGCGTTCTTGACCTTGCCCGCGTAGACGCGGGGCTTCTCCGGCAGGTAGTCGGCGCCGTACAACTGCGTGACCTGGGCCCTTGCCGCACCGATGGCGGTGTCGGACAGGGTCGTGGAGTCCGTACGCATGTAGGTGATGAAGCCGTTCTCGTACAGCTTCTGGGCGACCTGCATGGTCGCCTTCGCGCCGAAGCCCAGCTTGCGGCTCGCCTCCTGCTGGAGGGTGGTCGTACGGAACGGGGCGTACGGGGAGCGGCGGTACGGCTTCGACTCGACCGACCGGACGCTGAACGAGGTGTCGGCGAGCGAGGCGGCCAGCGCCCGCGCCTTCTCCTCGTCGAGGTGGAGGATGTTCGCGGTCTTCAGCTGCCCGTCGGAGCCGAAGTCACGGCCCTGGGCGACGCGCTTGCCGTCGACCGCGTTCAGGCGGGCGACCAGCGACGACGGGTCGGACGGGTCGCCGGCGCGGCCGGTCGCGAAGGTGCCGGTGAGGTCCCAGTACTCGGCGGAGCGGAAGGCGATGCGCTCGCGCTCACGCTCGACGACGAGCCGGGTGGCGACGGACTGGACTCGGCCCGCGGAGAGGCCGCGCATGACCTTCTTCCACAGGACCGGCGAGACCTCGTAGCCGTACAGCCGGTCGAGGATGCGGCGGGTCTCCTGGGCGTCCACCATGCGCTTGTTCAGCTCGCGCGGGTTGCGGACGGCCTCCTGGATCGCGTCCTTGGTGATCTCGTGGAAGACCATCCGGTGGACCGGGACCTTGGGCTTCAGAACCTCGAGGAGGTGCCACGCGATGGCTTCGCCCTCGCGGTCCTCATCGGTGGCGAGGAAGAGTTCGTCGACCCCGGCCAGCTGCTCCTTGAGCTTCCTGACCTGGGCCTTCTTGTCGGCGTTGACGACGTAGATCGGCTGGAAGTCGTGCTCGACGTCGACACCGAGGCGGCGCACCTCGCCGGTGTACTTCTCGGGCACCTCGGCGGCGCCGCTGGGGAGGTCGCGGATGTGCCCGACGCTCGCCTCGACGACGTAACCGGGGCCGAGGTAGCCCTTGATCGTCTTCGCCTTGGCAGGCGACTCGACGATGACGAGTCGGCGGCCGCCCTGTGCGGTCTCGCTGGTCGGGGACAACTTCGCTCTTCTCTCCGGGTCGACGCTCGGTGGCACGTACGGCGCTGGTACTCCGCATGGCACGCACGGCGGCGACACGCTGGTGACGCTGCCATCGCTGCGGAGTGTGACGGTACAACCCGCCCCCGTGTCAAACGGCGAAAGCCCGCAACGGCCACTCGAACGGTAACCCGAGTCTTGGCATTCCTGCCGCCCGGACTCCCGGTCCGGTGGGGCGGGCCCGCTCGGAGCGACCTCGTCACAGCCGCCCGAAGCACCACACCCCGAGGAGAAGGAAGACGATTCCGAAGATCGTCGTCAGCGTGGCGGCCATCGGCGTGGCGACCCCCTGGGCGACCTGTCGGCCGTACGCCAGGCGCACCCCGGTCCACAGCAGCAGCGCGGCTCCGAACAGCGCGAACGCCGTTCCCGCGAAGATCGCCGGCCCGCTCTCCATGCCCGTACCCCGTTCCCTTCGCAGGCCCCCGTGGCCCAGGAGGCCGAGGCTGGCACCTCCCGGCGTCGTCGGCGCGAATTCCGGGTGAACGACGCGGACGCTCCCGTACGGGTTCACGAATATGGCCGGTAGTGCCCCCACCCTCCTTCCTTCTGGTTGGTCACATCACATCGAGCGTGGCCCGTCGCCTGCTGCCCCGCTCGAAGAGGGCGAGGAGCGCAACGGCCAGGAGCGCGTACCCGGCGCCGACCGCGAGCTCGGCGCCGAGCAGCGCGCCGTCGAGGCCGTCACCGGCGGTGAGCCGGCGCGCCGCGTCCGCCGCATGGGTCAGCGGCAGCAGGTCGCCGGCCGTCCGCATCCACTCCGGCAGCGTGTGACGGGGGACTGCGGCGCCCGTCAGCAGGAGCAGTACCGAACTGGCCACGTTCGACACCAGGAACACGTCCCGGAAGCGCAGCCCGAGCGCGCCCAGCGCGAGCCCGAACGCCGAGCAGGCACCGGCCGCGACGAGCAGCACCAGAGCGAGACCGGGCAGCGCGTCGGCGGGCACCGGCAGACCGAGCACGAGCGCGGCGACGGTGAGGACGAACGCGCTGACGAGCAGCCCGTTCAGGACGTACGGGAGGGCGCGTCCGGCCCACAGGGGGACGCGGTGGCGCGGCGAGAGCAGGACGGCCCCGAGGGTGCCGAACCGGCGCTCGTTCGCGATCGCCATGGTGCCGCCGTACACGCAGGAGGCGGAAGCTGCGAGGACGGCGTTGCCGACCAGGTGGAAGCGGTCGTCGGCGACACCGAGTTCTCTGCCCAGGAAGACGAAGAAGAAGACCTGGAGAAGCGGCCCGACCAGCAGTGTTCCGATGAACATGGGCGGAGTCGTCCAGTTGAACAGGGCACGGTAGGAGAGCGATCCGCCGACGATTACGAGCCGCGCGGAGGTACGGAAGCGGAAGCCGATGAGGCGGAGGCGGAAGCGGAACATCTCTGGGGCCTTTCAGGCGAGGGCGAGCGTGGCCGCGGCGCGCGCACGCCGCTCCACCCGACCGAGGACGAGGACGGCGGCCAGCGCGTATCCGGCGCCGAGGGCGACGGCGGCGAACAGCGGGGTGAGGACGTCCCCGCCGGAGGTCGCGGCGTGCACGGCACGCGCGCCCCAGGTCGTCGGCAGCGCCCAGGAGATCGGGTGGGTCCAGGCGGGCAGCACACCGATCGGCACGAGCAGCCCGGACAGCAGCCAGACGGGCGTGTCGAGCGGGTTGGCCAGCGCGTTGGCGTTGCGCAGCAGCACGAAGGTGGCGGCGAGCAGCAGCCCCATCATGCCGAGCGCGAGCACGCATACGGGGACGGCGAGGAGGAAGAGGAGCGGGTGCGCGAAGTCCAGGGGCACGCCTAAGAGCAGCACGCCCCACAGGACGGTCGCGCCCATCGCGTACGTACCGATGACGGCGGTCGCGAGGGTGATCGGCAGCAGGACGAGGGCGAGTGGGGCGGGTGCCACGACGAGCGTCTCCAGCGTCCCGAGCCAGCGCTGGTTCTGCACGGCGCCGCCCGAACCGAACAGCACCGAGCCCCAGATGCCCATGAGACCGGCGCCGACGGAGGCGGTGAGCAGCCGCTCCGGGTCGCCGGCCGCACGGAACAGGTAGACGGCGAGGGTCGCGTACACGAGCGGCACGAGGACGGCGAAGGTGACCTCGATCGGCGAGCGGGACATGTACGAGACATGGGTGCGCACCCCGACGCCGATCAGCCGCAGGACGCGCGTCACGCCGACACCCCCTGAGAACCCTGGGACGCCTGGGACTGCTCGGGAGCATGGGACTCGTCGGACGCCTGCCGGTCCTCCTCGGCGACGATCGCGATGTAGGCGTCCTCCAGGGAGGGTTCGCGGCTGGCGACCCGCCCGATGCGTACGCCTTCGACGGCCGCCAGGACCCGGGCGTGCGGTACGGCCCCACGGTCGGTCTGCACGGTCACGGTCTGCGCGGCCCCCCGGTCCTCCGCCGACGCTCCCCGCACACCCGGCAGTTCACGGATCCGCGCCAGGTGCTCCTCGCCGACGCCGTACGCCTCGATCTCCAGCACGTCCCGTTCCTGGACGCGGGACTTGAGGCTCTCGGGCGTCCCGAGCGCCTTGATCCGGCCGCCGGCGATGACGGCGACGCGGTCGCAGAGCTCGTCCGCCTCGGCCATGTAGTGGGTGGTGAGCAGCACGGTCGTGCCGGCGTCGGTGAGATCGGCGACGGTACGGCGCAGATCGCGGGCGGCGACCGGGTCGACGCCGATGGACGGCTCGTCGAGGAAGAGGACGTCGGGGTGGTGGAGGAGGCCTCGGGCGATGTGGAGGCGTTGCCGCATCCCGCGCGAGTACCCCTCGACCCGCTCCTTCTCGCGGCCCGTGAGGCCCACGAGGTCGAGGAGTTCGGCGATCCGCCGCTTCTGGGCGCGGGGCTCGACGCCGTACAGCTCGGCGAAGTAGCGGAGGTTGTCGAGGGCGGACAGCCGGTCGTAGAGGCCGCGGTCGCCGCCGAAGACGTAGCCGATCCGTCGGCGTACGGCGACGGGGTCGCGGGTCACGTCGTGGCCGAACACCCGGGCCGTGCCGGAGGTCGGCAGGAGCAGGGTGTTGAGCATCTTGATGGTGGTGGTCTTCCCGGCGCCGTTGGGGCCGAGGAGGCCGAACAGTTCGCCCGGCGCCACCTCGAAGGTGACCCCGCGCACGGCCTCGGTCTCGGTCCGGCGGGGCCGCAGCCACCCGGTCCTGCTGATGTAGGTGCGGCGCAGCGCGTCCGCCTCGATTGCGAGCATGGGCGGGACGTTAGGAGCGCCGTACGGCCCCGGGCCATCGATTCGGGAGCCCCCGAATCGTCAGGCGACCGCGTGCAGCACGCCCTCCCCGGAGAGGAGCGCGAGCAGCGAACGGCCCGTGTCCGTCAGCTGGTAGTAGACGGAGCGGCCGACCCGGTGCCGGGTCACGACGCCGGCTTCCGCGAGCACCGAAAGATGCTCGGAGACCGTGCTGGGCGCGAGCCCGAGCCGGTCCGCGAGACCGGCCGTGGTCAGAGGGCCGGCCAGCTCCCGCAGGACGGCCGCCCGGCCGCGGCCGAGCATCAGCCCGAGCCGGTCCTCGGCGACGGGCTCGGCCGGTTCGCGCAGGGTTGCGGCCCCGCGGGCCTGGTAGGAGACGGCGACCACCTCGGGGTCGTCGGTGGAGTAGAGCCGGCAGCCCTCCGCGAAAACGAGCGGGACCAGCACCAGACGCCGCTCTCCCGCCGCGTACTCCGCCTCGTAGTACTTGGTCAGTTCGAGCACCGGCCGCTCCCAGCGCCCGCGCGCTTCGAGCCCGCTGAACAGCGTGTCGACGCCCTCGGTCGCGAAGGTCCGCGCCCGGAGGAGGACTTCGTCCTCGACGAGCCGGCGCATGGTCGGCCAGTACGGCTCGATCGCACCCTCCCACCAGGCCGCGTACGCGTCGGCGAGCGCCGCGCAGGCGGCCTGCGGGTCCTTCAGATAGGGCAGCAGGAAGGGCTCGTCGGCCATCCCGGGGAAGGAGACGGCCGCCTGGGCTCGGACGAACTCCGGGTCGGTGGAGCGCAGCTGATCGAGCTCCTCGTGGACGTTCACCGTGCCGACGGGGCGGGGCAGCAGGAAGTCGGAGACCTCGTACCGTCCCTCGGCCAGCAGGTCGCGCAGCGGCGCGAGCCGCTCGTCCTCGCGCCACACCTCCCGCGCACCGACGACCCACTCCTGGTACGGCCAGGAGGGCCGCCGCCACGGCAGCGCGAGGTGGAGGGCGCAGAAGGCGTCCCGCAGCGGGCTGATCGCGATGCGGGTCGCCCCGAGCGAGGCCTCGTCCAGCTCGATCCGTATCAACCCCGCCGCTCCTCCTCGCCGACCGGGAGGAGGAACCCCTCCTCCACCAGGAGCCGGATCGCCTGCGGGGTGCGGTCACGCAGCAGCACGGGGTCCTCGCCCATCAGCTGCCCGATCGCGTCGAGGATCCGGCCGGCGCTGAGCGAGCCGTCGCACACGCCCGCGAAGCCCGCCCCGATGTGGTCCACCTTGGTGGCGCGCCGCATCCCGCGGTTCTGCCGCAGCACGACGTGCTCGGGGTCCTCTGCGCCCGGCAGCCCGACCTGCTCCTGCATCACCTCGGGCGCGAGGGCGAAGTGGTCGGCGAGCAGGGCCGCGTCGTCGTGGGCGCGCAGATAGTCCTGGCGCTCGAAGTGGGCCCGCACGGTGTCGCCGAGTGGCTGCTCGACCGGGTGCGGCCACTCCTCGATCACGATCGACGGCTCGACCGCGCCGGAGGCCACGGCGGCGTTCTTGCGCAGGGTGATCCAGCCGAAGCCGACGGCCTTGGTCTTGCGGGCCTCGAACTCGTCCAGCCAGGCCCCGTACCGCGTCGCGTACTCCGTCGGCTCCTCGCGGTGGTCGCCGCTGTCGCGCAGCCACAGCTCGGCGTACTGGGTGATGTCCTGGACCTCGCGCTGCACGATCCAGGCGTCGCAGCCGCGGGGCACCCAGGAGCGCAGCCGGTCCTGCCACTCCTCGCCGTCGACGTGCTGCCAGTTGGCGAGGAACTGGGCGTAGCCCCCGTCGTTGAGCCGCTCCCCGGCCTCCTGTACGAGCGTGCGGCACAGGTCGTCGCCGCCCATCCCGCCGTCGCGGTAGGTGAGCCGGGCGCCGGGGGAGATGACGAACGGCGGATTGGAGACGATCAGGTCGTACGTGTCGCCGTCGACCGGCTCGAAGAGGGAGCCCTGGAGCAGCTCGGCCTCGCGGGCGCCGGAGAGCGCGAGGGTGAGGCGGGTGAAGTCCAGCGCGCGGGGGTTCAGGTCGGTGGCGGTGACCAGGGTGGCGTGCTGGGCGGCGTGCAGGGCCTGGATTCCGGAGCCGGTGCCGAGGTCGAGCGCGGAGGACACCGGCGTACGGACGGTGATGCCGGCGAGGGTCGTGGAGGCCCCGCCGACCCCGAGGACGACGCCTTCGTCCCTCTTTCCGATGCCACCGGCCCCGCCGACGGCGCAGCCCAGGTCGGAGACGATGAACCAGTCCTGGCCCTCGGGTCCGCTGTACGGCCGTACGTCGACGGCGGCGCGGACCTCGTCGTCCACGCGCTCCACCCAGCCGTCCGCCAGGCACTCCTCCAGAGGCAGCGCGGCGGCCGCCCGCTCGGCGGGGACGGACCCCTGGAGCAGGAAGAGCCGCACGAGGGTCTCCAGCGGGGAGTCCCCCCGGGTGGCCCGCAGCGCGGGCACGGTCTCGCTGCGCGCGAGCGCGGCGTAGGCGGGGGCGCCGAGCAGTTCGAGCAGGCCGTCGGCGGTGAAGTCGGCGGCGAGCAGCGCTTCGCGCAGCCGGGCGGCGTGCGCGGGCACGGGGAGGCGGGAGGTCAGACTGGTCGTACTCACCCCACCATTGTGACGGCCGCCGCCGACATTGCCTCGGCAGCCCCGCCCGGGGCGGCCACGGAACCGGCGGCCTCGGACCCGGGCCGCGGACCCGGGCCACGGACCGGGCTGCCACGGACCCGGCGGCCTCGTGCCTGCCCGGTCGAAAGCGCGAGGGCCCCGGGCGAGCAGTGCTCACCCGGGGCCCGTACGGTCCGTCCGCCCTACTCCGCCTTCTTGCTCGCGGATCCCGACGGCTTCGCCGAAGGCTTGGTGGACGCCTTCTCCGAAGGCGTGGAGCCCGCGTCAGGAGAGGCCGAGCCGCCCGACGCCGGCGAAGGCGTCGCCTTCTGGCAGCCCGGCTGCTTCGCCATCGCCGTGCCCAGCTCACCGGACTGCAGCTTGGCCAGCGCGTCCTGGTCCATCTTCTCGATCTTCTTCAGGCCGTCGGCGACACCCTGCAGACCGTCCGCGAACTTCTGCTGGTTGTTCGGGTCGAGCCCGTCGACCTGCTTCTTCAGCCCCTCGTACGCCACCGCCGTGGCGTTGAGCTCCTTGACCGCGTCCTGCTGGAGCTTCTCCCCGTTGTCCACGGGCGGCGCACCGGCGGCCTCGATGGACTTGGCGAGCGCCCGGTCCGCGTCGGCGATGTCCTGGAAGGCCTTCGAGTCGGCGGCCTGGATGTCGGCCGGCTTTCCGTCCGCCGCCGTCGAGATGATGAGCTGCTGTGCGTCGGCCCGCTTCTGGATCTGGGGCTTCGCCTGGTCGCAGACCGTCTTGGCCCAGTCGTCGACCTTGTCGCCGTCGTCGCTGCAACCGGACAGCGCGAGCACCAGTACCGCGCCGCCGGACAGCGCGGCCGCAAGTTTCTTGTTCACCGGATCGGTCCCTTCCAAGGCTCTCGGCCCCGGAACATACACGCCATGCGGGCGACATCCACCTTTCGTGCGACCGATTCATCCCATATTGCAGCCGTTCGCACCAAGGGAGACACGCCTCACTCCCCCACACGCAACGGGCGGACGGCATGTCAGCACATGCCGTCCGCCCGCTCTCTGACCAGGTGTTACGAAATCACCGGCGCGTCCGGCGAGGCCGCCGTGCGATGCGCGGCGTTGTCTTCGTCACCCGCTTCGTCGCCGACGGCCACCGAACGCCGCTTGGAGACGTAGACAGCGCCCACGATGACGACGATCGCGAGGATGGCGATCAGCGCCCGCAGTCCGGCACTCGAGTCGTCGCCGTAGCTGAACTGCACCACGGCGGGCGCGATCAGCAGCGCCACGAGGTTCATCACCTTCAGCAGCGGGTTGATGGCCGGTCCCGCGGTGTCCTTGAACGGGTCGCCGACGGTGTCGCCGATGACGGTCGCGGCATGGGCTTCGCTGCCCTTGCCGCCGTGGTGACCGTCCTCGACGAGCTTCTTGGCGTTGTCCCACGCCCCGCCGGAGTTGGCGAGGAAGACCGCCATCAGCGCACCCGTGCCGATCGCTCCGGCGAGGTACGCGCCGAGCGCGCCCACGCCGAGTGAGAAGCCGACCGCGATCGGCGCCAGCACGGCGAGCAGTCCGGGCGTGGCGAGTTCGCGCAGCGCGTCCTTGGTGCAGATGTCGACCACGCGCCCGTACTCGGGCTTCTCGGTGTAGTTCATGATCCCGGGGTGCTCGCGGAACTGCCGCCGTACCTCGTAGACCACCGCGCCGGCCGAGCGCGACACCGCGTTGATCGCGAGCCCCGAGAAGAGGAAGACGACCGCGGCTCCGAGGATCAGCCCGAAGAGGTTGTTGGGCTGGGAGATGTCCATCGAGAGATTCGTCTCGGTGACCTTGGCCCCGACTTCGCCGACCGCCGTGGCGATCGCGTCGCGGTACGAGCCGAACAGCGCCGCCGCCGCCAGGACGGCGGTCGCGATGGCGATGCCCTTGGTGATGGCCTTGGTGGTGTTGCCGACGGCGTCGAGGTCGGTGAGGACCTGCGCGCCCGCGCCCTGGACGTCGCCGGACATCTCGGCGATGCCCTGGGCGTTGTCGGAGACCGGGCCGAAGGTGTCCATGGCGACGATCACGCCGACGGTGGTGAGCAGGCCGGTGCCGGCCAGAGCGACCGCGAACAGGGCCAGCACGATGGAGGCGCCGCCCAGCAGGAACGCCCCGTAGACGGCGAGGCCGATCAGCATGGCGGTGTAGACGGCGGACTCCAGGCCGATGGAGATGCCGGCGAGAACGACGGTGGCGGCGCCGGTGAGCGAGGACTTGCCGATGTCCTTGACCGGGCGCCGGGTCGTCTCGGTGAAGTAGCCGGTGAGCTGCTGGATCAGCGCGGCCAGGACGATGCCGATGGCGACGGCGACCAGGGCGAGGATCCGCGGGTCTCCGGCATGGTTCTGGATGCCGGGCTCCGTGACGCCCTTGAGGTCGGCGTAGGAGGAGGGCAGGTAGACGAAGACGGCGATGGTGACCAGGGCGAGCGAGATCACCGCGGAGATGAAGAAGCCTCGGTTGATGGCGCTCATTCCGCTGCGGTCGGCGCGCCGCGGGGCGACCGCGAAGATGCCGATCATCGCGGTGACCACGCCGATCGCCGGGACGATCAGCGGAAAGGCGAGACCGAGGTCGCCGAAGGCCGCCTTGCCGAGGATGAGTGCGGCGACGAGCGTGACGGCGTACGACTCGAAGAGGTCGGCGGCCATGCCCGCGCAGTCACCGACGTTGTCGCCCACGTTGTCGGCGATGGTGGCGGCGTTGCGCGGGTCGTCCTCGGGGATGCCCTGCTCGACCTTGCCGACGAGGTCGGCGCCGACGTCCGCGGCCTTGGTGAAGATGCCGCCGCCGACTCGCATGAACATCGCGATGAGCGCGGCGCCCAGGCCGAAGCCCTCCAGGACCTTGGGCGCGTCGGCCGCGTAGACGAGGACGACACAGGCGGCACCGAGCAGGCCGAGGCCCACGGTGGTCATGCCGACCACTCCGCCCGTACGGAAAGCGATCTTCATCGCCTTGTGCGAGACGGTCGTCAGATCCTTTTCCGGTTCGCCCGGTTCCGGGGTCGCCTCGCGGGCGGCCGCGGCCACTCGCACATTCGCCCGTACGGCGAGCCTCATGCCGATGTACCCGGTGGCCGCCGAGAAAAGCGCACCCACCAGGAAGAAGAGGGAACGCCCGGCGCGCTGCGACCAGTTGTCTGCGGGAAGCAGCAACAGCAGGAAGAACACGACGGCGGCAAAGATCGCGAGGGTCCGCAACTGCCGTGCGAGATATGCGTTCGCGCCCTCCTGTACGGCGCCGGCGATCTTCTTCATCGCATCGGTGCCCTCACCGGCCGCGAGCACCTGGCGCGTCAGCACCTGGGCGACGAAGAGCGCGGCCAGCGCGACGACCGCGATGACGATCACGATGGTTCGGTTCTCGTCGGTGAGTACCGCCGCGGCGAGAGAAGTGGGGTGTCCGGTCAGTTCTGTGTTGAAGAGCCCCGCCATTCGTCCTCCTTGACGTTGCGAGCTCAAGATGGACGGATTGTAGGGAGCAGAACCTGATCAAAACAGGGCGCCGCAAACGGAATTCCCCATTGACTCGATCTTCCCATCGAAAGAAGTAATGGGGCAAAAGCATTTACACATGATCCATGATCTAGAGAAATGAAAAGAGGCCCTGCTCAGCAGGGCCTCTTTCATGATCTCGCCATGATCTCGAAGGATCGAGGTGCGCCATTCGTTCGAGGTACGCCATTCGGGGGAAGAGTCCCGGGGAACGGCCGTGGGGAGCGCTCGGAGGGATGCTCATCGGACGCTGCCCAGGGGAACGCTCAGGGGAGCCCTCCGGAGAGGCTCAGGAGAACTCTCAGGGGAGCGCGACCGCAGGCGTGGTCGGCCAGCTCATCCTGATGACCCCGCCCTCCTCGCCGGCTCGGACCTCGACGTCGTCGACGAGCCCGCGGATCACCGCGAGACCCATCTCGTCCTCACCGTCCGCGTCGTCGAACTCCTCGGCCGGAGCCTCGTCCCGCGCACCGGGCACACCGGCGGCATCGGCCGCCGCCACGCCCGCGCCCGGGACCTCGTCCCCGACCTCGATGGAGAACGTCTTCTCCTCCTCGGTCAGCACGACCCGGACGGGGGTGGTGACGTCGTTGCTGCGGTGCAGCCCCACGGCGCGGGAACACGCCTCGCCGACGGCGAGTCTGACCTCGTCGAGGACCGCCTCGTCGACCCCGGCCCGGCGCGCCACCGCGGCCGCCACGAGGCGGGCCGTGCGGACATGCTCGGGTTGGGCGCTGAAGCGGAGTTCAACGGTGGCCATGCGGTCCCCCTAGGAACGTATGGGCGGGCAGGTCGGAGGACCGGGCGTGTACGGCCCGGCTCTCCACTCCTTCTTCCGTAGCCGGCCGGCCGTCAGTCGGTGGCGTTGACGGCCTCGTCGACCGTGGTGTGAATGGGGAACACCTTGGTCAGACCGGTGATCCGGAAGATCTTCAGAATGCGCTCCTGGTTGCAGACCAGGCGCAACGAGCCCTCGTGCGCGCGGACGCGCTTCAGGCCGCCCACCAGCACGCCGAGGCCGGTCGAGTCGAGGAAGTCCACGCCCTCCATGTCGACAACCAGGTGGTAGCTGCCGTCGTTCACCAACTCGACCAACTGCTCGCGCAGCTTGGGCGCGGTATACACATCAATCTCGCCACCGACCTCGACGACCGTACGGTCGCCACTCGGGCCGGACACATTGCGAGTCGACAGGGACAGGTCCACGGATCCTCCAGCACCTTGCTATCGAGCGGTCGCCCCTCGGTCTCCCCGGCGGAGTCGGGGGACGGATCGCCAGCCGCGATGGCATTCAATCACTTACCAGCAGCCATGCACGACGCCTTGGGAGCATTGTCCGTCACGCCAGTGACACACTCGATGCCGATGGCCAAGAATCACCGCCCCAGTCGACCAGCCGGGGACAAGGGCAGCCGCCCCTCTCCCGGCATGATCCTCGACCGGCTCTCCTCGGGCGAGAGCCGGGCCGCGCGCATCACTCATACGGAGCACTTGCCCGCCCGGGAGGGTCGCCATGCCGTCTGGCCTCATCGCATCCGGCCGGAAGTGATCGGCGCGATCCAGACGGCGGGCATCGAGCACCCCTGGGCCCACCAGGCAGAGGCCGCCGAGCACGCCCTGGACGGCGAATCCGTGGTGATCTCGACCGGCACCGCCTCGGGCAAGTCGCTGGCCTATCTCGCACCCGTCCTGTCCACGCTCCTGGACGGCTCCGAGGCCGCGAACGGCCGAGGCACCACCGCCCTGTACCTGGCGCCCACCAAGGCCCTCGCCGCAGACCAGCGCCGCGCCGTACGCGAGCTGGCCGCCCCGCTCGGCAACCGGATCCGGCCCGCCGTCTACGACGGCGACACGCCGGTCGAGGAGCGCGAGTGGGTCCGCCAGTACGCGAACTACGTGCTGACCAATCCCGACATGCTGCACCGGGGCATACTCCCGTCCCACCCCAGGTGGTCCTCCTTCCTGCGCTCCCTGCGCTTCGTCGTGATCGACGAGTGCCACACCTACCGGGGCGTCTTCGGCTCCCACGTCGCCCAGGTTCTGCGCCGGCTACGGCGTGTCTGCGCCCGGTACGGCGCGGATCCCGTCTTCCTCCTCGCCTCGGCCACCTCTGCCCAGCCCGCCCTGGCCGCCGGCCGACTGACCGGCCTGCCGGTCTCGGAGGTCTCCGACGACGCCTCCCCGCACGGCGAGCTGGTCTTCGCCCTCTGGGAGCCGCCGCTGACCGAGCTCCACGGCGAGCAGGGCGCCCCGGTGCGCCGCACGGCCACCGCCGAGACCGCCGACCTGCTGACCGACCTGACCGTCCAGGGCGTCCGCTCGGTCGCCTTCGTCCGCTCCCGGCGCGGCGCCGAGCTGATCTCGGTCATCGCCCAGGAACGCCTCGCCGAGGTCGACCGCTCCCTCGCCCGCCGGGTCGCCGCCTACCGTGGTGGCTACCTGCCCGAGGAGCGCCGCGCCCTGGAGCGCGCCCTGCACTCGGGCGAGCTGCTCGGGCTGGCCGCCACGACCGCCCTGGAGCTGGGCGTGGACGTCTCGGGCCTGGACGCCGTGGTGATCGCCGGCTACCCGGGCACGCGGGCCTCCCTGTGGCAGCAGGCGGGCCGCGCCGGCCGCTCCGGCGAGGGCGCCCTGGCAATCCTGGTGGCCCGCGACGACCCGCTGGACACCTTCCTGGTCCACCACCCCGAGGCCCTGTTCCAGCAGCCGGTCGAGTCGACGGTCCTGGACCCCGACAACCCGTACGTCCTCGCCCCCCATCTGTGCGCCGCCGCCGCGGAGCTCCCGCTGACCGACGCCGACCTGGCGCTCTTCGGCCCGGCCGTCCCCGAACTGCTGCCCCAGCTGGAGGCCGCCGGCCTCCTGCGCAAGCGCTCCACCGGCTGGTACTGGACCCGGCGTGAGCGGGCCGCCGACCTGACCGACATCCGTGGCGGGGGCGGCAGCCCCGTCCAGATCGTGGAGGCCGCCACCGGCCGTCTCCTCGGCACGGTCGACGAGGCCGCCTCCCACACCGCCGTCCACGACGGCGCCGTCCACCTCCATCAGGGCCGCACCTACCTGGTGAAGACCCTCGACCTGAAGGACTCCGTGGCCCTGGTCGAGGAGGCCAGTCCGCCGTACTCCACCACCGCCCGGGACACCACCTCCATCTCCGTCCTCGACACCGACATCGAGATCCCCTGGGGAGCCGGCCGCCTCTGCTACGGCTCCGTCGAGGTCACCAACCAGGTCGTCTCCTTCCTGCGCCGCCGTCTCATCACGGGCGAGGTCCTCGGCGAGACCAAGCTCGACCTGCCGCCCCGCACCCTGCGCACCCGGGCCGTGTGGTGGACGGTCACCGAGGACCAGCTGGACGCGGCCCGGATCAATCCGGAGATCCTCGGGGGCGCACTGCACGCCGCCGAGCACGCCTCGATCGGCATGCTGCCGCTCTTCGCCACCTGCGACCGCTGGGACATCGGCGGGGTCTCGGTCCCGCTCCACCCCGACACGCTGCTGCCCACCGTCTTCGTCTACGACGGCCATCCGGGTGGCGCCGGCTTCGCCGAGCGGGCCTTCCACACCGCCCGCGCGTGGCTTTCGGCCACGCGCGAGGCGATCGCCTCCTGCGAGTGCGAGGCCGGCTGCCCCTCCTGCATCCAGTCGCCCAAGTGCGGCAACGGCAACGACCCGCTCCACAAGCGCGGCGCCGTGCGCCTCCTCACGGAACTGCTGCGGGAAGCCCCGGAAGAGCCTCAGGAGGCCCCGCCCGGGCCCTGACCGTCGGCGCATACGGCCCCAGGCGCACCGCCGCGGTCACGTCCGCGATGTCGCCCCGCAGGGAGCACCGCAGCACCGCCGCGCCCTGCGCACCGGCCACCCGGGTCGCCGCCGCGCAGGCGGCCTCCTCGCCCCACAGAGCCCGGTCGGCCGCGGCGAGCGCCGCGAGGTCCGCGGCCCCGCCCGCGCGATGCCGGGCCGCGACCGCCTGCCCCAGCGCGAGCACCGCCCCGAACACCACACACAGGACGCAGGCCGCGAACGCGGTCCACACCGTCGCCATCCCCCGGTCGCCCCGCCCGACGGCCACCCTGCGGGTCCTGCCGGTCACGGCCGCCCTGGCCGCCCTGGCCGCCCTGCGGGTCCCGCCGGCCCCACTCGCCCCTCCCGTCCCTCCCGTCCCGGTCGTCCTGACCGTCCCGGTCGTCCTGGCCGTCCCGGTCGTCCCGGTCGTCCCGGTCGTCCCGGTCGTCCTGGCCGCCCTGCGGGTCCTGGCCGCCCTGCCAGCCCCGCTCACCCCTCCCCCGCCCGTCCTGCCGGTCAAGCCCGTCTCGGCCCCGCTCATGGCGCCGTCACCCCCACCGTGTCCTCGGCGAGCGCTGCCGCCCCGGCGCGCAGGGTGAGCCCCATCCCGCCGGGGCCCGGGGCCGGTACCTCCACCGTCACCCGCCACAGCTCGCCCGAACGGGTGACGCCGACCCTGGCCCCCTCGGGCGCGGCCGCCCGGGCGGCCGCCTCGGCACCGGCCACCGGCTCCGACCGGGCCACCGCCCGCGCCCCGGCCCGCGCCGCGTCCACGCACTGGATCTGCGCCGCCGCCGCGGCGAGCGCCCAGACCAGGGCCATGGTGAACACCACCAGCGCCGGCAGGGCCATCGCCGCCTCCACGGTCACCGCGCCCCGGTCCTCAGAACGGCGCATCGAGCGCCTTCCCGATCACGGACTCCAGCGCCCCTGAGACCCCGCCACTGGTCACGATCTTGTACAGCACGGTCGCGAAGGCCGCGGCCGCGATCGTCCCCATCGCGTACTCGGACGTGGTCATCCCCGCATCGCTCCGAGCCGCCCATCGGGCCCGCCACCACGCGCTGATCCTCTTCATGCCAACCCCCATGTGCTGTCGTCGTGTTCGTGCTGTTGCTCGTGCTCGCTGTTCCATCAGTGCCGCAGCAGGCCGCCGGCGAGGCCGATCACCACCGGAGCCACCCCCACCGCCAGGAAGGCGGGCAGGAAGCAGAGCCCCACCGGCGCGGTGATCAGCACCTGCGCACGCTGCGCCCGGGCCGCCGCCTTCCGTGCGCGCTCCGCCCGCAGGTCGGCCGCGTGTTTCGAGACGGCCTCCGCGGCGGGCGCCCCGGAGGAGCCGGCCCGTTCCAGGCAACGGGCGAGGCCCTCGGCGCCGGGTATCGCGCCGAACCTCCGCCACACGTCGGCCGGTTCGCCGCCCAGGCGGAGCTCCGCCGCCGTCCGGGTCAGCCGCTCGCCGATCGGTCCGCCCAGCGACCGGCCCACCGCCTCCGCCGCCTCGCCGGGCCCCGCTCCGGCCGACGCGCAGGCCGCCAACAGATCGGCCGCGAGCGGGAGCTGCCGCACGGCCGCCCCGTCGTCGGCCGTCGCCGGGGCGCGACGGACACGGAAGCGTCGTACTCCCCAGCCGGTAGCGCCGCCCGCCAGGAGGCCTGCCGGGCCACCGATCAGCACCCAGCCGACGACCGCCGCCAGGAGCGGCCCCACCAAGCCGCGCAGCCAGGGCGGAAGCCCGATCGCGCGCCGTCCTCGCCGCTCGAACTCGGCGTCCAGCAAGTCCGCGATCCGCTTCCGCGTGCGCCGTTGACGCCGCCGGTCGGCCACGGTCCAGGCGGCCCAGACGATCAGGCCGGCCACTGCGGTCACCATCCCCAGCCTGTGGACGAACTCATCCAGCCCCACGAGTCCCGTCAGTCCCATCGGTCCGCTCACGCCCGCTCCCCGCCTCTCACGATCCGCGCCGCCCACCACAGACCGGCCGCCTCCAGGGCGCCGCCGACGGTCAGACACCCGAACCCCACCGGCGTGTGCAGCAGCACGTGCAGCGGCCGCGCGCCCAGTGCTGTACCGAGCACGAGCCCCACCGCCGGGAGCACCGCGAGGACGGTCACCGTCGCCCAGGCCCCGGCCAGTTGGGCCCTCAGGCGCTCCCGCTGGTCCCGGTGCTCCCTGAGCGCGGCCTCCAGTCGGTCGAGTCCCGCGGCCAGCCCCGCGCCGCCGTCCACCGCGACCTGCCAGCAGGCCGCCAGGCCTGCCAGACCGTCTCCACCGTCCTGACGCGCCGCCCGTCGCAGCGCCCCCGCCACGTCCCCACCGAACCGGGCGGCCGCGAGGACCTCCGCCTCCTCCGCCGGCCCGAGCGACTTGGTCGCCCCGACCGCGAAGAGCAGCGCCTGCGGGGGCTGTCGGCCGGCTCTCAGCTCACCCGCGACCACGCCGCACAGCGCCACGACCGCGTCGGACCGCGCCTCCCGCTCCTTGCGGAGCGCCGCCGCACGCAGCGTGCGCCCCACCAGCGGCACCGCGAGCGCCCCGGCAACCAACGGCAGCGGTGACTCCCCGATGAGCGCAAGGACCGCGGCCACGGGCAGACACAACCAGGCCCGCCGCGCCCGCACCACGGCCCACCACCGCTCGCCCACCGCCCGAAACGATGCGAACCCACGTCCCGAAGCCCCCAGGGCCCCGAGCGCCCCCAGAGCGCCCCCTCCCGCCAGCACCACCCGCGACCTGCGCAACCCTCTCTCCCGCTCGGCCAGCCGCCAGATCGCCGCCCCGGCGCACAGCGCCGCCGCGCCCTGCGCCAGCGCCCACTGCTCCCCACTCACCACTCGCCCCCGATCAGCGACCGCAGCCGCCCCCAGCCCCGATCCCGCTCGAACCCGGCCGCTCCCCAACGCAGCGCGGGCACGGTCACCACAAGCCCCTCCCGGTCCCTCTCGAGGACATGGATCTCAGCGATCCGCCGTCGCCCCGCCCGGTCCCGTACGAGATGCAGCACCGCCGAGAGTCCCGCGCCCAACTGGCTGTGCAGCGCCGCCCGGTCGAGGCCTGCGGCCGTCCCGAGGGCTTCGAGGCGGGCAGGCACGTCGGCCGCCGTGTTGGCGTGCAGCGTTCCCGAGCCGCCTTCATGGCCCGTGTTGAGGGCGGCCAGCAGATCGACCGCCTCCCCGCCCCGGACCTCGCCGACCACCAGCCGGTCGGGCCGCATCCGCAGCGCCTGCCGGACCAGGTCCCGCAGGGTCACCAGACCAGCGCCCTCCTGGTTCGCCGGGCGCGCCTCCAGGCGGACCACATGCGGATGGTCGGGCCGCAGTTCGGCCGAGTCCTCGGCCAGGACGATCCGCTCCCGCTCACCGACCAGACCGAGCAGCGTGGACAGGAGCGTCGTCTTTCCCGAACCCGTACCGCCGGAGATCAGATAGGAGACCCGGGCCTCGATCAGCGCCCGCAGGATCCGCTCCCCGCCCGGCGGGACCGTGCCCGCCGCGGTCAACTCCCCCACGGAGAAGGCCCGCGGCCGCACCACCCGCAGCGACAGACAGGTCGAGCCGACCGCCACCGGCGGGAGCACGGCGTGCATCCGGGTCCCGTCGGGCAGACGGGCATCCACCCAGGGCCGGGCGTCGTCCAGGCGCCTGCCGGCCACCGCCGCGAGCCGCTGCGCCAGGCGGCGTACGGACGGCGCGTCCGCGAAGCGGACCTCGGTGAGTTCGAGACCGGCGCCCCGGTCGACCCAGACCCGGTCGGGTGCGGAGACGAGCACATCGGTGACGGCGGGATCGGCGAGCAACGGTTCCAGCGGGCCTGTGCCGACCAGTTCGCACCGCAAGGCCTCGGCCGCACCCAGAACTTCCGCGTCTCCGAGCAGCCGCCCCTGGGCCCGCAGCGCAGCCGCGACCCGTGCGGGCGTCGGCTCGGCGCCGCTCTCCGCGAGCCGCTGCCGCACGGCCTCCAGAAGCCCCGCACCGCCACCCGCACCGCCCATGGGCGCCCCGGTGCTCATGACGCCCCGCCCGGGGTCAGGGCACGCGCCCAGAACTCCGCACAGAAACGGCCGAGCGGTCCCCGCGCCTCGCCGCCCGGCGGTGCGCCACCGTCCAAGGCGGCCAGGAGGCCGGGATCGTGTGGCAGTTCTCCGGCGAGCGGCAGCCGCAGCGCGTCCGCGACCCACTGCTCGTCGAGCCCGGGAGCGTACGGACCGCGCACCACTGCACGCAGATCGCGCACCACCCGGCCCGCGTGGGTGGCGACCCGCTGCGCCGCAGCGACGGCCCGCAACTCGCCGGGGACGACGAGAAGTCCGAGGTCCAGCTGCGCCAGCGCCTCGGTCACCGCCGCGTCGACCCGGCGGGGCAGATCCACGACGACGATCCCGCCGCGCCTGCGCGCCGCGGCGAGCACCGAGCGCATCGCCTCCGGCGGTACCAGAACCGAGTCCCCCCGGTCCCAGCTGAGCACCCGCAGTCCGCGCACCGAGGGCAGCGACTCCTCCAGGGCGCCGCCCGCCACTCGTCCCTTGGAGGCGGCGAAGTCGGGCCATCGTCTGCCTTCGGCCCGCTCTCCGCCGAGCAGGACGTCGAGTCCGCCGCCGAGCGGGTCGCCGTCCACGAGCAGGGTGCGCCGCCCGGTCCTTGCGGCGGCCAGCGCGAGGGCGCAGGCCAGCGTCGAGGCACCGGCGCCGCCGCGTCCCCCGATGACGCCCACGGTCAGCGCCTGCTTCCCGGCGCCCTCGGCCGCGTCGGCGATCCGGTCGACGAGCCAGCTCTCGGCGTCCGGCAGCCGCAGCACACAGTCGGCGCCGATCTCGACGGCCCGCCGCCACACTTCGGGGTCCTCGCGGCCCTCGGCGCCCCGGCCGACGAGGACCACGCCGGGCCTGCGGGCGGCTCCGCGGCAACGGGCCGCGGCGTCGTCGCCGACCAGGACGAGCGGGGCGTCGGCCCAGCTCGCGCGCTGTTCCGGCACGGTGTGGTGCACCTCGGGCTCGGCTCCCGCCGCGGCGCACAGCCGCAACAGGTCGTCGAGCAGCGTCAGATCCTCGGTCACGATCAACGGCCCGGCCCGGTGTCCCCCGCCGGCCCTCTCCCCGTCCGGCGTTCCGGATGAGTCGATGGACCTCGCGGCCCTGGAACCCCCGGAAGTTCTGAAAGTCGACATTCCCGCCACAGCAGACGCCCCCTGTCCGTGTGATCCCGTCCGCGCCGGTCGCACGGCCGAGATCGGTGATTCCTTCCAACCGCGGAGTTCGCGGCGGGAATCACCGTGGCGCCATCCCGGAAATCTTGTGGATCTTGCTCAAAAACTGTGGATAACTCACCGGTTGTGAATATCCCCGTGCCCCATACCAGGGATGTCCGGAGAGCAGCCCGTCCACTACGCTGAGTGACGAAACGAGGGCATCACGCAGCGGCGGCCGCACGGCCGACGGGAGGGGGAGACATGAGGATCCAGCAGGCGAAAATGCGTCCGGACATGCGACGACCCCCGCCGGGGGGGAGAGCGGGGGTCGTCTCTCCGGCCGACTCGGGGGGGGAGGAGCCGGACCGGGTTAGCACGGTCGCGAACGATCCGTGACTTCCATGGTGTACCCGAGAGCCTTCTCAGGCAAACCCACACGCCCGAGCGTACGCCGAATGGCGGGCACCTATGCTCGCCTCGTGGAAAACCACTCGTTGCCGCGCACAGCCGCCTTCTTTGACCTGGACAAGACGGTCATTGCGAAGTCGTCGACGCTGACCTTCAGCAAGTCCTTCTACCAAGGCGGACTGATCAACCGCCGCGCCGTCCTACGGACGGCCTACATCCAGTTCGTCTTCCTCGTGGGCGGCGCCGACCACGATCAGATGGAGCGGATGCGCGAATATCTTTCCGCGCTCTGCAAAGGCTGGAACGTCTCGCAGGTCAAGGAGCTTGTCGCCGAGACCCTGCACGAGCTGATCGACCCGATCATCTACGACGAGGCGGCCTCGCTCATCGAGGAGCACCACGCCGCCGGCCGTGACGTCGTGATCGTCTCGACCTCGGGCGCCGAGGTGGTGGAGCCGATCGGCGAGATGCTGGGCGCCGACCGGGTCGTCGCCACCCGGATGGTCGTCGGCGACGACGGCTGCTTCACCGGAGAGGTGGAGTACTACGCCTATGGGCCCACCAAGGCCGAGGCGGTCCGGGAGCTCGCGGAGTCGGAAGGCTACGACCTCTCGCGCTGCTACGCGTACAGCGACTCTGCGACCGACGTACCGATGCTGGAGGCCGTGGGCCACCCCTACGCGGTGAACCCCGACCGGACGCTCCGCCGCGAGGCCACCACCCGGGGCTGGCCGATCCTGGCCTTCGAGAAGCCGGTCCGCCTCAAGCAGCGCCTGCCCGCGTTCCGGATGCCGCCGCGCCCCGCGCTCGTGGCGGCGGCCGCCGTCGGCGCGGCCGCCGCGACCGCCGGACTCGTCTGGTACGCCAACCGTCGACGGCAGGCCGCCCTTGCCGATCGCTTTGCCCGGATTTGATCCGAAAGCAAAGAAGTGCAGCCAGGACTTTCGCATCCGATCCGACAGGAGTAGAAAGGAATTAGGCCCGCGAGACCTAGGACATCCGAGAGGATCACCTGTTGAGCAAGAAGGCCCCACGGACCACGCACAGAAGCTGAGCACCCACGCGACGTCGACCCGTCGATTACGGGCCAGCCGCACCAGGCGACGGGCAAAGTTCCCCGCCTGATGGGCACATATCGAGGACGCTTGGTAACTCGGCAGACGTGCCAGCGGCGGTACCAGGACTGGTACCGCCGCAACCCTGTTCCGGGAAGATTCCCGAGGGCCCACAAGATCACCGAGAGATCCCTGGGACGCCCCCCGGCGTCGCACCGCCTAGGCAGCACCGCGCTGGAGCGCCTCGCACACCGCCGTCGACTCCCGGACACCCAGCTCCACGGCCCGCCCGCAGTGGGCGATCCAGGCCGCCATGCCCTCCGGAGTCCCGGACAGGTACCCGTCGAACGCCGCGACGTACGCGGCACGCCCCTGCTCGGCGTGGCCGACCTCGGCCGGGCAGACGGACTTCGGGTCCAGCCCGCTGCCGATCAGCACGATCCGCTCGGCGGCCCGCGCGATCAGCCCGTTGTACGAGGTGAACGGCCGCAGCGCGAGCAGTTCACCGTGCACCACGGCCGCCGTCACCAGCGCCGGGGCCGTACCTCCGGCGATGATCAGCTCCGAGAGCCCGTCGAGCCGGCCCGCGACCTCGGCCGGGTCCGGCAGCGGTGCCTCGATCAGCGGCTCGTCGACCGCCTCGCCGGCCTGCCGGGGCCTGCCGACGGAGTCCCCGAAGTCGGCGGTGTCGCCTACCGCGACCAGGTGCAGCCGGGCCAGCACCCGCAGCGGCGACTGGCGCCAGATGGAGAGCAGCTGACCGGCCTCGGCGCCCAGCCGCAGGGCCGCGCCCACCGTCCGCGCCTCGGCCTCCCCGCCGAAGTCGGTCCGCCGGCGGACCTCCTCCAGCGCCCAGTCGGCGCCGGAGAGCGCGGCCGAACCCCGCGCGCCGCGCAGAGCCGCCTCGGAGGTGATCTCGTTGCTGCGGCGCCGCATCACGCGGTGCCCGTAGACCCGGTCGACGGCCTTGCGTACGGAGTCCACCGAATCGGCGACGCCCGGCAGGGAGCCGAGGGCGGCCAGGGGGTCAGAGGCGTGCGTACTCATAAGTAGGGAGGCTACGCGCCCCTGGCCACCGCCCCACGTTGGAGTGGTCTTCTTCACGCACCTTGACCACACACCGCGATCGTGGCACTACGCTAGGTGAACATGAAGATCGCTTTCGTAGGGAAGGGCGGCAGCGGGAAGACCACGCTGTCCTCGCTCTTCATCCGCCACCTCGCCGCCAACGAAGCCCCCGTCGTCGCAGTGGACGCCGACATCAACCAGCATCTCGGGGCCGCGCTGGGTCTCGACGAGACCGAGGCGGCGACACTGCCCGCGATGGGCGCGCACCTGCCGTTGATCAAGGAGTACCTGCGGGGCTCCAACCCACGGATCGCCTCCGCCGACACGATGATCAAGACGACCCCGCCGGGAGAGGGTTCGCGGCTGCTGCGGGTCCGCGAGGACAACCCGGTGTACGAGGCGTGCGCCCGGACCGTGCGGCTCGACGACGGCGACATCCGGCTGATGGCGACGGGACCGTTCACCGAGTCGGATCTGGGGGTGTCGTGCTACCACTCCAAGGTCGGCGCCGTGGAACTGTGCCTGAACCACCTGGTCGACGGGGAGGACGAGTACGTCGTCGTCGACATGACGGCCGGCTCGGACTCCTTCGCCTCCGGGATGTTCACCCGCTTCGACATGACGTTCCTGGTCGCCGAGCCGACCCGCAAGGGCGTCTCGGTCTACCGCCAGTACAAGGAGTACGCACGGGACTTCGGCGTCGCGCTCAAGGTCGTCGGCAACAAGGTGCAGGGCCTGGACGACGTGGACTTCCTGCGCGCCGAGGTGGGGGACGACCTGCTGGTGACGGTCGGCCACTCGGACTGGGTCCGGGGGATGGAGAAGGGCCGCCCGTCCCGCTTCGAACTCCTGGAGGCGGACAACCGGATGGCGCTCCAGGCCCTCCAGAACGCGGCGGACGACTCGTACGCCCACCGCGACTGGGAGCGCTACACGCGCCAGATGGTCCACTTCCACCTCCGCAACGCGGAGAGCTGGGGCAACGCGAAGACCGGGGCGGACCTGGCGGCGCAGGTCGACCCCGGGTTCGTGCTCGACGAGCGCTACGCGGTTCCTCAGCCCAGCTGAGGCCGAGGCACTGCCCGTCCCGCAACCCAGCTGAGGCCGAGGCACTGCCAGTCCCGCAACTCAGCTGAGGCCGAGGCACTGCCAGTACTTCAGCCCAGCTGAAGCACCAGCAGTGCCGGCAGTACCAGCAGCCACCGAAGGGGTGTCAGGGTCGTTCAGCCTGCTTGAGCGCCGGTGAGGACGACGTCAGGGGCCGGGAGGCCAGGAAGGTCTCCCAGCCACCCTTCGGGGCCTCTCCGACCTTCAGGGTCCGCATCTTCGCGATCACCGCCGGGTCCTGTGCGTCCAGCCAGTCCGCGAGCTGGCGGAAGGACACGCACTTCACGTCCTTCTGGACGCAGACCGTGGCGATGGTCTCCTCGATGGCGCGCATGTACGTGCCGCCGTTCCAGGACTCGAAGTGGTTGCCGATGATCACCGGCGCCCGGTTGCCGTGGTACGAGCGGTTGAAGGCCTGTACCAGGCCGTCACGCATCTGGTCGCCCCAGTACTCGTGCATGGACGGGTCGCCCTGGGTCTTGGTGCCCGACTGGTTGACCATGAAGTTGTAGTCCATGGCGAGCGTCTGGAACGCGCGGCCGGGCACCGGGACCAGGTGCATCGACAGGTCCCACAGGCCGTGGTCCTTCTCGGGCCAGATCTGGTCGTTGACGCCGCTGGTGTCGTAGCGGAAGCCAAGCTCGGACGCGGCCTTGACGAAGTTCTCACGGCCCTCCAGGCACGGCGTGCGGGCGCCGACCAGCTCCTTGTCGTAGTCGAAGGGGAGCGCCTGCTCGGCGGTCAGGCCGGCGTTCGTCTTCCAGTTCTTCACAAAGGACTTGGCCTGGCGGATCTCGCTCTTCCAGTCCTCGACCGACCAGTTGCCGACACCTCTCTCCGGCCCGCAGAAGTGGCCGTTGAAGTGCGTGCCGACCTCGTTGCCCTCCTGCCAGGCGCCGCGCAGCTCACGGACCGTGTCGCGGATGCCCTCGGTGTCGTTGAAGCCGATCTCCGAGCTGCCGGCGTTGTGCTGCGGCGGGTCGTAGAGCCTGCGCTTCTCCTCGGGCAGCAGATAGACGCCGCTGAGGAAGTACGTCATCGTCGCGTCGTACTTCTGGCCCACCTTGCGGAAGTGGGAGAAGAGCTTCTGACTGTCTTCGCCCGCGCCGTCCCAGGAGAAGACCACGAACTGCGGGGGTTGTTCGCCCGGCTTCAGCTTCTTCCAGACCGGCTGGTTCGGCTGGGCGCCTGTGAAGGCGGTGGAGCCGTCGCCGATCAAGCGCACCGCGTTCTGCGGGGCCGCGGCGGGGTGCTCCTTCGCGCCCGGCGCGCCCTGACTCGATGTCGGCTTGCCCGAGTCCGAGCAACCGGCGAGTCCGGTGATCAGTGCGGCGGCGAGAGCGCCGACGGCGAGCGTCCTGGTGCGGGCAGTGGTCCTTCTCCCGGCGGCTGTCATCCGCCCACCTCTCCTCGGGTTCGATGCGAGCGGCGTCAACGTCGCACCACGACCGCCGGAAAGATGAAACGACAAGCTGAACTCTGAACACTTATCACCGGAACCGGTGAATCATTGCCCCGTTTGCCCCGAAAATAGTGCCGCAGTCTTTACTCTGCATTACGATCCGTTTACTGAGTGTTGATACTTGCGATGAGGATCCGCGCTCGGAATCCCGCCGCTGCACGCCGTGACCCACGGCCGCGACCCCACGTTCGTCCCGCACGAGCCGCGACCGCGCCGCCCCGGAGGAGACGGGAACCAATGACCGTGTTCACACCCATCCGCCGTACGCCCACCCACCGGCCGCACAGCCCGCCGCCCGGCGGGCGCCGCTTCCGTATCGCGGGCGCCGACCTGTCCGCATCGATCTCCGTCTTCCTGATCGCGCTGCCGCTCTCCCTCGGCATCGCACTCGCCACCGGAGCCCCGCTCCAGGCCGGCCTCGTGGCCGCCGCCGTCGGCGGCATCGTCGCCGGCCGGATCGGCGGGGCGCCGCTCCAGGTCAGCGGCCCCGCCGCGGGCCTCACGGTGGTCACCGCCGAGCTGATCCAGCGGTACGGCTGGCGCACCACCTGCGCCATCACCGTCCTCGCCGGACTCGCCCAACTCGGCCTCGCCGCCCTGCGAGTGGCCCGCTCCGCCCTCGCGGTCTCCCCCGCGATCGTGCACGGGATGCTCGCCGGCATCGGTGTGACCATCGCGCTCGCCCAACTTCACATCGTCCTCGGCGGCACCCCGCAGAGCTCCGCCGTGGACAACGTCCTCGGACTGCCCGCCCAGTTGGCCGCCCTCCATCCGGTCGCGCTGCTGATCAGCGCGCTGACGGTCGCCGTCCTGCTGATCTGGCCCCGGCTGCCCGGGCGCGCCGGCCGGTTCGTACGGAGGCTTCCGGGGGCGCTCGTCGCCGTGGCCGCGGCGACGGCTCTGGCCGCGCTCGCCGGGCTCGCCGTCCCCCGCGTCGACCTGCCCTCCTGGAGCAGCCACGCCCTGCCCGGGCTGCCGGAGGGACCGGTCCTCGGCATCGCGGCCGGCGTCCTCACCATCACGCTGGTCACCAGCGTGCAGTCGCTGCTCTCCGCCGTCGCCGTCGACAAGCTGGTGGCCGCCCGCGCCGACCACGGGTTCAGCGTGCCCCGCTCCCGTCTCGACCGGGAGCTCGCGGGCCAGGGAGCGGCCAATGTCGTCTCCGGCGCGCTCGGCGGGCTGCCGGTGGCGGGCGTGGCGGTGCGCAGCGTCGCCAATGTCTCCGCGGGCGCCGTGAGCCGCCACGCCACGATGCTGCACGGCCTGTGGATCGTGCTGGCCGCGCTCTTCCTCGTCCCCGTCCTCGACCTGATCCCGCTGCCCGCGCTCGCCGCCCTCGTGATGGTGGTCGGCGTCCAGATGGTCAGCATCACCCACATCCGCAGCGTCACCCGGCACCGCGAGGTCCTCGTGTACGCGGTGACGCTGAGCGGTGTCGTGCTCATCGGCATCCTGGAGGGCGTCGCGCTCGGGATCGCGGTGGCCGTCGCGGTCGCGATGCACCGCCTCGCCAAGACCCGCATCACCCGCGAGGACCACGTCGGCCGCCACCTGGTGCGCGTCCGCGGACAGCTGACCTTCCTCGCCGTACCCCGGCTGAGCCGGGCCCTGCACCAACTGCCCCCGGGAGGCCGTGTGGTCGTCGAACTGGACGGATCCTTCATGGACCACGCCGCGTACGAGACGCTGCACGACTGGCAGTCGGGCTATGTGCGGCACGGGGGCGCGGTGGAGATCACCGGCCCCTCCGGCGCCCGGATCACGGAACCGACCTCCGAGTCCCACGCCTGCTGCCGCCCCTGGACGCCCTGGCGCAACCACCACTGCGGCCAGCACCCGCCGACCGACAGGACGCGCCGCGCGACCGGGCATCAACTGGCGAGCGGCATCGGGAAGTTCCAGCGCAACACGGCGCCGCTGGTGCGCGACGAGCTGGCGCGCCTCGCGCGTGAGGGCCAGAGCCCCTCCCAGCTCTTCCTCACCTGCGCCGACTCCCGCCTCGTGACCAGCATGATCACCTCCAGCGGACCCGGCGACCTCTTCACCGTACGGAACGTGGGCAATCTCGTTCCGCTGCCCGGCGAGGAGAGCGGGGACGACTCGGTGGCTGCGGCGATCGAGTACGCGGTGGAGATCCTGCGGGTGCAGTCGATCACCGTCTGCGGGCACTCCGGCTGCGGGGCGATGCAGGCCCTGCTGGGCAGCACACCGGACGATCCACCGACCCCGTTGCGGCGCTGGCTGCGGCACGGACTGCCCAGTCTGGAGCGGATGGCGAGTCGCAGACACGCCTGGGCGCGGATCTCCGGGAGGCTGCCGGCCGACGCGGTCGAGCAGCTGTGTCTGACCAATGTGGTCCAGCAGTTGGAGCATCTGCGGGCGTACGACGCGGTGGCGCGACGGCTCGCCGACGGGACGCTCACGCTGCACGGGATGTACTTCCATGTGGGCGAGGCCCAGGCGTATCTGCTGGCCGGGCCGGACGAGCAGCACCGCTACGACGATGTCTTCGACCAGGTCCCACCGACCATGATCGTGGAGCGGGCGGAAGCCCGCGCGTCCTGAACCTTCCCGTCCGGGCGTCCGTGAGACTGTGTGGCCCCTTCTTCCCACCGCTCGGGAGGGAGGGGCCACCGCACGCCCGTCGCCTCATAGGTCTAAACCAATTTCCTGGAGACTCTTGTCACCCGGGCATCTGACTGATGAGCTATGACACGGGATACATAGGCACATGGGACGCCCTGGGAAAGGGAGATGTCGTGAGCAACGAAAGCCTGGCCAACCTGCTCAAGGAGGAGCGGAGGTTCGCGCCGCCGGCCGAGCTGGCCGCGCACGCCAACGTGACCGCGGAGGCGTACGAGCAGGCCGCTGCGGACAGGCTTGGCTTCTGGGCCGAGCAGGCGAAGCGGCTCACCTGGGCCACCGAGCCGACCGAGACCCTCGACTGGTCCAACCCGCCGTTCGCCAAGTGGTTCGCCGACGGCAGGCTCAACGTGGCGTACAACTGCGTCGACCGGCACGTCGAAGCCGGGAACGGCGACCGTGTCGCCATCCACTTCGAGGGGGAGCCGGGCGACAGCCGCGCCATCACCTACGCCGAGCTCAAGGACGAGGTCTCCCGGGCCGCCAACGCCCTGACCGAACTGGGCGTCACCAAGGGCGACCGGGTGGCCATCTACCTCCCGATGATCCCCGAGGCCGTCGTCTCGATGCTGGCCTGCGCCCGCATCGGCGCCGCGCACTCCGTGGTCTTCGGCGGCTTCTCCGCCGACGCCATCGCCACCCGCATCGAGGACGCCGACGCCAAGCTGGTGATCACCGCCGACGGCGGCTACCGCCGCGGCAAGCCGAGCGCCCTCAAGCCCGCCGTCGACGAGGCACTCGCCCGCGTGGACCGCGTGAGCAACGTCGTGGTCGTACGCCGCACGGGCCAGGAAGTGGCCTGGACCGAGGGCCGGGACGTGTGGTGGGACGACATCGTCGCCCGCCAGTCCGCCGAGCACACCCCCGAGGCGTTCGAGGCCGAGCACCCACTCTTCATCCTGTACACCTCCGGTACGACGGGTAAGCCCAAGGGCATCCTGCACACCTCCGGCGGCTACCTCACGCAATCCGCGTACACCCACCACGCCGTCTTCGACCTCAAGCCGGAGACCGACGTCTACTGGTGCACCGCCGACATCGGCTGGGTGACCGGACACTCGTACATCACCTACGGACCGCTGGCCAACGGCGCGACGCAGGTCATGTACGAGGGCACCCCGGACACCCCGCACCAGGGCCGCTTCTGGGAGATCATCCAGAAGTACGGCGTCACGGTCCTCTACACGGCGCCGACCGCGATCCGCACGTTCATGAAGTGGGGCGACGACATCCCCGCGAAGTTCGACCTGTCGTCGCTGCGCGTCCTCGGCTCGGTCGGCGAGCCGATCAACCCCGAGGCGTGGATCTGGTACCGCGAGCACATCGGCGCCGGCACCACCCCGATCGTGGACACCTGGTGGCAGACCGAGACCGGCGCGATGATGATCTCGCCGCTGCCGGGGGCCACCGAGACCAAGCCGGGTTCGGCCCAGCGCCCGCTTCCCGGCATCTCCGCCACCGTCGTCGACGACGACGCGAACGAGGTGCCGAACGGGGGCGGCGGCTACCTGGTCCTCACCGAGCCGTGGCCGTCGATGCTGCGCACCATCTGGGGCGACGACCAGCGCTTCCTCGACACGTACTGGTCGCGCTTCGAGGGCAAGTACTTCGCCGGCGACGGCGCGAAGAAGGACGAGGACGGCGACATCTGGCTGCTCGGCCGGGTCGACGACGTCATGCTCGTCTCCGGGCACAACATCTCCACCACCGAGGTCGAGTCCGCCCTCGTCTCGCACCCGGCCGTCGCCGAGGCGGCGGTGGTCGGCGCGGCCGACGAGACGACCGGCCAGGCGATCGTCGCCTTCGTGATCCTGCGGGGTACGGCCAGCGAGGACGAGGGGCTCGTCGCGGAGCTGCGCAACCACGTCGGCACGACGCTCGGCCCGATCGCGAAGCCGAAGCGCGTGCTGCCGGTGGCGGAGCTGCCGAAGACGCGGTCCGGGAAGATCATGCGACGGCTGCTGCGGGACGTGGCGGAGAACCGGGAGCTGGGAGACGTCACGACGCTGACGGACTCGTCAGTCATGGATCTCATCCAGACGAAGCTGCCGAGCGCGTCCGCCGAGGACTGACCCGCCTCAGGCTCCTGCAAGCGCCCACCCGGGGTCACCCCGGGTGGGCGCCCTTGTCTCGGCGTCCGGTCATGCGGGTCGTGCCGTACCCCTGCGGGGCGTAAACCACAGGGCAAAGGGGGCATTCCGGATCTAAGGTGAGGATCGCCGGACACCACCCGACCTCGTTAGGTAAAGTAAAGATCGCGTCAGAGACGCGACAGAAATACCTAGGTGCGCCGGGAAGTCTGGTCGGCATGTGCTTTGTCGTGCCCAACCGACCGGAGGTCGCCCACCGTGCCCGCGCCTGCGCCCACCCCCACCGACCGCACGTTCCTCGGCCGCCTGTCGCTCCCCGAGCGTCGGTTCGTCGCCGACGCGCTGCGCGCCGAGACCGTCGGTGGCGTGCTGCTGCTCGTGGCCGCGATCGCCGCCATCGTCTGGGCCAACACCCCCGTCAGCGAGAGCTACGCGACGGTACAGAACTTCCACATCGGCCCCGAGGCGCTCGGGCTCGACCTCTCGATCCAACACTGGGCGGCCGACGGCCTCCTCGCGATCTTCTTCTTCGTCGCCGGCATCGAGCTCAAGCGTGAGCTCGTCGCAGGCGAGCTGCGCGACCCCAAGGCCGCCGCCCTGCCCGTCATCGCCGCGATGTGCGGCATGGCCGTACCCGCGGGCGTCTACGCCCTCGTCAACCTCATCGGCGACGGCTCGATGACCGGCTGGGCCGTGCCCACCGCGACCGACATCGCCTTCGCGCTCGCCGTCCTCGCCGTGATCGGGACCTCGCTGCCGTCCGCGCTCCGGGCATTCCTGCTCACCCTGGCCGTCGTCGACGACCTCTTCGCGATCCTGATCATCGCGGTCTTCTTCACCAACGACCTGAACTTCGCCGCGCTCGGCGGCGCCTTCGTCGGCCTCGCCGTCTTCTGGCTGCTCCTGCGCAAGGGCGTCCGCGGCTGGTACATCTACATCCCGCTCGCCCTGGTGATCTGGGGCCTGATGTACAACAGCGGCGTCCACGCCACCATCGCAGGCGTCGCCATGGGTCTGATGCTGCGCTGCACCAGGCGCGAGGACGAGGAGCAGTCCCCCGGCGAGCACATCGAGCACCTGGTCCGGCCGCTCTCCGCCGGGCTGGCGGTGCCGCTGTTCGCCCTGTTCTCGGCCGGTGTCAGCATCAACGGGAAGACCATCGCCGACATCTCCACCAACCCCGTCACCCTCGGTGTCATCCTCGGCCTGGTGGTCGGCAAGACCGTGGGAATCTTCGGCGGCACCTGGCTGGCGGCCCGCTTCACCAGGGCGGAGCTCAACGAGGACCTGGCCTGGCCGGACGTCCTCGCCGTCGCCTCGCTCGCCGGCATCGGCTTCACCGTCTCGCTCCTCATCGGCGAGCTGGCCTTCGAGGACGACCCCACCCTCATGGCGGAGGTCAAGGCGGCTGTCCTGATCGGCTCGCTGACGGCCGCCGTGCTCGCGACCGTCCTGCTCAAGCTGCGGGTGCGGAGGTACCAGGCCCTGCTGGCGGACGAGGAGCGCGACGACGACGAGGACGGCATCCCCGACATGTACGAGCAGGACAACCCGGCGTACCACCTCCGGATGGCCGAGCTCTACGAGAAGAAGGCCGCGGAGCATCGCGAGCGCGCCCAACTGGCGGGGGCATCGCGCAACGGCGGCGACAGTCCGGCATGATCTGAGGTCGGACCGTAGAAGAGAAGAGGGAGCAGCGATGAGCGACCCGGTCAACGGAACCGAGCGCAGCCTCGGTCAGCTGGTCGCCTCGGCGACCGCCGAGATGTCCGCGCTGGTGCACGACGAGATCGCCCTGGCCAAGGCGGAGATCCGGCAGGACGTCAAGCGCGGCGCCATCGGTGGCGCGGCCGGTACGGCGGCGGCGACGGTGCTCCTGTTCTCGCTGCCGATGCTGAGCTTCGCGCTCGCCTACGGCATCAACACCTGGACCGGCGGCCACAACGGCGACGGCGGCTGGAACCTCGTGTGGTGCTTCCTGCTCTCCTTCGCGGCGAACGTGCTGCTGGCGGGGCTGCTCGGGCTGCTCGCGTACGCCAAGTTCAAGAAGGTCAAGCCGCCGGAGAAGTCCATCGCCTCGGCCAAGCAGACCGCCTCGGTCCTGCAGAACGCCAAGCCGCACCCCCGCCCCGTTCGGGCGGAGCTGCCGGGCGCGGTCCAGGACAAGGCCGCCGCTGTGGGACGCTCGTCTGCATGACCGTCCCTGAGAGCAGCAACGGCAGCGGCAACGGCAGTCCCGTACGGATCGACGGCCCCTGGACCCATCGCGACGTGGCCGCCAATGGCGCGCGCTTCCACATCGCGGAGATGGGCGACGGACCGCTCGTGCTGCTGTTGCACGGCTTCCCGCAGTTCTGGTGGACCTGGCGCCATCAGCTGCCTGCTCTCGCCGACGCGGGCTTCCGGGCCGTGGCGATGGACCTGCGGGGCGTGGGCGGCAGCGACCGTACGCCCCGGGGTTACGACCCCGCCAACCTGGCACTCGACATCACCGGCGTCGTCCGGTCCCTCGGCGAGCCGGACGCGGCGCTGGTCGGCCACGACCTGGGCGGCTATCTCGCCTGGACCGCGGCCGTGATGCGGCCGAAGCTGGTCCGCCGGCTCGCGGTCTCCTCGATGCCGCACCCGCGCCGCTGGCGCTCGGCGATGCTCTCCGACTTCTCGCAGTCGCGGGCCGGTTCGTACGTATGGGGCTTCCAGCGCCCGTGGCTGCCGGAGCGTCAGCTCGTCGCGGACGAGGGGGCGCTGGTGGGGAAGCTGATCGAGGAATGGTCGGGCCCCGGGCTGCCGGACGAGGAGGCGATCGCGGTGTACCGGCGGGCGATGTGCATCCCGTCGACCGCGCACTGCTCGATCGAGCCGTACCGGTGGATGGTGCGGTCCCTGGCGCGGCCGGACGGAATCCAGTTCAACCGGCGTATGAAGCGCCCGGTGCGGGTACCCACCCTGCACCTTCACGGCTCGATGGACCCGGCGATGCGCACGCGCAGCGCGGCGGGCTCCGGCGAGTACGTGGAGGCGCCCTACCGCTGGCGACTCTTCGACGGCCTGGGGCACTTCCCGCACGAGGAGGACCCGGTGGCGTTCTCCACGGAGCTCATCAACTGGCTCAAGGACCCCGAGCCCGACCGCTGACCGGACTCCCGTTCTAGGAACGGCCATGTGCCCGAGACATACTCCAATTGGCGGGCCCCCGGGCGGTTACCGACCTTGGGCCACGGGCAGACGTCGGGGTATGGGCTGGACGCACGACTACGGTGACACAGCACGCAACCGACGCTCGACCGCTGGGTCGAGCTCCCGCGAGAGGGGTGGCCCGCAGGAGCAGGGACGCTCGCATCCCGTGCAGGGGATGGGGATCCCGCGCATCCTGCGCCGCCGGGCCCGTTGGGTCTCGGCGAGGCTCAGGCACACCCGGGACTGACCGCGATCGCCCGTTCGGCTACAGAGCGCACCCCTGGCTGTCCACCTGCTGGTTGGCCGCGCGGCCCTGGACGATGTCGTCCCGGATCTCGTCGGCCGTCAGCGCGTAGCCGGTGTTCGCGTCGTCGAGCGAACGGGCGAAGATCACGCCGGACACCTTGCCGTCGGCGGTGAGGAGCGGGCCTCCGGAGTTGCCCTGACGGACCGTCGCGTACAGGGAGTAGACATCCCTGCGGACCTCACCGCGGTGGTAGATGTCCGGGCCCTTGGCGTTGATACGGCCCCGGACGCGCGCAGAGCGGACGTCGTACGAGCCGTTCTCGGGGAAGCCCGCGACGATGGCGTTGTCGCCGCTGCGGGCGTCCGCGTCGGTGAACTGCAGGGGCTCGGCGTCGAGATCCGGAACATCCAGGACGGCGATGTCGCGCGCCCAGTCGTAGAGGACGACCTTCGCGTCGTACAGCTTGCCCTCGCCGCCGATCTGGACGGTGGGCTCGTCCACGCCTCCGACGACATGGGCGTTGGTCATCACACGGCGGTCGGAGAAGACGAAGCCGGTGCCTTCGAGGACCTTGCCGCAGCTCGGCGCCGTACCGACGACCTTGACGATGGAGCGCTGGGCACGGGCGGCGACCGGGCTGCCGGCGAGCGCCGGGTCCGGGGGCCGGACCTCCGTGATGGTCTCGTTGGCGAACGGGCTGAAGACCTGCGGGAAGCCGTTCTGGGCGAGGGTGGAGGTGAAGTTCGTGAACCAGGTGGAGACCTGATGGGGCATCACCCGCTCGACTCCGAGGAGCACCTTGGAGTCGCGCACCTCCTTGCCCACCGTGGGCATCGAGGTCTGGGCGATGATGGAGCCGAGCAGCCAGGCGACCAGCAGCATCGCGACGACGTTGACCAGCGCGCCGCCGGTGGCGTCCAGGGCCCGCGCCGGTGACCAGGTGATGTGCCGGCGCAGCTTGTTCCCGAGGTGGGTGGTGAAGGCCTGACCGACCGAGGCACAGACGATCACCACGATCACGAAGACGACCGTCGCCGTGGTGGAGACCTCGGACTTGTTCGTCAGCCAGTCCCAGACGATCGGGAGCAGCAGGACGGCGACGAGGCCGCCGCCGAGGAAGCCGATGACCGACAGGATGCCGACCACGAATCCCTGGCGGTAACCGATGATCGCGAACCACACGGCGGCGAGCAGCAACAGGATGTCCAGCACGTTCACCGTCAATAGCCTCGCAGATTCGTCTTCGGTCGCCCCGGCCCGGAGGTCAGCCTGTCATGAGCGCCAGTCGAGCGGGACCTTCTTGGCCCGGTCCCACGCTCTCTCCCAGCCCGCGTAGTGAAGCAGCCGGTCGATCACTCCGGCGGTGAAACCCCAGACCAGAGCGGATGCGACCAGGAACCCGGGGCCCTCGTGGCCGCTGGGGTGGACGGTCGTCGCGCGGTTCGCGGGGTCCGTGAGATCCGCCACGGGGACGGTGAAGACCCGGGCGGTCTCGGCGGGGTCGACCACGCCGACGGGGGTGGGGGTGCGCCACCAGCCGAGCACGGGGGTGACGACGAAGCCGCTGACCGGGATGTAGAGCTGGGGGAGCACGCCGAAGAGCTGGACGCCGGAGGGGTCGAGGCCGGTCTCCTCCTCGGCTTCGCGCAGCGCGGCCCGCAGCAGGCCGCCGTCGGCCGGGGCGCCGTCCTCGGGGTCGAGGGCGCCGCCGGGGAAGGAGGGCTGGCCGGCGTGCGAGCGGAGGGAGCCGGAGCGCTCCATGAGCAGCAGCTCGGGGCCGCGCTCACCCTCGCCGAAGAGGATCAGGACCGCGGACTGGCGGCCGGCGCCGCTGGCGGGCGGCAGGAAGCGGCTGAGCTGCTCGGGAGCGACGGCGCGGGCGGCCCGTTCGACGGGGGCGAGCCAGTCCGGCAGGCCGTCCCGGCTGAGCAGGCCGCCGGTCCCGACGCCGTGGGTCGTTTCCCCGGTGTGTGCTTCGGTCTCTTCAGTGCGCGTCATAGGCACCCCCGTGGTTCACAACGCGATCGGTGTGTGGGTTCGTTCCCTCATGGATCGGATCCGTCGGCGCCCTCGGCCCCGCCGGGATCCCTCCGCCGACTGAGCTCACTCGGCTCCCGGGGCGACGCCGGGGGCGGGTGCGGCCGGGCGGCCCGGATAGTCCGGGGGCGGGGTGAGGCGCTGGCCGGGGAAGCCGCCCTTCTCGTACTTCAGGAGCTTCTGGGCCTTGTCCGGGTCGGTCTCGCCCTCCCCGTACGCCGGGCAGAGCGGGGCGATCGGGCAGGCACCGCAGGCGGGCTTGCGGGCGTGGCAGATCCGGCGGCCGTGGAAGATCACCCGGTGGGACAGCATCGTCCACTCGCTTTTCGGGAAGATCTCGGCGATCTCCGCCTCGATCTTGACCGGGTCGTCGCTCTCGGTCCACTTCCAGCGGCGGGCGAGGCGCATGAAGTGGGTGTCGACGGTGATGCCCGGCACGCCGAAGGCGTTGCCGAGGACGACGAAGGCGGTCTTACGACCCACTCCGGGCAGTTTCACCAGGTCGTCGAGGCGGCCGGGGACCTCGCCCCCGAAGTCGTCCCGGAGGGCCGTGGCGAGGCCCATGATCGACTTGGTCTTGGCGCGGAAGAAGCCGGTGGGCCGGATCAGCTCCTCGACCTGCTCGGGCACGGCGGCAGCCAGGTCCTCGGGGGTCGGGTACGCCGCGAAGAGCGCGGGGGTGGTCTGGTTGACCCGCAGGTCGGTGGTCTGGGCGGAGAGGACCGTGGCGACGAGCAGCTCGAAGGGATTCCGGAAGTCCAGCTCGGGGTGGGCGTACGGGAAGACCTCGGCCAGCTCACGGTTGATCTTCCGGGCCCGGCGGACCATCGCGAGCCGGGATTCCGGTTTCGCCGATTTCGGAGCGGGCTTCGGCGTCTTCGCGGCGGCTTTCGGCGTCTTCGCGGCGGCCTTCTCCGCCTGCTTCGCCGTCTTCGAAGCGGCCTTGGGGGCCACCTTCGTCGGGCGTTTTGTCGCATTCGCCCGTTTCGGCGTACCCTGTTCGCCCACAGCGGAATTACCCTTGGCGGACACTCTTCCAGCCCCCTTGGCCTGCGCTCTCACCGGCGAGTTGGACACTCGGCCAGCCTAAGGGCCACCACCGACATTCGCCCTGGGCACGACCGATCACGACCCAATCGGGGCCCTGGCGTACGGAGGAGTGGTTCGGTACGTCAAACTTGTTGTGATTGATCGCACTGTTTTGTGCGTCCGGCATCATGGGATCAAGGTCCCCTGAGCAGGTCGACATAGGAGAGAACTCGTGGACGACGTTCTGCGGCGCGCCCCGCTCTTCGCGGCGCTCGATGACGAGCAGGCCGCGGAGCTGCGCGCCTCGATGAGTGAAGCGACGCTCGCCCGTGGCGACGCGCTCTTCCACGAAGGCGACCCCGGTGACCGCCTGTACGTGGTGACCGAGGGCAAGGTGAAGCTCCACCGCACCTCGCCCGACGGCCGGGAGAACATGCTGGCGGTCCTCGGCCCCGGCGAGCTGATCGGCGAGCTGTCCCTCTTCGACCCGGGCCCGCGCACCGCCACGGCGACCGCGCTGACCGAGGTCAAGCTGCTGGGCCTGGGCCACGGCGACCTCCAGCCCTGGCTGAACGCCCGCCCCGAGGTGGCCACCGCCCTGCTGCGCGCGGTCGCCCGCCGACTGCGCAAGACCAACGACCAGATGTCCGACCTGGTCTTCTCCGACGTTCCGGGCCGTGTCGCCCGCGCGCTCCTCGACCTGTCTCGCCGCTTCGGCGTGCAGTCCGAGGAGGGCATCCACGTCGTCCACGACCTGACCCAGGAGGAGCTCGCCCAGCTGGTCGGCGCCTCCCGCGAGACGGTCAACAAGGCCCTGGCGGACTTCGCGCAGCGCGGCTGGCTGCGCCTGGAGGCCCGCGCCGTGATCCTGCTGGACGTGGAGCGCCTCGCGAAGCGCTCGCGGTAAGCACCTCCGTACGTACGAGGAAGGCCGCCCGGTCGTGGACCGGGCGGCCTTCCTCGTACGTCGACTACGGCCGTACTACCGCTTCGTGCCGTCGACGATCAGCGGGTTGCCGCCGGCGGCGCCGCACGGAACCGCGTACACCGGGTTCTTCGCCGCGGCCTCCTTGTACGCGTCGATGCACTGGTTCATCAGGACCTTGTCGGTCAGCGACTCGTTGAGGATCTTGTTGGCGCGGGCGATGCCCTCGGCCTCGATACGGCGCCGGTCGGCCTCGGCCTTGGCCGTACGGGCCGCCTCGGTGGCACGCTCGGTCGCCTGCTGCTGCTGGATCTTGCGGTCGATCTGGTCCTGCAGCGCCTTCGAGGGCTTCACGTTCCGCAGGTTGACGGCCGTGACGTCGATCCCGCGCGGGGCCAGCCGCTCCTTGATGAGCGTGCCGATCTCGGCGTTGATCTTCTCGCGGTCCGTGGCGTAGCCCTGCTCGCTCGTGTAGCGGGCGAAGACGTTGCGGACGATCTCCCGGCTGTCCGGGTAGACCAGGCGCTGCTGGATGGACTCCTCGCTGCCCGCGAGCCGGTACAGCTCGACCGACTTGGAGGGTGTGACCGCCCACTTCACGGTCACCTCCACCTCCATCACGCCGCCCTGCGAGGAGCGGACCTCGACCACGTCCTTGTCGGAGAGGTTGAGGTCGACGGGGCGGGTGGAGAAGGTCGTGACGTCGGTGAAGGGCGACTTGACGTGCATGCCGGAGGTCATCGGCGAGCCCACCTTGCCGAACGCGACCGGGACGCCGACCTCGTACGCGCTGACCACGTACGTCATGCTGGCGACCAGCGAGAAGACACCCGCGATGACCGCGCCGAGCGCGCCGAGCTTCAGCCCCTTCGAGTCGTTGGAGCGGGCGACGAAGAAGAGCACCACTGCTGCGATGAGCAGCAGGATGGCTATGACGAACATGGGCGTTCCCCCCGAGGACTACGGTCGGCTGTAGGCGAAGTAAGCGGAGCGTAAGACACGAGCCGCGAGCCCTCGAGGGTGGGGGTCAGATCAGGCCGTGCTCCCGCAGATACTCCAGCTGAGCCCGCACGGACAGTTCGGCGGCCGGCCAGAGCGAGCGGTCCACGTCTGCGTACACATGGGCGACGACCTCCGAGGGGGTCCGGTGGCCGCTCTCGACCGCCGTCTCCACCTGGGCGAGCCGGTTGGCGCGGTGCGCAAGGTAGAACTCCACCGCGCCCTGTGCGTCCTCCAGGACCGGCCCGTGGCCCGGCAGCACCGTGTGGACCCCGTCGTCGACCGTGAGCGAGCGCAGCCGGCGCAGCGAGTCCAGATAGTCGCCGAGCCGCCCGTCGGGGTGGGCGACGATCGTCGTGCCGCGCCCGAGGATCGTGTCGCCCGTCAGGACGGCCCGGTCGGCGGGGAGATGGAAGGAGAGCGAGTCCGCGGTGTGCCCGGGCGTCGGTACGACCCGCATCTCCAGGCCGCCGACCGTGATGACGTCCCCGGCGGTGAGCCCCTCGTCGCCGAGGCGCAGAGCCGGGTCCAGGGCCCGCACATGCGTCCCCGTCAGCTCGGCGAACCGGCTCGCGCCCTCGGCGTGGTCGGGGTGACCGTGCGTCAGCAGGGTGAGCGCGACCCGCTTGCCGAGCTTCGTCGCGGTCTCGATCACATGCGTGAGGTGGCCGTCGTCGAGCGGCCCCGGGTCGACGACGACGGCGAGGTCGGAGTCCGGCTCGGAGACGATCCAGGTGTTGGTGCCGTCGAGGGTCATCGCGGACGGGTTCGGCGCAAGGACGTTGACGGCGCGGGCGGTCGCGGGGCCGGAGAGGACCCCGCCCCGGGGCTGCCCGGGCAGCGCGGCGGCGTCACTCATCGCGGACCTCCTTCGCGCGGAGCGCCGTGGTCCGCTCCTGGGGTCCCGCCGTGGTCCGCGTCCGCTCCTGGAGTCCCGCCGTGGTCCGCGTCCGCTCCGGACGTCGCGCCCGGAGCCGCGTCCGGAGCCGCACCCTCACCCGCGCCCGCGTCCGGACGCGCGCCCATCGGGATGTGCTTGGTGAACTCGTCGTGGCCCGGCCAGCTCAGGATCAGCTCGTCGCCGTCCAGCCGCGCCTGCGCGAGTACGGGAGTCAGGTCCTGGTCCTGGGCCGCGGCCAGCGCCTCGGCGGCGGTACCGAAGCGTTCCAGGCCCCGCAGGGTCGAGATCGTCGGCGGCATCATGGTCAGCTCGCCCCGGTCGTAGCCGGCCGCGGCATCCTCCGGGCGGATCCAGACCGTGCGGTCCGCCTCGGTCGAGACGTCACGGGTGCGCTGACCGACCGGAAGTACGGCCGTGAAGAACCAGGTGTCGTACCGCCGGGACTCGAACTCCGGCGTGATCCACCGCGCCCACGCGCCGAGCAGGTCCGAGCGCAGCACCAGCCCGCGCCGGTCGAGGAAGTCCGCGAACGACAGCTCGCGGGCGACCAGCGCCTCCCGGTCCTTCTCCCAGTCCTCACCGGTCGTGTCGTCGACCACGGAGTCGGCGGTCCCGCCGGCGAGCAGCACGCCCGCCTCTTCGAAGGTCTCGCGCACGGCCGCGCAGACGATCGCCTGCGCCTCTTCCGTACCCGTGACGCCGAGGCGCTCGGCCCAGCTCTCCAGGGAGGGGCCGGCCCAGCGCACCGGGTGCTCGTCACGCGGATCGACGCCGCCGCCGGGATACGCGTACGCACCGCCCGCGAAGGCCATGGAGGTGCGCCGCCGCAGCATGTGGACGTGCGGCCCCTCGGCGGCGTCGCGCAGCAGCAGGACGGTCGCCGCCCGCCTGGGGGCCGGAGGCGTGAGCTCGCCCGCCGCCAGGGCGCGGATGCGGTCGGGCCATTCCGGTGGGTACCACTGACCATTCGACATGGCCGGATGGTATGCGCAACTACTCGTACGCACGAGAGCCGATTCCCCCTGGGCGGGGGAACCGGCTCTTGACGAACGTAGGGGCGGTCAGGCCTGGACGAGCTCCACCTGGACCTCGACCTCGACCGGGGCGTCCAGCGGCAGCACCGCGACACCCACCGCGCTGCGCGCGTGCACGCCCTTGTCGCCGAGGACGGCGCCGAGCAGCTCGCTGGCGCCGTTGATGACGCCCGGCTGACCGGTGAAGTCGGATGCCGAGGCGACGAAGCCGACGACCTTCACGACCCGCTTGATCCGGTCCAGGTCACCGGCGACCGACTTCACGGCCGCGAGCGCGTTCAGCGCGCAGGTGGCCGCGAGCTTCTTGGCCTCCTCGGCGGTGACCTCGCCGCCGACCTTGCCGGCCAGCTGGAGCTTGCCCTCCACGATCGGGAGCTGGCCCGAGGTGTAGACGTACACGCCCGACTGCACGGCCGGCTGGTAGGCGGCCAGCGGGGGCACGACCTCCGGCAGCGTCAGGCCCAGCTCGGCGAGCTTCGCCTCGACGGCGCCGCTCATCAGGACTTCTCCCGCTTCAGGTAGGCCACGAGCTGCTCGGGGTTGTTCGGGCCGGGCACGACCTGGACGAGCTCCCACCCGTCCTCGCCCCAGGTGTCCAGAATCTGCTTGGTCGCGTGCACGAGAAGGGGCACGGTCGCGTATTCCCACTTGGTCATGGAGCCGACTGTATCCGCTGCCACAGGTAGCCTCCTGCTTAGGCGGGACTGCCAGTGGTTAGGCTCGAAGACGTGAGCAGGCTCCAGGTCGTCAGCGGCAAGGGTGGTACCGGTAAGACGACGGTCGCCGCCGCCCTCGCGCTCGCCCTCGCGACGGAGGGCAAGCGAACCCTCCTCGTCGAGGTCGAAGGCAGACAGGGCATCGCACAGCTCTTCGAGACGGAGGCCCTTCCGTACGAGGAACGCAAGATCGCCGTCGCGCCGGGCGGCGGAGAGGTGTTCGCGCTGGCCATCGACGCCGAGCGCGCGCTCCTCGACTACCTCCAGATGTTCTACAAACTCGGCAGCGCGGGCCGGGCCCTGAAGAAGCTCGGCGCGATCGACTTCGCGACGACGATAGCGCCGGGCGTACGAGACGTGCTGCTGACCGGCAAGGCGTGCGAGGCGGTCCGCCGGCGCGAGAAGCACGGCGGCTACACCTACGACCACGTCGTCATGGACGCACCCCCGACCGGCCGGATCACCCGCTTCCTCAACGTGAACGACGAGGTGGCGGGGCTGGCCCGGATCGGCCCGATACACAATCAGGCGCAGGCCGTGATGCGGGTGCTCAAGTCCCCGGAGACGGCCGTGCACCTGGTGACGCTGCTGGAGGAGATGCCGGTCCAGGAGACCGCGGACGGCGTCGCGGAGCTGCGCGGGGCCGACCTTCCGGTGGGCGAGATCATCGTGAACATGGTCCGTCCGCACGTCCTCGACGAGGCGGCGGTACGGGCCGCCTCCGGCGACCACCGGGGCGCGATCGCGAAGACCCTGGCGGCCGCGGGGATCTCTGGCGGTACGAAGCTGGTCGAGCCGCTGCTGGGGCAGGCGGGCGAGCACGCCCAGCGGGTGGAGCTGGAGCGCGAGCAGCGTGCGGTGCTCACCGGGCTCGGCGTACCGACGTACGAACTGCCCTTCCTCGGGGACGGGGCGGACATCGCGGGCCTGTACCGGCTGGCGAAGGACCTGCGGAAGCAAGGGGTGGGCGCGTGACGGAGATGGCTGCCGCGGTGAACGGTCTCGACTCCGCCCCCGTCCTGCATCTGGATCCGCTCATCGACGACCTGGGCACGCGGATCATCGTCTGCTGCGGCGCGGGCGGGGTCGGCAAGACGACGACCGCGGCGGCGCTCGGCGTACGGGCGGCGGAGCGGGGCCGCAAGGTCGTCGTGCTGACGATCGACCCGGCCCGCCGGCTGGCCCAGTCGATGGGGATCGACTCGCTGGACAACATCCCGCGCAAGGTCGACGGCATCAAGGGGTCCGAATCCGGAGGGGCATCGCGCAGCGGTTCGAGCAAGGGTGGCGGCGGACGGCGCGCGGGCGAACTGCACGCCATGATGCTCGACATGAAGCGGACGTTCGACGAGATCGTCGAGGCGCACGCGGACGCCGAGCGGGCCCGGGCGATCCTGGAGAACCCGTTCTACCAGTCCCTGTCGGCCGGTTTCGCCGGCACGCAGGAGTACATGGCAATGGAGAAGCTCGGGCAGCTGCGGGCCCGTGACGAGTGGGACCTGATCGTCGTCGACACTCCCCCGTCGCGGTCGGCGCTGGACTTCCTGGACGCTCCTAAGCGGCTCGGGTCCTTCCTGGACGGGAAGTTCATCAAGCTGCTGATGGCTCCGGCGAAGATGGGCGGCCGGGCGGGGATGAAGTTCCTCAATGTCGGCATGTCGATGATGACGGGAACGCTGGGGAAGCTGCTGGGAGGGCAGTTCCTGAAGGACGTTCAGACCTTCGTGGCTGCGATGGACACGATGTTCGGCGGCTTCCGCACCCGGGCGGACGCGACGTACAAGCTGCTCCAGGCCCCGGGCACGGCGTTCCTCGTGGTGGCCACGCCGGAGCGGGACGCGCTGCGCGAGGCCGCGTACTTCGTGGAACGGCTCGCCGCCGAGGAGATGCCGCTGGCCGGTCTCGTCCTCAATCGCGTCCACGGCAGCGGCGCCGCCCAGCTGTCGGCCGAGCGCGCGCGGGCTGCCGCGGAAAATCTTGACGAAGGGCGCATTGTCGATCAGGGGACCGGGAAGACTGGTGTTCGTGGCTCCCGTGCCACACCCCCCGAGCTGTCGGACACCGCCAGCGCCGCCACCGTCACCGCCGCCGTACGCACATCGCACGACGAGGCTGCCCCCACAGCCGACGACGCCACGCACGACATTCAGCAGCTGACCGCAGGACTGCTCCGTCTCCATGCCGAGCGGATGCAGGTGCTCGCGCGCGAACAGCGCACGCGTGACCGCTTCACGGCGCTCCACCCCGAGGTGGCCGTGGCCGAAGTGGCCGCCCTGCCCGGCGACGTACACGATCTCGCAGGGCTTCGGGCCATCGGTGATCGACTCGCGGCCGGACGGATGCCGTCGGCCTGAGCTGTGCGAACGCCGGCGGGGGCATCACCCACCGCCGCGCAAGCCTCGTACGTCTTCGTACGCTGCGTACGTGTCGTACGCGTTCAAGCGCTACGTACGTCTCGAACGTGTCGTACGCCTTCGTACGTCTCGAACGTCACGAGCCGGTGGGGCTAGCCCACCGCCGCATACGCCTCGTACGTCGCGTCGTCCTCGATCGCCACGGGCAGCAGGCCCGCTCCCCGCTCGTACTCCGTGCGCGCGGTCTCGAGCAGTCGCCGCCACGAGGTGACGGTCGGCCGCCGGCGCAGGAGGGCACGGCGCTCGCGCTCCGTCATCCCGC
This sequence comes from Streptomyces sp. NBC_01353, assembly GCF_036237275.1. Taxonomy (GTDB): domain Bacteria; phylum Actinomycetota; class Actinomycetes; order Streptomycetales; family Streptomycetaceae; genus Streptomyces. The sequence goes on along the minus strand of NZ_CP108352.1, from coordinate 4,704,005 downwards.
CCCACACGCCGAACTCCACGCGGTTGTCCAGGGCGTCGGCCAGGCACTCGGTCCGCACCGGACATCCGGTGCACACTGCCTTCGCCCTGTTCTGTGCCGCTCCTTGAACGAAAAGTTCATCCGGATCGGTAGTGCGGCAGGCCGCCTGCGCACTCCAGTCAGCTACCCAGCCCATACCGGCGCCGTCCTCTCCCGAATCGAGGCTCCCCCACGGCGGTAGCGGCATATTCACCGCTGCCAGTTGGTGACGTTACGGAAGGTGGGCACAGCGCAACACCCCCTTCGGGCCCAATCTTGAATGGCCCGAACGGACTATGCGTACGCGGCAGATCACCCAGGGGAGTGACCGATGGACATGCGTGTCAAATCCGGCGAACCGTCACAGTTCGCCCAACTGTGACGGAGCCACTTGGGGCGTCGAGTGACGCATGGGGCGGAATCGGGCATGACTTCCCAAGCTTCGGGTTCAAGGGATTTCGTGCCGATGTCACGCCCGGGTCTTGATGCAGAACCACACTGCTGTGACAGTTGAGAGCAGCTTAGGCCAAGGCATATACGTGTGTCCGGCGAATGAGAACGTAGGCTGCCCCCATGGCAAAGAAGCGCTCGGGCGGAGGTCTGACCGGGACCCAGCAGGCCGCCAAGTTCGTCGGTGTCAGTGTGCTCTCCGGAGCCGTGCTGGCAGGCATCGCCCTGCCCGCGGCCGGAGCACTCGGACTGGCAGCCAAGGGCACGGTCGAGGGATTCGACGAAATCCCGTCCAACCTGAAGACGCCGCCGCTGAGTCAGCGCACCACGATCCTCGACTCCGAGGGCGGCCACCTCGCCACCGTGTACTCGCGCGACCGGAAGGTCGTGCCGCTGGAGAAGATCTCCCCGTACATGCAGAAGGCGATCGTCGCGATCGAGGACTCCCGCTTCTACGAACACGGAGCGATCGACCTCAAGGGCGTGCTGCGCGCGATCAACCGCAACGCCCAGTCGGGCGGCGTGTCGCAGGGCGCGTCGACGCTCACTCAGCAGTACGTGAAGAACGTCTTCGTCGAGGAGGCCGGTGACGACCCCGAGAAGGTCGCCCAGGCCACCCAGCAGACCATCGGCCGTAAGGTCCGCGAACTCAAGTACGCGATCCAGGTCGAGGAGGAGCTGGGGAAGAAGAAGATCCTCGAGAACTACCTGAACATCACCTTCTTCGGTCAGCAGGCGTACGGCATCGAGGCCGCGGCCCAGCGCTACTTCTCCAAGCCCGCCGCCGACCTGAAGTTGGAGGAGGCCGCCATGATGGCCGGCCTCGTCCAGTCGCCGAGCCGCTACGACCCGGTCAACGACCTTCAGGAAGCCACCAAGCGCCGCAACACGGTGCTCCAGCGGATGGCCGACGTGAAGGACATCAGCCAGGCGGAGGCGGACCGGGCGAAGGCCGCCCCGATCAAGCTCAAGGTGAAGGCCCCGAAGAACGGCTGCATCACCGCCGTCGACGGCGCCGGCTTCTTCTGCGACTACGTCCGCAAGACGATCCTCAACGACCCGGTCTTCGGCAAGACGGTCGAGGAGCGGCAGAAGCTGTGGAACCTGGGCGGCCTGACCGTCCGGACCACGCTCGACCCGCGCGCGCAGGAGGCGGCCAACGAGGCGGCCGTCGCGAAGATCAACGTGGACGACAAGGTCGCCGCCTCGGTGGTCCAGGTCCAGCCGGGCACCGGCAAGATCCTCTCGATGGGTCAGTCCCGCCCGTACGGCCTGGACCAGAAGCAGCACCAGACAACGCTCAACCTCGCCGTCGGCAAGAAGATGGGCGGCACGACGTACGGCTTCCAGGTCGGTTCGACCTTCAAGCCGATCACGGCCGCGGCGGCCCTGGAGAAGGGGCTGAGCCCGGCGCAGTCCTTCTCCACGCCGTGGAAGATCTCGCTGCCGATGAACTCCTACACCACCTGCGCGGGCGGCCCGTCCGGCGGTGGCAACTGGGACCTGCAGAACGAGATGAAGTCCGAGGCCGGCACCTGGGACATGACGAGCGCGCTCGGCAAGTCCATCAACACCTACTTCGCCCACCTTGAGCAGATGACCGGGCTGTGCGAGACGGTCGAGATGGCGAAGAAGATGGGGTACGAGAAGGAGCTGGGCAAGAAGCTCCAGGAGCTGCCCTCGATCACCCTCGGCGGCCAGGAGTCCACCCCGCTCGACATGGCGGCGGTCTACGCGACCTTCGCCAACCGCGGCACGTACTGCACCCCGATCGCCATCGAGTCGATCAAGACGGCCAACGGCGAGAAGCTGAAGGTGCCTCAGACGGAGTGCTCGCGGGCGATGAGCGAGCGCACCGCCGACACGGTCAACCAGATGCTGAAGGGCGTCGTCGAGGACGGCACCGGTACGAAGGCGGGTCTGAGCGACCGCGACAACGCCGGCAAGACGGGTACGACGAACGACCGCAAGGACGCCTGGTTCGTCGGGTACACCCCGAACCTGTCCACGGCGGTGTGGGTGGGTGACGACGTCGGCGAGAAGCAGTCGATGTACGACATCGTCATCGGCGGCGTGACGTACGACAAGGTCTGCGGTGGCTGCCTCCCGGGTCCGATCTGGAAGATCGCGATGACCGGGGCGCTGACCGCCTCCGAGACGCCGTCCTTCGCGCCGATCTCCGTGCCTCGCGGCGAGAAGCCGGAGGACAAGGAGAAGGACAAGGGCAAGCCCCGCGACGACAACAAGCCGGGCGACGGGGACGATGACGACAACCCGTTCCCGGGGATCACGATCCCGCCGGACCTGATCGGCGGCGGGAACGGCCGCGGCGGCAACACCGGCGGCAACGGCCGCTAGGGAGTGTCCGGCGGATCAGGGCCGGACAGGACGCGGACATGAGCGAGGGCGCCTCTCCTGGGAGAGGCGCCCTCGGTCGTTCACGGGACTCGGCCGGCGACGAGCCTTTTCACGGCCCGCGAGCTTCAGCTCAGCCGGCGAGCGTTCCCGGGATCCGGCCCGCGAACATGCGCGGGTCTCAGCCCGCGAGGAGCTTCTTCACGACGGCGGCGACCCGGCCGCCCTCGGCCTGGCCGGCCACCTTCGGGTTCACGATCTTCATGACGGCGCCCATGGCCCGCGGCCCCTCGGCGCCGGCGGCCTTGGCCTCGGCGACGGCCGCCGCGACGATCTGCTCCAGCTCGTCGTCGCCGAGCTGCTTCGGCAGGTACGCGTCGAGGATGACGCCCTCCGCCTTCTCCCGCTCGGCCGACTCGGCGCGACCGCCCTGGGCGAAGGCCTCCGCGGCCTCACGGCGCTTCTTCGCCTCCTTGGCGATCACCTTCTGCACCTCGTCGTCGGAGAGCTCGCGCTTGGTCGTGCCCGAGACCTCCTCCTTGGTGATCGCGGTGAGGGTGAGCCGCAGCGTCGAGGAGCGCAGCTCGTCGCGCTCCTTGATGGCGGCGTTGAGGTCGTCCTGAAGCTTGGCCTTGAGCGTGGTCATGCCCCAAGTGTGTCAGGTGCCCCACCCTGCCCGCCCGCGCATTTCCCTCCATCGGGTCTGCGACGATGGGGGGATGCGCGCACGGTACGGGATCCCCCTCAAGGTCACGGCAGGTCTTACGGCGACGGCGGCGGCCGGACTGGTCTACGCGGCGGGCTTCGAGGCCCGCTCGTTCCGCCTGCGCCGTGTGACGATCCCCGTACTCCCGCGCGGAATGCGGGATCTGCGGGTCCTTCAGGTCTCCGACATCCACATGGTGTGCGGCCAGCGCAAGAAGCGGAAGTGGCTGCAGTCGCTCGCGGGGCTGCGCCCGGACTTCGTGGTCAACACGGGCGACAACCTCTCGGACACGGACGCGGTCCCGGAGGTCCTGGACGCGCTCGGCCCGCTGATGGACTTCCCGGGCGTGTACGTGTTCGGCTCCAACGACTACTACGGGCCGCGGCTGCGCAACCCCGCCCGCTATCTGATGGAGAAGGCCCAGGGCCGGCACGGCCTCAACGGCAACGCGCCGGTGGTGGGCGCGGTGCACAACCCGTGGGAGGGGCTGCGGGACGCCTTCGACGACGCGGGCTGGGTGAACCTGACCAACACCCGCGGCCGGCTGAAGCTGCCCGACCTGGAGCTGGCCTTCACCGGGCTGGACGACCCGCACATCAAGCGGGACCGGTACGAGCGGGTGGCGGGCGGCCCCGACCTCACGGCGGACTTCTCGCTGGGCGTGGTCCACGCCCCGTATCTGCGCACTCTCGACGCCTTCACTGCGGACGGCTACGGCCTGATCCTGGCGGGCCACACCCACGGCGGCCAGCTGTGCGTCCCCTTCTACGGCGCCCTGGTGACCAACTGCGACCTGGACACGGACCGGGTGAAGGGCCTCTCGACGCACACGGTGGAGGGCCGGACCTCCTTCCTCCACGTCTCGGCGGGCTGCGGCACGAACCGCTTCACCCCGGTGCGCTTCGCCTGCCCCCCGGAGGCGACGCTGCTGACGCTGACGGCGCGCGACTGAGACCTATCCCTTCCACGCGCCGGCCCGGGGCGATCGCCGGCCGGACCGCATCCGACCTGCGGCGCTCGCCCGCGAAAACCGGATTTCGTCTCCGGGCGTGGGTGGGCTAAAGTAATCGATGTCGCCGCGACGTGAAGAACAGAGCAGCGACATCGGGGTGTAGCGCAGCTTGGCAGCGCGCTTCGTTCGGGACGAAGAGGTCGTGGGTTCAAATCCCGCCACCCCGACAGCTAAGTAGCAGGTCAGAGGCCGCCTACGAATTTCGTAGGCGGCCTCTGGCGTTGTGCGTGACCCGCGGCGTGACTACCGCTCCGGGTCGATCTTGAAGATTCCGTCGATCACGGTCGCCCCCGTCTGGATCACGGGGCCGGATCCGCTTCCGGTAGACCTCGTCCGTGACGGCCGTACCGGAGTGCCGCAGCTCACGCGGCGCCGCCACCGGAGCGCCGACGATCATCGGTGCCGTCACGGTGTTGATCAGTGGGGACCCCGCGCCCCGTGTGCGGCGAGCGCCGCGTACCTGGCCGCAGGGCGGTTTCGCCGCCCGGACCTGGAGGCTCAGCCGGCGGACGCAGTCGGGGAGGGACTGACCCCCACTCCGATCACCAAGGGGAATCAACGCCCCGGTCGGGACAGCGGCACCCTGATCCGCCCGAACCCCCACGGCACCGGGGCTCGTGGACGAGATGTCGATCAAGCGGCTCTACCCTGGAACGGCATCGGGCGCCGACAGCGGAGTACGGCGACGCGTGCTCTGTCAGGTTGGCTTGCCTGTCAGGTTGGCTTGCCGTCGAAAGGCTGGGTCTCAGGTGCTGGTCGCGGACCGATATCGGCTCCACTCGTGTGTCGGGCGTGGCGGCATGGGCGAGGTGTGGCAGGCCACCGACGAGGTGCTCGGGCGGGCCGTGGCCGTGAAGCTGATGCTGGGTCACGGGACCGATCCCTCGGCGGCCGACCGCTTCCGGCTGGAGGCGCAGACAGCGGCACGGCTGAGTCATCCCCATGTGGTGGGCGTCTTCGACTTCGGTACGTGGGACGGAAAGCTGTTCCTCGTCATGGAGTTGGTCGAAGGGGACAGCCTCGCCGGAAACCCGGGGACCCCGCTCGTGCTGCCCGCGGAGCGGGTGGCCCACGTCGCCGCCCACGCCGCCGCCGGGCTGGCCGCCGCGCACCGGGAGGGGGTCGTGCACCGGGACATCAAGCCCGGGAACCTGCTGCTCGACGGCGACGGGACCGTGAAGCTCGCGGACTTCGGCATCGCCCGCTTCGTCGACGACCCCTCCGCCGGGCTCACCACCACGGGGCAGATCGTCGGCACCGGCCTCTACCTCGCCCCCGAGCGGGCTCTCGGCCGGCCCGCGTCGCCGGCGTCGGACGTGTACTCGCTCGGCTGCGTGCTGTACCAACTCCTCACCGGACGGCCTCCGTTCCAGGGCGACACCGCGACCGCCCTGCTGTACCAGCACATCGACACGCCGCCCGCGCCGCCCCGGCAGCTCGGGGTGGGGCTGCCCGCCGCGTTCGAGGCGTACCTCCTCACGCTGCTGGCCAAGGAGCCCGAGCAGAGACCCCCCGCCCAGGCGATCGCGGACTGGTTCTCCTCGGGCGCCTGGCGCGGTCACCCTCAGCCGCATCCCCAGCCCCAGCAGCGCCACCCTCAGCCGCACCAGCACACCCAGCAGGGCCAGCACCAGCACACCCAGCAGCGCCACCAGCAGGGCCGGCACCAGCAGCCCCGCCACACGTCGTCGCAGCCGCAGTCGCGGCCCCGGCCTCAGGCCGCCGTCGCCGCTCCGCGACGACAGGCGCGCCGGAACGAGGGCGGTCTCGCCGCCCTCTCCCGGCGCCGCCCCAGGAAGACCGCCGCCGTGGCCGGCGGCATAGCCTTCGTGGTGTTCCTGCTCATCGGTATGGCCTGGCTGTCCTAGGCGCCGGCGCGTGGCCTCGCGGTCGAATGCCGAGCGCGACCAGGCCGGTGGCCGACAGGGCGAACCCCGCGCACCAGGCGACGTGAACACCGGGAAAGACGGCTCTCGCAGGGCGCGAGTCCGAGTTGAACACCGTGCAAGAAAGTCGGATACGCTGAGCCCATGCCGCGTGAGACCTTGACCCGGGACCAGATCGTCCGAGCCGCCGTCGAGCTGCTCGACAGCGACGGCATCGACGGCCTGAGCATGCGTAAGCTCGGCCAGCGGTTGGGTTCGGCGGCGACGGCCATGTACTGGCACGTCGGCAGCAAGGAGAGCCTCATCATGCTCGCGGCCGACGCGGCGTGGAGCGAGCTGACGTTCCTCGACCCGGCCGAGCTCGGCTGGCGCGCCGCCGCCCGCGCGCTGGTCCACGACACGTACGCGCTGGGCAAGCGCCACCCCTGGCTCATCCCGGCCATCAGCTCGCACTTCGTCTACGGCCACGGCATGGCCCGCTTCCAGGACCACTCGTGTGCGATCTACCAAGCGGCCGGCTTCAAGGGCTGGGAGCTCGACTGGGCCGTCAACTCCGCCTTTACCTTCGTGGCCGGCACCCTTCTCGTCGACGCGACCGAGGCCACGATCGCCACCGCCCAGGCGCCCCGGGGCAAGGGCGACGAGGGGAAGCCGGCGCAGAGCGTCACCGAGTGGGCGTACGGGATCGCGTCCCAGTACCCCCGGCTGCGCGCGCGCATGGAGGACCAGCGGGGCGTCGACCCCACCGCGATGGCGGGCGAGAAGTTCGAGTTCGGCGTCGAGGCCATCCTCGACGGCCTCGAAGCCCGGCTCCGCAACACTGCGCGCGACACCGCCTGAGCCCCTACGCCGCCCGCCCCGGACCCGAACGGGGTCCGTCGGGTGGCCCGGCGGTCCCCGTTCCGTTCCCCTGGGGACATGCACCCCCTTCAAACAGCCGCCGAAGCGGCGGCCACCGTCCCCGCCGATGTCGTCTCCGACTCCGGCCCGTCCGCCCTCGCCCTGGGCCTCGGCGCCGCCGCACTCGCCGGCGCCATCGGCACCGCCGTCGTCCGCAGCCGTCTGTCGAAGACGATCAGCGGATCACACAGGCAGACGCCCCCGGCGGCATCGCCGTCGGACACCACCCGCGGCTGACCACCGCGTGCGCGAGCCCTGCCCCTTCCGACCGGCGTGTCGGACAATGACCGGCATGGAGTTCGCCGTGTTCGTGACGCTGCCGGGGCTGGTCATCCTTCTCACCGTGGTCGCCTTCGCCGACCAGATCCTGCGCGCGACCGGGCGCGGCCGCCGGAGCGGCCAGGTCTCCTCGACCGGCTTCGAGCAGTTGCACGCCACCTTCTCGCAGGGCAAGCAGAACGAGCTCAAGGAGCGGCAGAGCGCGCTCGTGCTGCGCGACGACGAGGAGGACGGCGCTCCGCCGCACCGCTCCACGGTGGACCTGGCCGGCGGTCGCGCGGTGATCCGCGTCAGTGGGGGCGGGACGCCTTGAGCGAGTACATGAGCGGGATCCGCGGCCGGTCGGCCGAGAAGCGGTAGTACCCGTCCTCCTGCCGCTGGAGCGTCTCGTACCGGGAGTAGAGCGAGACGTCGTGCTCGTGGAGGAACTCGATGCGCAGCCCCGCCTTGGCGACGGCCGTGACGACCTCGCCGACCGGGTGCACCCACTCCACGCTCCGGTTGTGGACGGTGGCGGCCTCCATGTCCGCGTACGTGCCCGAGCTGGAATCCACCCAGGGTTCGCGTACGAAGTAGTCGTTGACGATCCGGCTCCCCGTCTCGTCGTCGAGGGAGTCGGTGAGCGGATGGAACTCGGCGACGTACAGGAATCCGCCCGGCGCGACGAGCGAGGCGGCGGTCTCGGCCCAGCGCTCGATGTCGGGGAGCCAGTTCAGCGCCCCTGTGCCGGTGTAGACGATGTCGTACGAGGAGTCCGGGACGGCCTCGGCGGCGTCGTACACGTCGGCGGCGACGAAAGCGGCCCGGTCCGCGGAGAGGCCGAGGTCCGCGGCGAGCGAGCGGGCCGTCTCGACGGCGGGCTCGGAGAAGTCCAGGCCGACGACGTGCGAAGCGCCGTGCCGGGCCCAGGACAGGGTGTCCAGGCCTATGTGGCACTGGAGGTGGAGGAGGGAACGGCCGGTGACGTCGCCGACCTCCGCGAGCTCGAAGTCGCGCAGCGCCTCCTTGCCGGCCCGGAACGCGTCGAGATCGTAGTAGGCGCCGGCGGCGTGGATCGGGACACGTTCGTCCCAGCGTGCGCGGTTGGCATCGTGCCAGTCGTCGGGCGTCGGTGCGTACATGCCCGGGAGGTTATCCACAGGTTGCGGACGATGCGAACGGATTGTCGGCGGATCGGAGCATCATGGGGGCCATGACTGAGACCAATGAGACCGCAGACCGACCGGGCGAGATCGCGGACGGCTCGGGCCCGTCGCCGGAGATCCCGGTGTGGGAGCAGCGGTTCCGCGCGCCGCGTGTGTCCCTGCCCGAGTGGGCCGAGCAGGCACCGGACCGTTCGCTGTTCGTGTCCAACGCGACGGGGACGTACGAGCTGTATGCCTGGGACCGGGCGACGGGCGCGCAGCGGCAGGTGACGGACCGGCCGAACGGGACGACGGACGGCACGCTGTCCCCGGACGGGCAGTGGATCTGGTGGTTCTCGGACACGGACGGGGACGAGTTCGGGGTGTGGATGCGCCAGCCCTTCGGGGGCGGCGCGGACGAGCCCGCGGTGCCCGGGCTCGCGGCCTCTTATCCGGCGGGTCTCGCGATCGGCCGCGACGGCACGGTCGTCGTCGGCCGCTCGACGGACGAGGAGGGTTCGACGGTCCATCTCGTACGCGGCGGCGCGGCGCCGCTGGAGATCTACCGGCACCGGGAGTCGGCCGGGGTGGGCGACCTCTCGCACGACGGCTCGCTGATCGCGATCGAGCACACCGAGCACGGAGACGCGATGCACTCGGCCCTGCGGGTGCTGCGCGCCGAGGACTCCTCGGTGGTGGCCGAGCTGGACGACTCCAAGGGCGGTACGGAGGAGCTGGGCCTTGCGGTGCTGGGCTTCGCGCCCGTGGACGGCGACACCCGGCTGCTCGTCGGTCATCAGCGGCGGGGGCGCTGGGAGCCGCTGCTGTGGGACGTGGCGACAGGCCAGGAGACCGATCTCCGGCTCGAACTGCCGGGCGACGTGTCGGCGGAGTGGTACGAGGACGGCACGGGTCTGCTGATCGTGCACAGCTTCGAGGCGCGCAGCGAGCTGTGGCGGTACGACATCGCGACGGGCGCGCTGGTGCGGGTGGAGACCCCGGCCGGTTCGGTGTCGGAGGCCACGACCCGCCCTGACGGCACCGTGGAGTATCTGTGGTCCTCGGCGGCGCAGCCGCCGGTGGTGCGCTCGACGGACGGCGGGATCGTGCTGGACCCGCCGGGTGCGAAGGCGCCGGGTTCGGTGCCGGTGGAGGACGTGTGGGTGGAGGGGCCCGGCGGCCGGATCCACGCGCTCGTGCAGCGGCCGACCGAGGGCGAGGGTCCGTTCCCCACGATCTTCGAGGTGCACGGCGGGCCGGCCTGGCACGACAGCGACGCCTTCGCCTCGGGTCCGGCGGCCTGGCTCGACCACGGCTACGCGGTGGTCCGGGTCAACTACCGCGGCTCGACGGGCTACGGCCGGGAGTGGACGGACGCGCTCAAGCACCGGGTCGGCCTGATCGAGCTGGAGGACGTCGCCGCGGTCCGCGAGTGGGCGGTCGCCTCCGGTCTCGCCGACCCGGCGAAGCTGGTCCTGTCGGGCGGCTCGTGGGGCGGGTATCTGACGCTGCTCGGGCTCGGCACGCAGCCGGACGCCTGGTCGGTGGGGCTCGCGGCCGTCCCGGTCGCGGACTACGTGACGGCGTACGAGGACGAGATGGAGGCCCTGAAGGCGCTGGACCGGACGCTGTTCGGCGGTTCGCCGGAGGAGGTGCCGGAGCGGTTCGAGGTCTCGTCCCCGCTGACGTACGTGGACAAGGTCACGGCTCCGGTCTACATCTCGGCGGGCGTGAACGACCCGCGCTGCCCGATCCGGCAGATCGACAACTACGTGGACCGGCTGGCGGCCCGGGCCGCGGTGCACGAGGTGTACCGGTACGACGCGGGGCACGGCTCGCTGGTGGTGGAGGAGCGGATCAAGCAGGTGCGTCTGGAGCTTGCCTTCGCCGCGCGCCACCTGGGGACCCGCCCGGTCGGGGGGTGAGGCGGCTGCGTACCGTGGAGGGGTGTACCGGTTCCTGAAAACGCCCCGCTGGTGGGGGATCAACGTCTTCGTCCTGCTGGCGATCCCCTTCTGCCTGTTCATGGGGACCTGGCAGATGGGCAAGTTCGAGGACCGCGTCGACACGCACCGGGAGGCGGAGCGCGCCCCGGACCCGGGCACCCTGAGGACCGAGCCGCTGGACGACCTGCTGCCGGTGGACAAGGAGACGTCCGGCCGGCACGCGGAGGCGAGCGGCCGGTACGGGCAGCAGTTCCTGGTACCGGACCGTGAGCTGGACGGTCGGCGCGGCAGCTATGTGCTGACGATGCTGAAGACGGACGCCGGCAAGTCGCTGCCGGTGGTACGGGGCTGGCTGCCGGCCGGCGCGCAGGTGCCGGCCCCGCCGTCCGGCGAGGTCACCGTGGTGGGCGCCCTCCAGGCGTCCGAGAACGCGGGGACCAAGGGCGTCCACGCGGCGGGCGGGCTCCCCGAGGGCCAGCTCGGCATGATCAGCGCGAGCGCGCTGATCAACCTGGTCACCGACGAGGTCTACGACGCGTGGGTCACGGTCGTGGACTCCCCCGCCGGGCTGACGCCGGTCCCGGCGGCCGCCGCGGCGGGCACGTCGCTGGACCTGAAGGCGTTCCAGAACCTCGGCTACACGGCGGAGTGGTTCGTCTTCGCGGGCTTCGTGGTCTTCATGTGGTTCCGCCTCCTGCGCCGCGAGATGGAGGCCCAGCGGGACGAGGCGCTGGGGCTCTAGCCCCGCCCGGCCCCGCTCGCCCGGCCCCGGGGTCCTTGGCGCCGGATACCTGGCCCCCGGGTACCCGGTCGCCCAGGACGCCCCCAGAAACCTGGCCCCCGGACGCCCCGGACGCCCCCAGGAGCTGGCCTCAGGAGCTGGCCTCAGGGCGCCCCAGGGGCGCGTCCGTGGCCTCTAGGAAGCGTCGAGGACGCCGGTTCGGTAGATCGTGCCCGCGCAGGCGTTCGGGATCGTCGTGGCCGCCTGCGGGCCGCCCGGCTCCGCGGTGTGGCTGACCTCGACGCTGCCGTCCGCGGGCGTCCCCTCCGTGTCGAGCTGAGTCGCCGCGCCGTCGGTTTCAGCGCCGTTGCCGGTCGACCCCGTGGCCCCCGCCGACGTACCGCCCGCGCCGTCCGTCGTCGTGCTCGGGTCCGGGGAGGGATTGACGGTCGGGCAGGTCTCCGAGGGGACCCAGGCGAACTTCACCTCGTACGCGTTGTCCGGCTTGAGAACCAGCGTGGGCGACTCCTGCGAGGGGTCGGGAAGGCCGCTCGCCGCGTCGCCGGGCGTGTGCGCCACGACCGAGATCTTGGAGCCGTCCGCCGCCCCCAACGCCTGGAAGCCGACGCTGCCGCCGCCGCTCACCGCGCAGTCCTTGCCGGAGACGTTGGCGATGCGGAAGGTGCCGTAGACCTTGCCCTCGGCGTCCGGTCCGCCCGCCTGTGCCGAGCTGACGCCCAGCTGCCCTGCCTCGCACACCGGTGAGGAGGAATCCGGCTGGGAGTCCTCCGGTGCCGTCGAACCGGTGCCCGTGCCGCCCGACTTTCCGGCCTCGGACTGTTCGGGCTTGCCCGCCCCCTCGGCCGCGCCCTGGCTCGGGCTCGCGGCGCCGGTCGGCGTGCCGGCGGTCTGCTGGCCGCCCTCGACGCCGGTCTCGGAGCCGGTGCCGCCCTGGGCCTGTTCGCCATGACCGGCGTTCACGGCCTGGTCGGCGGTGATGCCACCCGAGTTGGCGACGTGCACGAAGGCGGGGACGGCCGTGCCGATCAGCACCGCGGCCGCGGCGAAGCCGACGATGGCCTGGCGCTTGCGGGTGCGCCGAACGGGCACCGCACGACGCAGGTGGTCCAGTGCGCCCTCGGAGGGGTTGAGGTCCGCCACGGCGCCGTGGAGCAGGCGGCGCAGCGCCAGCTCGTCGCCCGCGAAGGGGGCGTCGCCCCCGAAGAGTTCGGCGACCCGCTCGTCGCCGGACTCACCGTCGCCGAGCACGCCACTGTCGGACGCCCCGCCGTGGGACGCCCAATGACCGAAGGCCCCGGACGCCCTGCCATCCGACGCCCAGCTACCGAAGGCCCTGCTGTCGGACGCCCTGTCGTCGGACGCCCCGGTGCCGGAAGCCCTGTCCCCAGGCACGCCACTAGGGGACGCCCCACCGCCGGTCGCCCCGCCGTCGGACGCCCCGCCGTCGAAGGTCCCGTTGTCCGGCCCGTCGTTCACAATGCCGTGCCCCATGTCGTCGCGACGTTCGTCGGGCAGCCCGCTCGTCGCGTCCGGGCCCTTGTCGTCCGGACCCTTGCCGTCGGAGCTCATGCCGTCGCCTCCATCGCGACGCGCAGCGCCGCGATGCCACGCGAGCCGTACGCCTTCACCGACCCCAGGGATATGCCGAGCGTCTCGGCGACCTGTGCCTCCGTCATGTCCGCGAAGTACCGGAGCACCAGCACCTCACGCTGCCGCCGCTGCAGCCCGCGCATCGCCTTGATGAGCGCGTCCCGCTCCAGCTGGTCGTACGCGCCCTCCTCCGCGCTCGCCATGTCCGGCATCGGCTTGGACAGCAGCTTCAGTCCGAGGATGCGGCGGCGCAGCGCGGAACGGGACAGGTTGACGACGGTCTGGCGCAGATACGCCAGCGTCTTCTCGGGGTCCCGGACCCGGTTGCGGGCGGAGTGGACGCGGATGAACGCCTCCTGGACGACGTCCTCGCAGGAGGCCGTGTCGTCGAGGAGCAGCGCGGCGAGGCCGAGGAGCGAACGGTAGTGCGCTCGGTACGTCTCGGTCAGGTGATCGACGGTGGTGCCCGCGGCCACGATGCCTTCAGCGCTCTCGCGCGGCGACGGAATGCCGATCACACCGGACGTCGGGGTTCTGGTGGGCACGGGAGCGATCACCGGCATGCCGCCGGCCGGACGCGGGCGCCTGAGCGGGCGCGCCGCCGTGCCGCGTGCGGGGACCGCGAGCCCGCCCCGCAAGGGGACGACTGCCGCGCCTCGGAGCGGGACGACCGCTGTGATGTCGAGTACCTCTGCCACGCCTGTTGGACACGCTTCCCCCCGTCAGGGTTGTACGAGTACGCCACCGTTTTTGACGGTGAGCCACTTGTCATCATGCGTACCCGATCTTCCCCAATGCCCCGTTTTAACAGCACCTCATGCGATACACCGCCAGAGCGCACGCAGAGACGCGGCCCACCCAACTACCGGTTGCGGCAAGCGGGAAGAGCATCGTCGAACATGCCGTCACCCCAGTTCAAGGGGCATCCGTCGCCGACTTGCTCACAAGGTGTTCACAGATGCTACAAACTCGAACGATCCCGTGTCGCCGATTTCCGGACACTCGGGGACGCTCAGGGGCGCTCGCGATCATCCAGGTGGTCTGGACCATTGGTGCGCTCCGGGCGAATGATCGACTCCGCGATCTGTACGGCGTTCAGCGCCGCGCCCTTGCGGAGGTTGTCGCCGCAGACGAAGAACTCGAGCGCACGCTCGTCGTCCATCGATCGACGCACCCGCCCCACCCAGACCGGATCCGTGCCCACGACGTCGGCGGGCGTGGGGAAATCGCCCGAGGCCGGATCGTCGTAGAGGACCACACCCGGCGACGTCGCCAGGATCTCGTGCGCCCGCGCGACGCTCACCGGCTGCTCGAACCGCGCGTGGACGGAGACGGAGTGCGCGGTCACGACCGGAACGCGCACGCACGTGGCCGCCACCGGAAGCCCGGGAAGGTCGAGGATCTTGCGCGTCTCCTCGCGGATCCTCAGCTCCTCGGAGGACCAGCCGTCCTCCCCCAGGGACCCGGACCAGGGCAGCACATTGAGCGCGACCGGACCGGGGAAGGGCCCGGTGTCGTCACCGACGGCCCGTCGTACGTCGCCGGGATGGTTGCCCAGTTCGGTCCCGGCCACCAGCGACAGCTGCTCGCGCAGGGCGGCCACACCCGCCTGCCCGCCCCCGCTCGCGGCCTGCTGGGCGGTCACCACCAGCTCACCGACCCCGAACTCGGCATGCAGGGCGCCCACGGCGACGATCAGCGCCAGCGTGGAGCAGCCCGGGCTCGCCACGATGCCCCGGGGCCGTACCCGTACGGCGTGGGGGTTGATCTCCGGGACCACCAGCGGCACGTCCGGGTCCGCCCGGAACGCGACGGAGGTGTCCACGACCACCGCGCCCTTGGCCGCGGCGATCGGCGCCCACCGCGCCGCGATGTCCTCGGGCACGAGGAAGAGGGCGAGGTCGACGCCCTCCAGGACGTCCTCGCTCAACGCGAGGACCTCGACCTCCTCCCCGCGCACGGCCAGCTTGCGGCCGGCCGAGCGCGGGGAGGCGACGAGTCGGATCTCGCCCCAGACGTCTGCGTGCTGCGACAGGAGCTGGAGCATCACCGCACCGACGGCCCCGGTCGCTCCCACGACCGCGAGCGTCGGCTTGGCGGTCATCGGTTCGTCACCGGCCGGTGCCGCCGTAGACGACGGCCTCGTCCGAGTCGCTGTCGAGCCCGAACGCGGTGTGGACGGCCGTCACGGCCTCGTTCACATCGTCCGCGCGGGTGACCACCGAGATCCGGATCTCGGAGGTCGAGATCAGCTCGATGTTCACACCGGCGTCGGACAGCGCCTGGAAGAACGACGCGGTGACGCCCGGGTTCGTCTTCATACCCGCGCCGACCAGAGAGATCTTGCCGATCTGGTCGTCGTAGCGCAGCGAGTCGAAGCCGATCGCACCCTTCGCCTTGTCCAGGGCGTCCATGGCCTTGCGGCCCTCGGCCTTGGGAAGCGTGAAGGAGATGTCCGTCAGACCGGTGGAGGCGGCGGACACGTTCTGCACGATCATGTCGATGTTGATCTCGGCGTCCGCGACGGCCCGGAAGATGGCCGCGGCCTCGCCCGGCTTGTCCGGCACACCGACGACGGTGATCTTCGCCTCGGAGGTGTCGTGGGCGACGCCCGAGATGATGGCCTGCTCCACCTTGCGGTCCCCTTGCGGCTCGTTGCTGACCCAGGTGCCCTGCAGCCCCGAGAAGGACGAGCGGACGTGGATCGGGATGTTGTATCGGCGTGCGTACTCGACGCACCGGTGCAGCAGCACCTTGGAGCCGGAGGCGGCGAGCTCCAGCATGTCCTCGAAGGAGATCCAGTCGATCTTCTTCGCCTTCTTCACCACGCGCGGGTCGGCCGTGAACACACCGTCGACGTCGGTGTAGATCTCGCAGACCTCGGCGTCGAGCGCGGCGGCCAGCGCAACGGCCGTCGTGTCGGACCCGCCACGCCCCAGCGTGGTGATGTCCTTCTTGTCCTGGGACACGCCCTGGAAGCCGGCCACGATCGCGATGTTGCCCTCGTCGAGGGCGGTACGGATCCGGCCCGGCGTGACATCGATGATGCGCGCTTTGTTGTGGACCGAGTCGGTGATGACACCGGCCTGGCTGCCCGTGAACGACTGGGCCTCGTGGCCCAGGTTTTTGATCGCCATGGCCAGCAGGGCCATGGAGATCCGCTCTCCGGCGGTCAGCAGCATGTCGAACTCACGCCCGGCAGGGATCGGGGATACCTGCTCGGCGAGATCGATCAACTCGTCCGTCGTGTCGCCCATCGCGGAAACCACGACGACCACCTGGTGGCCGTTCTTCTTGGCATCCACGATCCGCTTGGCGACGCGCTTGATGCCTTCGGCATCGGCAACGGAGGAGCCTCCGTACTTCTGCACGACAAGGCCCACGTGCGCTCCTCGCTCAGTCTCTGCCGCAGTCATTACTGCGGTCGGCTCAGTTTAACGAGCGGCCCGGAATCACCGACCGTATATCAGATCCTGAGATGTCCCGCTCAGGAAGTGATCTCGGCCGAACGCCCGGGCCGCCCATGGAACACCGTCTGCCCGGGAGGCCCGTGGGTACGCGGGGGTGTGGGCGGCCTCACACGCCGAAGGGCGGTCGAGCCCGGCGGCCTCACACGCCGGAGGGCGGTCAGCCTGGTGGCCGGACGTGTCGGAGGTGGGTGGTGAAGGGGTGGTCGTCCCCCAGGAACCGGACGCTGTCGTCCACGATCCGCCCGAACTCCGCCGCCGCCCGCTCGCCCTGCCCGACCACCTCGTACATCCACACCAGATTGAGCCGCGAGGTCAGCGTGTCCGGATGCCCGGGGCCGAACTGCGCCCTTCGCCGCTCCAGGGTGCGCTCGTTCAGCGTGATCGCCCGCTCCGGACGTCCGTCCTCCTGGCAGGCGACGGCCAGGCCGTTCATCGCCCGCAGGGTGTCGCGGTGGCCCGGCCCCAGAAGCCGTTCGAGCCCGGCGACCGCGCCTTCCAGGAGCTCGATCGCACTCCGCGTCTCGCCCATGTGCCGCAGGGTGACCGCGAGGCGGCTCCGGGCCCGGTGTGTCTCGGGGCGCTCCTCGCCGAGGGCCCGCTCCAGATCGGCGACGGCCCGCCCCTGCAGTTCGGCGGCATCGAACAGCGCCCCTTCCCTGGCCCATGCCTCGGCGATGCCCTCCCTTCCGCAGGCCGTCAGCCAGTGATCCGCACCGAACAGCCGCTCCCGGCATTCGACGACCCGGTCGAACAGCTCCACGGCGGCCGCCAGGGAGTCCCCCCGGAACAGCAGGAACCAGCCCGCGCGGCCCAACAGCTCCGCCGTGCTCCCGGTGTCCTTCTCGGCCGGGACATGCTGCGCGTACGTCTCGATGTGCGGGAGCAGCTCCCGCCAGGTCCCCCAGTCCGCAGCACTCCCGCTCTCCAACGGCGCGACCAGGCCAAGCGTCTCCTCGGCGACGAGTCGGGCCGCCTCGATGTCCTCCGCCCGCCGGTGCGGATCGCTGTCGTCCGCCGTGCGCGCGACGGCCTGCACGAGCCGGTGCACGGACACCGCACCGTCCTCGTGCAGCGTGATCATGCTGTGCGAGGCGAGCCGGCCGAGCGCCCGCCGGACGGCGAAGGGTGTGGCGATCCGGTCGAGGAGGACGCGGGGGATCCGGTCGGGCCCCCACCAGGCGAGGACCCGCAGGATCGTCCCGGTGAGCGGGTCGGCCGCCGCGAGGCGGTCCAGGGT
Source organism: Streptomyces sp. NBC_01353 (assembly GCF_036237275.1). Taxonomy (GTDB): domain Bacteria; phylum Actinomycetota; class Actinomycetes; order Streptomycetales; family Streptomycetaceae; genus Streptomyces. The sequence continues at coordinate 4,686,290 of NZ_CP108352.1, read as the reverse complement.
CAGCCGCCAGGTCCAGGCGACGGCCTGCCCGCCGTCGACCCCACCCTCGACGGGAATCTCGTACAACTCCCCCGGGTACTGCGCTAGTTGCTCCAGGTACTCGGCAGCGGACGTACGGGTCTCCGCGCAGTACGCGGCCGCCTGTGCCACCGCGAGCGGCAGCTGCCCCAGCGTCGCGCACAGGGAGTACGCCCCGGAGGTGTCGCGCGGCCCGGCGTGCGTGAGGATCCGGGTGAACATCTCGACGGACTCGCTCCGGTCCGGCACGTCCAGCGTGACGACCCTCGCGATCCCGTACCAGCCGCCGGCCTGCCGGGTGGTGATCAGGACCTTCCCGCGGCCTACGCGGGCCAGCAGGGGCTCGACGTCGGCGGGTTCGGAGACGTTGTCGAGGACGAGTAGCCAGGTGTCGTGGCCGGACAGCCACTGCAACGCCCGCTCGCGCAGCGCCTCCTGGGTCAGTACGTCGATGAGGGCGGGCTGCATGGCTGCGGCGAGGCCGGCAAGCCCGGCATCCAGCTCGGACCGGTTCTCCGCGGTGATCCACCAGACGAGGTCGTGGTCCTCGGTCTTCCCGGACACCCAGCGCGCGGCGAGCGTGGACTTGCCGACACCGCCGAGCCCGCAGACGACCAGGACGTCGAACCGCTCGTCGAGGAGCGCGATCTCGCGCTGCCTGCCGACGAAGTGGGCATGGCGCCGGGGCACGTTCACCAGTCTGTCCGGGTACGCGGACGAGACCAGCGCCTCCGGCGGCAGCAGGACCGCCCTCTCCACCTGGGTGACGTGGTCCCCGGTCGTGACCCGCCCGATGTTCCCGCCGGCGGCGACCGACCGGTCCCCGGAGGCTTCCGCGCCGCTCACGCGTCGCCCGTCGACACGCTCCCGATGTCTCCACCTGCGGCGACGGACCGCTCCCCGGACGCGGTGACGGACCCCGCGGGCCCAGCTGACGGCGGGGCCGAGGGCGAAGGCGTCACCGGCGGAGCAGGCGCCTGCGCGCCGTTCCCCGTGACCACGGAGCCGATGTTCCCGCCGGCGGCGACGGACCGCTGTCCGGACGCGGTGACAGCCCCACCGGCCGACGACCGTGACCACAGGGAAAGCCCCAGCCCCGCCGCGGCGAGCAGGGCTCCCACCACGCTCGCGATCTGATCGGCCCGCCCGAGGTCGACGACGGCCACGACGACCAGCGCCACGACTCCGGCCACCCCGACGCCAACGCCGGCCCACAGCAACGTTCTTGACTGTCCCCCACCTGCCATGCACCCATGATGGCAGGAAGACGGCAGGCGGCAGGGGCTACTTCTTCAGCGTGCCCAGGCCCAGCGGTCCCGCGATCTCCTCCGCCATGACCCGGCCCGCCTCCTCCGCGAGGTCGTCCTCGGCCAGGTCCTCGTCCGTGTCGAGGCCGTCCAGGGCCGCCAGCGGCTGGTCGAGACGGACGTGCGCGACGAGGGACTGCAGCGCCCGCAGGGTCGCCGAGGCCGTCGGGCCCCAGTTGGAGAAGTAGGAGAACTGCCACCACCACAGCGCCTCGCTCACGCGCCCGGCCCGGTAGTGGGCGAGGCCGTGCCGCAGATCGGTGACGATGTCGGCGAGGTTGTCGGAGATCCGGGCCGGAACCGGCGCCTTGCGCGGCTCGTACGGGTCGAAGACCTCCGAGAAGACGTCCACCGGGTCCAGCATCACCGCGAACCGCTCGCGCAGATCGTCCACGTCCGGCTCCGGACCCGTGTCGGGCTCGTACCGCTCGTCCGGGACGATGTCCTCGTGCGCGCCCAGCCGACCGCCGGCGAGCAGCAGCTGGGAGATCTCCAGGAGCAGGAAGGGCACCGCACTGTCGGGCTCGTCGCCCTTGGCCACTTCCGTGGTGGCGACGATGAAGGACTCGATCGAGTCGGCGATCTGGACCGCGAAGTCGTCCGGATCCTGCGTGATCGCGTGCAGTGTGGCGTCAGACATCGCGAGTGCCTCCTTCGGGCGCTGGCGCGCGAACCCTGTCGTCATACATCTAGCAGTCGCCGCCCCTCGAAGGCACGCCCCAGGGTGACCTCGTCGGCGTACTCCAGATCGCCGCCGACCGGCAGCCCGCTCGCCAGACGCGTGACCCTGAGGCCCATGGGCTTGATCATCCGCGCCAGGTACGTCGCGGTGGCCTCGCCCTCCAGGTTCGGGTCGGTCGCGAGGATCAGCTCGGTGACCGTCCCGTCCGCCAGCCGCGCGAGGAGCTCACGGATGCGCAGGTCGTCCGGGCCGACGCCCTCGATCGGGCTGATCGCGCCGCCGAGCACGTGATAGCGCCCGCGGAACTCGCGCGTCCGCTCGATCGCCACGACGTCCTTCGGCTCCTCGACGACACAGATGACCGACAGGTCCCGGCGCGGGTCGCGGCAGATGTTGCACTGCTCCTGCTGGGCCACGTTGCCGCAGACCGCGCAGAACCTGACCTTCTCCTTGACCTCCAGGAGCGCGTGCGCGAGACGGCGTACGTCGGTCGGCTCGGCCTGGAGGATGTGGAAGGCGATCCGCTGCGCGCTCTTGGGACCGACGCCGGGCAGCCTGCCCAGCTCGTCGATGAGGTCCTGAACCACGCCTTCGTACAACGGAACGCCCTTCTGAGAAGTGCTTGATTCTTACGGTAGTGGCTGCCGGGGCACCTTAGAAGCCCAGGCGCGGAAGCGGCTCAGAAGCCGAGGCCCGGCATTCCGCCCAGGCCCTGCGTCAGCGGGCCCAGCTTGGCCTGCTGGAGCTGCTGCGCGTTGTCGTTGGCGGCCTGGACGGCGGCCACGATCAGGTCGGCCAGCGTCTCGGTGTCCTCGGGGTCCACGGCCTTGGGGTCGATCACCAGGCCGCGCAGCTCGCCGGAGCCGGTGACCGTCGCCGTCACCAGGCCACCGCCCGCCTGACCCTCGACCTCGGTCGCGGCGAGCTCCTCCTGGGCGCGCGCGAGATCCTGCTGCATCTGCTGGGCCTGCTGGAGGAGCTGCTGCATATTGGGCTGGCCACCACCGGGAATCACGGTCACTCCTGGCATTTCGACGGTATACGGATGACATCCGGACGACTGATGTGACGACTGACGTTCGGTACGGCCGAGCCTACGTGGTCCATGCCCGGCCTGCCGCCACAACTCTTTCGAGTGAGAAACTGCGGGCTCCTCTACCTGATCAAGACCCCCTTGTGGGCGGAAATCCCGGGATTCTGGGCCCATAGCCCACCATTCGGCGGTAGGAAGGGCAGGCACCACGTGCACCGCACGTCACAGAAGGACACGAGCGCCGAGCTGAACAGAGGAGTGCCCCGGTGAGCCAGCAGCCGGAGATGCAGCCGCCGCAGCAGCCGCCGGGGCAGCCGGGGCAGCCCGGGGGGCCCGCCGCGAGCCGCGATCTGACCGGGACGCCGTTCCCGCTCGGCGACTGGGGCGAGCCTGCGGAGCGTCTGGACGAGCTCTACCGCTGGGTCGAGTCCAATGCTCTGCGCACGGCGGAGTGGTACCTGTCCGACCGGGTCTGGAAGCGCCGCTGCGCCCGGGTCCTGCGGGTCGGCACGGCGCTGGGCGTCACCGCGGGCGCGGCGCTGCCGTTGCTCGACGTCACCGACGTCGCGGACGGGGCGGCGGGCTGGGGGTATCTATCGCTGCTGCTCGGCGCGGCCTGTCTGGTCTGCGACCGGTACTTCGGCCTGACGTCCGGCTGGATAAGGGACGTGGCGACGGCCCAGGCGGTGCAGCGCAGGTTGCAGGCGCTGCAGTTCGACTGGGCGTCGGAGAGCGTACGGGAGGTCCTCGGGCCCACGGAGGGGACCGCGAGTGAGGCGGCGGAGCGCTGTCTCGGGGTGCTGCGGCGGTTCTCGGAGGACGTGACGGAGCTCGTACGGGCGGAGACGGCGGACTGGATGATCGAGTTCCGCTCGGGCCCCGCGCCGCTGGCCCTCCAGTCGGTGGGTGCCGCCGCGGCCCGCCCGGAGGGCTCCCACCCCTCGTCCCGCTTCCCCCTCCCCCCGGGCACCCGCCCGAACATGCCGCGCCAGCGACCGCCGGAGCCACGCTGAGCGAAACCGCGAAGGAGAAGGGCGCCCCCGAGGGGCGCCCTTCTCTTCGGTCAGATGTCGGCTCAGCTCAGGATGATCATCGAGCCCTGTCCGAGGCTCCGCGTCGCCGCCGCGTGCAGTCCGAGCCACACATGGCGCTCGCGCGCGAACGGGTTGTCGTCGTACGCGACGGCTCCCGCCGGCTCCTCGAGCGCGGTCGGGCGCTCCGGCGGGAGCGGGGCGGCCGGCGGGTTGGCCGGGTCGATCCCGATCGCCGGGGCGACGAACTCCAGCTCCCGCAGCAGCCCGTGCGAGGACCCCAGCGGGCCGCCGCCCTCCAGGAGCTCGTCGTTGGAGAGCGGGGCGGGGAAGTCCACGGGGACGTACGCGCCGGCGTGGTCGTAGTGCCAGACCAGATGGGACTGTTGCGCGGTCGCCTCGAACATCTCGAGGAGCTGCTCGTAGTCACCGCCGAGCTCGTCGACCGGTTCGACGGCGAGACCGCACATCAGCAGCAGATAGGCGCGGCGGAGGAAGTGCAGGGCCTCGTAGTCGAATCCGGCGACGGGCGCCACGTCGCCCGAGAGCCCCGGCATGTAGGCGAAGACGGGAACGGTGGGCAGACCGGACGCGGTCAGGGCCTTGTCGTAGGCGGCGATCTCTTCGGCGAAGGGATTGTCGGGGCTGTGACACAGCACGTCGACAAGAGGGACCAGCCACAGGTCACAGGCCAAGGGAGGCTCTCTCTCCGTCAGTTGCAGGGACGGCCAGGGTAGTCGGCGCGGTCCGTGCCGCACACCCGCTGGTGACCTGCCCTTCGACACCCCCGCCGACACCCCCGCGCCGCCGTCACTCCGAGAGTCGCTCCAGGCGGTCCGCCCACGCCAGGGACTGGCTGTTGTACGCCTGGACGACCGCGACGGCCGCCTCGGCGTCCCCGAGCGTGAGCGCGTCGACGAGGTCGACGTGCCCGCTCCACAGCCAGCCGAGGACATCGCTGTCGGACCGCAGATACGGCACGGAGAACACCCACGCCTGGACCCGCAGCCGGTGCAGGAAGTCGGCGATGTAGTCGTTGTTGGAGACCAGCCTGGCCAGTTCGCGCCAGTAGCGGATGTCGTACCCGATGAGGATGTCCAGGTCGCCCGCGCGAGCCGCCCGCGCCGCGGCCTCGCCCCGGCGCCGTACGGAGACGAGCGCGACCCCGCGGGAGACGTCGGGCTCGGCGGGCGGCACGGGGGTGGGCGTGTGGCGGCGGAAGATGCCGTCCACGACGAGCATCCGGGCCTCGACCATCCCGCGGTAGTCGTCGACCGTGAACTCGTGCACCCGGAAGCCACGGTGCTGGTCGGAGTCGAGGAGCCCCTGCGCGGACAGGTCGACGAGGGCTTCGCGTACGGGTGTCGCCGACACCCCGTACTGCTCGGCGATCTGCTTGACGGTGAATTCCTCACCGGGCTGCAAACGCCCAGCGAGCACTTCGTCACGGAGCGCGTCCGCGATCTGCCGCCGCAGGGTGTTGCGGGTGACAGCTCCGCTCGCGGGCATCTTGTTCGGCCCCCTCCGTCCGGCTTCGGACACCCTAGACCAGACGGAGGGAAGGCTCCGTGACGCCGGTTACGCGACGTTCTCGCCGCCGGGTGCGCACCCGGCGGCGCGCGCTACGCGGTGTGCTCGTCGGCCACGCTCAGGGCCGCGTCGAGGGCGGCGAGGCCCTCCTTGGCCTCGGCCTCGGAGACGTTGCAGGCCGGGACGGCGTGGGTGCGGTTCATGTTGATGAAGGGCCACAGACCGTGCTTCTTGGCCTCCGCGCCGAAGGCCGCCATGGGGGCGTTGGCCGCGCCCGCCGCGTTGTACGGGACGAGCGGCTCGCGGGTCTCCTTGTTCTTGACCAGGTCGAGCGCCCAGAACGTACCCATGCCACGCACCTCGCCGACCGACGGGTGACGCTCGGCGAGCTCGCGCAGGCCGGGGCCGAGGACTGTCTCGCCGATGTGGGCGGAGTGCTCGACGACCTTCTCGTCCTCCATGACCTGGATGGTGGCCACGGCGGCGGCACAGGCGAGCGGGTGACCGGAGTAGGTCAGTCCGCCCGGGTAGGGCCGCTTGTCGAAGGTCGCGGCGATCTGCTGACTGATCGCGACACCACCGAGGGGCACGTACCCCGAGTTCACACCCTTGGCGAAGGTCATCAGGTCGGGCACGACGTCGAAGTGCTCGGCGGCGAACCACTTGCCGGTGCGGCCGAAGCCGGCCATGACCTCGTCGAGGACGAAGACGATGCCGTACTTGTCGCAGATCTCGCGGACGCCGGCGAGGTAGCCGGGCGGCGGAGTCATGATGCCGGCGGTGCCGGGGACCGTCTCCAGGATGATCGCGGCGATGGTCGCCGGACCCTCGAAGGCGATGGTGTCCTCCAGGTGCGCGAGGGCGCGCTCGCACTCCTGCTGCTCGTTCTCGGCGTAGAACGGCGAGCGGTAGAGGAACGGCGCCCAGAAGCGCACGACGCCGGCGGAACCGGTGTCGGAGGCCCAGCGACGCGGGTCGCCGGTGAGGTTGATCGCGGTGGAGGTGGCGCCGTGGTACGAGCGGAAGGCGGAGAGCACCTTGTGGCGGCCCGTGTGCAGACGGGCCATCCGTACGGCGTTCTCGACGGCCTCGGCGCCGCCGTTGGTGAAGAAGATCTTGTCCAGGTCGCCGGGGGTGCGCTCGGCGATGAGGCGTGCGGCCTCGGAGCGTACGTCGATGGCGAAGGCGGGCGCGAAGGTGGTGAGCTTCGCGGCCTGCTCCTGGATGGCGGCGACCACGCGGGGGTGCTGGTAGCCGATGTTGGTGTAGACGAGGCCGCTGGTGAAGTCGAGGTAGCGGTTGCCGTCGTAGTCCCAGAAGTACGAACCCTCGGCACCGGCGACGGCGAGCGGGTCGATCAGGCCCTGGGCGGACCAGGAGTGGAACACGTGCGCGCGGTCTGCGGCCTTCACGGCCGCGCCGGCCTGGGGATCGGGTTCGACATGAGGGGTCATATGCCCAGGGTAAGGACGCGCAGGTCGGAGCGGCCATGACCATCTTGTCCACCGAGACCGCAGGCGACACGACACGTTGCCGCGCCCACTCCGCGCGGACTGCGCCCGCCCCGTGCCCCCGGCGCCCCGACCCCACCCACCATTGACAGCATCCTGTCGACATGACAGCCTTCTGTCATACAAGGAACGGCACCGACACGAACGCTGGAGGCCCAGAAATGCCCCGCACCGTCCACCTCGCCGTATACGACACCCTCGCCGACTGGGAGACCGGCCACACCACCGCCTGGCTCGCCCGCTCCGGCTTCACCGTCAAGACCGTCGGCCCCGTCGCCGACAAGCCCGTCACCACCATCGGCGGCATGCGGATCGTCCCCGACCTCTCCCTCGAAGACCTCCGCCCGGAGGACAGCGCGCTCCTGCTCCTCCCGGGCGCCGACCTCTGGGACACGAGCGACGACCTCGCCCCCTTCGCGGCGGCCGCCCGTCGCTTCCTCGACGCCGGCGTCGCCGTCGCCGCCATCTGCGGCGCCACCGCCGGGCTGGCCCGCGAGGGCCTCCTCGACGACCGCGCGCACACCAGCGCCATCTCGTTCTACCTGGCCGCGACCGGCTACAAGGGCGGCGAGCACTACGTCGACGCCGACGCGGTCACGGACGAGGGCGTCGACGGCGTCGGCGACCTGATCACCGCCGGACCGACCGAGCCGGTCGCCTTCGCCCGCGAGGTGCTCGGGAACATGGGCGCCTTCGACGGCACCAAGCTGGACGCCTGGTACCGCCTCTTCCACGACTCCGACCCGGCGGCGTACGAAGAGCTCAACGCGGACGAAGAGGCCTCGTGAGCCGGGAGCAGCAGGACGCCCTCGCCCGCACCGCGCTGAGCGTCTTCCGGCTCAACGGCCAGTTCCTCGCCGCCTCGGAGGAACTGGCCCGCCCGGTCGGCCTCACCGCCGCCTGGTGGCAGGTCCTCGGAGCCGTACTCCGCACCCCGCAGCCCGTCGCGGGCATCGCCCGCACCATGGGCATCACCCGCCAGAGCGTCCAGCGGATCGCGGACCTCCTGGTGGAGCGGGGCCTCGCCGTGTACGAGCCCAATCCGGCCCACCGCCGCGCCAAGCTCCTGTCGCCGACCCCAGAAGGGCTGGCGGCCGTCGAACGGCTCGACCCCGGCCACGCCGACCTCGCGGCCCGACTCGCCGACGCCCTCGGCGGCCAGGCGGAGTTCGACGAGACCGTACGGGTCCTGGAGCGGCTCTCCAGGGCGCTGGAAGCGGTCACCGAGGCGGATCCTGCTCCCCCGGTCGGTACATGGCCCCCGTCACGTACTCCATCGCCCGAGTGAAGACGGGGTCCGTCATCCGGCGACCCATCTCCTCCTCGTCGACGTCCTCGACGTGGGTCTGGATCCACCAGAGATTCCCGAACGGATCGCGGACACGGCCGACCTTGTCGCCGAAGAAGAGGTGGGTCACCTCCGTGACCGACGTACCGCCCGCCTCGACGGCCTGCCGGTGCGTGGCCTCCGCGTCCTCCACGTACAGCCGGATGAACGCGGGCGTCGCCTCCCAGCCCGGCGGGCTGTCGAAGGCCATCAGCCGGCCGTTCCCGATCCTGAGCTCGGCGTGGCCGATCTTCCCGTCGTCCATGACGACGCGGCCGAGGTCCTCGGCCCCGAAGGCGCGCTCCAGGTAGTCGATGAGCCCGGCGGTGTCATGGCCGATGATCCAGGGGGTGACCGTGGTGTACCCCTCGGGGATCGGCTGGACCTGACGCTGATCCTGCTTGTTCTCGCTCATGCCCCGAAGGTAGGGCGCAACGAGGCCGGATCCTGTCCTACTTCCCGCGCCTAATGGGCGGAACAGTCGCCTCCCGGCACGGCCACGCAGTAGTCCAGCTTCTCGGTCGCCTCCATATTCAGCATGCGGACCACCTCTCCGGGGACGGTGAAGAAGGCGATGCGCGACGGCGGCATCGTGACCGTCCCGATCGTTCGCTCCAGGGTGGCCTCCGTGAAGTTCTCGATCCGGTAGAGCCCGATCGGCACGCGGGATCCGGCCGGGAAGCCGTGAACGATCAGATCCGGTTGCTCCTCCCAGGTGCCGAAATGGGTCCCTCCCATGGGCACGTGCACCGGCACCTCGATGCTCGTGCGCACATCCCCGGCTCTCGCCGTGACGGTCATGCTGCCGTCCAGGGCCACCGCCTCACGAGCAGGATTCGGGGGGAAAAAGATCCAGTCCGCACTCTCCCGAAGTGCATCGGCTCCATCGTCGGTCTGCACCGCCCGCCCGTCGAACAGGGCGCTGTCGGCGGGCTCGGCAGGGTACTCGGCCGATTCGGGCGCCACGGGGACGGTGTACGAGCGATCACCGACCAGAACCGTCACCTCGGCCTTCTCACCCTCGGGAAACTGGTACAAGCAGAGTGCCGCGTAGTCCAGCAGGCGCACCTCCGCGTCATTCTCGGGTGACGACACCCAGGCCAGCGGCTTCTCGATGGGGTGCCCTGCTCGCACCAGTTTCATCAGACTCGCATGACAGTCGGTGGCGGGGGCACCTCCGTTCCCCCCGACCACCAGCTCCATCTGCTTCTTCAGCAGCAGTCCCTGCGCCGACGACGTCGACCGTGTCGCGGGCGGGGAGATCCGCGACACGTCCTTGGTCGGCGTGGTCACATCACCGCCGCCACCCGGTCCGCAGCCGAGTACGACGACACACAACCCGGCCAGCCACCAACACAGTCGGCTCCGCACGTTCGTCCACCTCTCATCGCGACTCCCCGCACCGCTCCTGGGCCTCCCCCCACTCAGCGGCGTAGATCCGCTGGTACTCCCCCCGCAACTCCGCGCTCAACTGGCCGTTCTCCATCGCCGCAGTCAGCTGCGTGAGTGATTCCTGCTGCGCCCTCCGGCCCGCCTCCACGTCGCAGTCGGCCAGGCTCCACGAAGCCAACAGGCCGTACCAGATCCCCCGTTCGACGAAGCTCTGGCTCTGGTCGATCGCGGCCCGAATGTTCTTCCGCGCCGCCGCCCGATCACCCCGGTACTCCGCGGCTACGGCCGCGATCGACTCCGCAAGCGCCCGAAGCTCGGCGGATCCGGTGATCGCCGGAGCCTCGCGGACCGCTGCCACCAGCCGCTCCACCGTGCCGTCGTCCGCGATCAGTCCCGCACGGACACGACAGTGCTCCACCTGGGCCAGGTTGGCCGTGGCCTTGAGCCGCATCAGCTCGGTGAACTCGCGGTTCCCGGACATGCTCCGCAGCGCCCGCGAAACCGCCGCGAGCTCCTCCCCCTGCACCCTCCCGGGTTCGCAGCTGGGTGTGGGCCCGAGTGCCCGACGATAGGAGTTGGCCGCCAGGCTGAGCGCGGCGCGCCGCGCGATCGCGGAGTTCTCCGGGATGGCGAGGAAATCCTGGCGGGCCATGTCCAACAGCTCCATGCGGGTGGGTCCGAAGAATCCGGCCGCCTCCCGCTCCATTGCCTGGCCGCGGAACAGTCGGACGAGATCGGGAGGTACGAAGCTGCTTCCGTCCAGCCTCGCCGTGTCGAGCAGCCCTGTCAGAATCCGGCGGGCCTCGGCCGGACTGCCGTTGCGCCAGGCGTCCAGCGCATCGATGAACTGCGCCAGACTGCTGGTCCGTTCCGTCAACTCGGCGCCCAGCCGCGCCCGCCCTCGCGCCGAGTCCCAGCCACGTGCCATGAGGATCGGCTCGCTGAGGTACCAGCCGGCGAGTTCGGGCGAGTCGGGCACCTGATCCGCCCTGACGTACACGGCGGGCCGCACCGTCGTCTGTCCGGCCGTATCCGAAGTGACCAGACCTCCCACAACGATCTCGGCGTTGGTCTCGTCGGCGAAGCTCTCCGTCCGCCCGTCGAGCCTCCGACGCTCCGCACCTTGCAGGTCGTCCAGCGGGAGCGCCGCCTCGGTGGCGTAACTGCGTGCCGCGGTCGCCGCGGGGATCCTCTCGGCCATGGTCCGCGCGAGCTCAGCCGAGACATCGGCCAGGACTCGCCTGTCCTGATGTCCACCGGGGGCCGCGAAGCCGACCACGGCCACGTCGCGCACGCCACCTATCCGGACGAGCGGATCCGATGGCTCGCGGAAGACGAACAGCAGCGCCACGCTGAAGAAGAACAGAGCCCCGGACGCCACGCAGAACAGCACACGAACCCGCCGCGAGCGCCGCGCGAACCTTTCCCGTACCAGCACACGTACCGCAAGCACCAATCCCGCCAGCGCCGCCAGCAGCATCAGGATCACCGGTGCGGGGCGAAGCCCGGATCCGGTCTTCTCCACCACCAGCAGCGCGGACGGAGCTGCCACCGTGAACGCCCCGAGCAACGACCACAGCCATAGGGAGGCTCCGCCCTCCTTGACCGTGGGCGCGCCTTCCCGATCCGCCGGCCGACCCTCCGAGTCATCTGGCACGCCCCGTACGGTATGGCCGCAACCGTACGAAAACGATCACCGCCACCCATCTGGAGCAGCTGCCTGCGCCCCGACCACCCGGGCTCAGATCAAGAGCTCGGTGACCGCGCTGCGGAGAAGCAGCGGATGTACGAACCTCCCCGGCCCGGTCGGCGGAAACCGCCAGGCCAGCGGCCAGGTCCGCCCCGTCAACGCCGGTACGGGCACGTAACTCACATGGGCGGGTCCGGCATTGAGCCGGGTCACACCACGCGGCCAGGACCGTCGTGCGGTCGTACCGGCCGGGACGAGGAAGTAGACGCCCCGCCGTCCGTTGGCCTCGGTGACGACCGGGCCGGGGTCGCCACCCGTGAGCTCTTCCATCCAGTCGGCGAGCCGACGGCCGTCTCCGCCGTCGACACGGACGGCGTCGAATTGCACGCCGGCCTTGCGGAGTTGGAATCCGGAAACTGGAATCCAATCCATGTTTACCTGTCGATTCTCTGCATTCACGAGGACATGTTCCCGCGTCGAAGCTAGCGTTTTCCACGACTGAGGAGGGCGCGTCGGCAACCCCTTGACCTGCGCCAACGCACCTTACAGGCAGTCGAATTCGGCGGGGAGCAGTTGAGACCGGTTGAGATCGGTTGAGTCCGAATGGGGACGGTAATGGCGCGTGCAGAGAACAAGGAAACGGCGGGTCCGGCGGCGCGGATGGCGGCCGCGGTGGCGAAGAGATTGCGGTTGAAGAAAGGCTGGACGCAAGAGCAGTTGGGGGCGCGAATGGGTTACACCGGCGCGGCCATCAGCGCCATGGAGTGCCTTTCGCAACCGGTGAGCGACGAGATGCTGGTGAAGCTGGAGGAGGTACTGGGGGACGGTACGGGCATCTTCGAGGAGATGCGGGAGCTGGTGCGGTTGGAGAAGTTGCCGCTGCAGTTCCGTGGCTACGCACCGATCGAACAGAAGGCCGTCAGCCTGCGCCTGTACGCGAACCACATCGTGCACGGCCTCTTCCAGACGGAGGCGTACGCGCGGGCTCTGATCGCGGGTGGATATCCCGAGCAGACAGAGGAGCGGGTGGAAGAGCTGGTGGTCGGACGTATCGCGCGCAATGCGCTCTTCGACCGCAAGCCTCCGTGCGAGATCGAGCTGGTGCTGGACGAGTCGGTCCTGCGGCGGCCGATCGGGAGCGAGGAGATCATGCGCAAGCAGCTCACGCATCTCGCGCAGTGCGCACGAAGGCGGAATGTGAACCTTCAGGTCCTGACTCTGGACGCCGGACTCGGCGGCGAGTACGCAGGCGATCGAGGGAACCTGACCCTGATCGAAACCCCCTCCCACGACCACCTGACCTTCCTGGAAGTCCAGGGCGAGAGCCTGTTGATCACTGAGCGGGCAAAGGTCAGTACGCACACACAGCGGTATGCGAAGATCCGGGCACAGGCCCTGGACCCCCGCGAGTCACTGGGCCTCATCGAGCGGCTGGCAGGAGAACAGAGATGAGCGAAACCCTGCACTGGTTCAAGTCCAGCTACAGCGACAGCGGTGGCGGCGAGTGCGTCGAAGTCGCCTTCGACTGGCGCAAGTCGAGCTACAGCGACGACGGCGGCGGAAGCTGCGTCGAGGTCGCCACCTGCCCCCACTCCGTCCACCTCCGCGACTCCAAGGTCCCCGACGGCCCCAGCTTCGCCGTCGCTCCGGCCTCGTGGTCCGCGTTCCTGGCCGCCTGCCAGGACTGACGCCGTCCCGGCTCTGTCCAGGACCTGTCCGGGACCCGTCCCGGACGGGAACGGCCTTGAGCGGTCGCTCGGCGGGCGACAAGAGTGGCGCTCTGTCAGGGCCCCGGCATCCACCGGGGCCCCACTCGCGACAGAGGAGCCTTTGACAACGATTCCCGGGGCCCTGTCGGGCGTCCCGGGAATCGTTGTCATCCGCGTACGGAACTCAGCAGTACAGGTTCGCGCCGGTCGGCACGCCGAGGATCTGCGTGAACTGCTGGTACTTGCTCACGCGGCTCTGGACCTGCGCCGGGTTCTTGCCGTCGCACTCCAGCGAGCCGTTGATCGAGCGGATCGTCTGGCCGAAGCCCGCGCCGTTGACCATGGCGTTGTGGCCGGTCATCGTGCCGGGGCCGTTCTGGGTGTTCCAGTACCAGAGGCCGGTCTTCCAGGCGACGGGCGCCTCGCGCTCGACGCGGTACGGGTTGTTGAGCAGGTCGATGCCCAGGGCGTCACCCGCGGCCTTGTAGTTGAAGTTCCAGGAGAGCTGGATGGGGCCGCGGCCGTAGTAGGCGGCCTGGCCGGCGGGGCAGCCGTAGGGCTGGCTGCTGTCGCAGTAGTGCGGGTAGTTGGCGGTGTTCTGCTCCACGATGTGGACCAGACCGCCGGTCTCGTGGCTGACGTTGGCGAGGAAGGCGGCGGCCTCCTGCTTCTTCACCGTGTCGTTTCCGGTGTTGGCGAAGCCGGGGTAGGCGCTGAGGGCGGCCGTGAGACCGCTGTACGTGTAGAAGGAGTTCCGGCTCGGGAACATCTGGTTGAACTGGGCCTCGGAGACGACGAATCCGGAGGGGCTCGGGTCCGTACCGCCGCCGCCACCGCAGGTGCCCTCGTCGCGCCAGACGTCGGACGAGCCGGGGCGTTCGTTCTGGGTCCACCACTTGGCGTACCAGTTGTGGCCGTTGTACGAGGCGGTCATGCCGCCGGTGTACACACTGCCGGAGTTCCAGGCGGCCACGCAGGCGGGCGCCGCGCCCGCCGAGGATGCCGGGATGAACACGGCCAGCCCGACAGCCGTACAGAGTGCGGACAGGAGAATGAGCAGACGTCGCTTCATGCGCTCGCCCTTCCGTGGGGGAAGGCCAGCGAAGCGTCTTTGGTCTGGACCTGTCAAGGTCTAGACCATCACTTGTGACAATCGTCCGCCGACCGCTCGACGGACCGGCTCAGTGATCGAGGACGCGCTCCAACAGGCTTGTCAGCAGCTCGCGTTCGAGCTTCGACAGGGGTTCCATCAGCTCGTCCTGGACTCCGGCGAACACCTCGTCCAGGCGCTCCAGGTGGCTACCGCCCTGCGCGGTCAGGGTGATGACGTTGCGTCGGCGGTCCTCGGGGTCGGGGGTGCGCTCGACGTGTCCGCGTTCGGCGAGTTCGTTGATGACGGCGACGAGGTCGCTGCGGTAGATGCCGGTGCGGCGACTCAGGCCGGCCTGGCTGGTGGGGCCGTACTCGTCGAGCGAGGCGAGCACCGCGTAGTGCCACTTGCGAGCGTCCTCCCCCGCGAGCCCCTCGCTGATCAGGCGGTCCGCGCGGGCGGCGGTCAGGGCCAGCAGACGGCTGGGCAGTCCGCGGAGGCGGGCCGGGGTCTGGCGCTGATCCATCTCGGAGGCGTCGCCTCCGCTGTCGTCCGTCGTCATGCCCGCAGATTACCCCTTGCGTTAGTCGCCCGAACGATATAGCTTCGTTAGCGTCATAAACGTTAGGACAATTAACGTTAGAGGGGTGACCGGAATCATGGGCGGAACGGCATGGGCTTGGGCGCTGAGGACCCGGCGCGCTCGGACACCTCGGGAGGCCAAGGCCTTCCGGGGCGCGGCCCGGGACCGGGCAGGTCCGCCCGATCGGGGCCGGCCGTGTCTGCCTCGACCGGCCGCCGAGCGTCGGGCCGCCGGACCCCGGGCCTCAGATCATGAGGATCATGCGGCCGGGCCGGTGCCCCGCCTCCGCCCTGCGGTGAGCCTCCGCGACCTCCTCCAGCGGCATGACGTCGGCCACCCGGGTGATGACCTCCCGAGCCGCCACCTTCTCCAGGGTCTCCTTCAGCCGTGCGGCGTCCGGCTTCCCGCGGACGGTCTCGACGCGGATGTTCCGTTCGGGGGCCGGCGTCCGGTTGGCGGCGAGCGCGACGAAGGCGCCGCCGTCCTTCACCACCGGGAGGACCGGAGCAGCGTGGAGCGCCCCGTCGAAGACCGCGTCGACCCCCTCCGGGATGAAGTCCAGCACCTTCCGGACCACGTCCTCGGGTGTGCCGCGGGTGACGCTGTGCTCCGCGCCGAGGACCTTCAGTTCGTGCTCGTCGCCCTCGTGGGCGACGGCCACCACCCGCAGTCCGGCCGCAGCGGCGTACTGGAGCGCGAGACGGCCGACCACCCCGCTCGCGCCGGTCACGACCAGCGTCGACCCTGCGGCGAGCCCGAGCCGGTCGAGGCTCTGCTGGGCGGTGGCCGAGGCCAGCGGGATGGAGGCGGCCACCGTGTAGTCCACGTCGTCCGGGATAGGGGCCACCCACTCCGGTGCGACCCGTACGACCTCGGCGTACGTGCCCTCGCCCGTCAGCTCCTCCCACCAGGGCACGAACCCGGCCACGCGGGTCCCGGCCGCCATGCCCGGCACCGGATCGAGGAGCTTGCCCGCGAAGTCCGTCCCGAGGACGAACGGGGGCTTGAGGTCGCCGACCTCGTCGGCGTACACGCCGGCGCGGATCCGCAGATCCGCCTGGTTCACACCGGCGGCCTTCAGGCGCACCCTCACCCGTCCCGGGACGTCTCCGGCCTCCGGCTCGGGCCGGCGGGCCATCCTCAGGACCTCAGGGCCACCGTAGGCGGTCACTTCGACGACACGCATGGGGTTCCTCTCCGACAGGCCCCCTCGCCATTACACCCACGGTCCTCACCCCCGGCAACACATGCTCCGCCAACCCGTGCGGCCCCGCGACCGCCGCTGAACGAAGGGAGAACTCCAGGTGGCGGGATGCGACCTCCCCCACGGAACCGCACACGCGTCCGTACCGTCTCGCTCGTGGACTGGGTTACCGCCGAGAACGTCATCGCCGTGGTCACCGCGCTTCTCGGTGTCCTCGTCTCCGCCGGGGTGGTCGCGTACGAGCGCTTCCTCCAGCGGGGCAGGAGGCTCGGCTACCGCGTGCAGCTCAACACCCCGCTCCGCGACGCGGGCGAGACCGCCGGCGACCTGACCCTGTGGGACGGCGACATCGGTGATTCCAACGGGTCCACGCTCGTGCTGCTCCGGATCGAGAACGACGGCCTGCGGGACATCACCCACGGCGACTACACCCAGGGGGACGACACCGGAGGGCTGAAGGTCACCTTCGGCGACCGGCTCGTGCGGGCCGTCGTGGCGACGATCCCGCGCGCGTTCGAGCCGGTGAAGATCGACATGGCCGCCGGTCCCGGGCTGCGCAAGCACGAGAACTCCGTCCTGATACCGAAGGTCTCGCTCGAACGGAAGCAGTACTTCAAGCTGCTCGTCCTGCTCTCCGGCAGCGTGCTCGAAGGCGCGATCCGGCTCAACGGCTTCCATGAGACGGTCGAGGTCCACCACAACAAGAGCATGAGCGTCGACGACCGCAGACCGACGTTCAGCCCCGCCGCCCGGAACATCACCCTCATCCTCGCCGCCTGTGTGCTCGCCCTCGCCACGATCATCGTCCGCAGCGAGACCCCTCCCCCGATCGGCTGCGCCCGGGGCACGCTGACGGTCACCGGGTCGACCGCTTTCGCCCCGGTGGTGCGGGAGCTGGCGAAGAAGTACGAGAAGGACTGCGAGGGCTCCACGGTCGTGGTGGACGCGCACGGGTCGACGGCCGGCATCAGGGAGCTGGCGACGGTCGGCGCCGAGAGCGGCAACAAGGGGTCCCCGGCCGTCATCGCCCTCTCCGACGGGCGCAAGCCCGGCGGCTATCCGCAGCTGCGCGAAAGCATGGTCGCCGTCTCCCTGTTCACGCTCGTCCTCAACGACGAGATACCGGTCACGAACCTCACCCTCGACGAGGTCCGCCGCCTGTACCAGGGCGAGATCACCAACTGGAACCAGATCCCGGGCGGGCCGAACCGTCCGGTCCTGCTGGTCAGCCGGGGCGCCAACTCCGGTACGAGGGAGGTCTTCCAGCGCCGCGTCCTCGGCCGCAACGAGCCCGCGAACTCCTCGCTCGACTGCGTGACCAAGGACGACCTGGAGGCACCGGTCGTACGCTGCGAACTCGACACCACGGACCAGGTGGTGTCGACCGTCGCCAAGCTCCCCGGCGCCATCGGCTACACCGAACTCCGCTCCGGCACCGGGCTGAAGGGCCTGCACCGGGTGTCGATCGACGGCCGTGTGCCGAACGTCGACGAGATCGGCGAGTCGACGTACCCGTACCGGGAGATCGAGTACGCCTACACCTGGGGACAGCCACCGGCCGACTCGCTGACCTCCAGTTTCCTCACCTACCTGAGCCGGGGCAGCGGCCAGGACGTCATCCGCACCCATGGGCACCTGCCGTGCGCGACACCCAAGGGCCTGCGGATCTGCGGTGAAGGGTGACAACGAGAGGGAGAACCGGCCGGGCCGGTCTGGCATTCTCTTTCGACGTGGAGCCTTTGAACACGGAAGACCCGGTCAGCATCGGCCCGTTCCGCCTGCTCGGCCGACTTGGCGTGGGCGGGATGGGACGGGTGTTCCTGGCACGTTCGGCCGGCGGCCGGACGGTCGCGGTGAAGGTCGTACACGCCGAGCTGGCGGCGCAGGACGAGTTCCGGCGCCGGTTCGCCCGTGAGGTGGCCGCCCTGGAGCGGGTCGGCGGCACGGGCACGACTCCGGTCCTCGGTTCGGACACGGCCGCCGAAGCCCCCTGGGTGGCCATCGGCTACGTACCGGGGCCGTCGCTGCGGGCCGTGGTGGGCGACGAGTTCGGGCCGATGCCGCCCGCGACCGTACGGGCCCTGGCGTCCGGGCTGGCGCGGGCGCTCACCCATGTGCACACCGCCGGGCTCGTCCACCGCGATCTGAAGCCCTCGAACGTGCTGCTCACCGTCGACGGCCCGCAGATCATCGACTTCGGCATCGCCCGCGCCGTCGACACGATCACCGACGGCGGACTGACCAGTACCGGAGCGGTGGTCGGCTCCCCCGGCTTCATGTCCCCCGAGCAGGTGCGCGGCGAGAAGCTGACGCCGGCATCGGACATCTTCTGTCTCGGCTCGGTCCTCGTGTACGCGGCGACGGGCCGCTCCCCGTTCGGTACGGCGGACAGCGGCGTCCACGCCACGATGTTCCGCATCGCCCACGACGAGCCCGATCTGACCGACCTCGCGCCGGAGCTCGCCGGCCTGGTGCGGGCCTGCCTGGCCAAGGACCCGGCGGCCCGGCCCTCGGCCACCGAGCTGGTGGAGACGATCACCGTCGCCGACCCGTGGCTGCCGGCGGAGGTGCTGGCCCGCCTCGGCCGGCACGCCGCCCGGGTCCTGGAGGCCGAGGCGGAGTCGACCACCACCGACGGCACCCCGGCCCGCCCGGACGACCCCACACCGCCTCCCGCCCCGAAGGCGCCCGGAAAGCGGCGGCGTACCGGCCTGATCGCCGCCGCGGCGGCCCTCGTGGTCGCCGCGGCGGCCACGCTCACGTACGTCTTCTGGCCCGACCCGGACAAGGGCATGGACGAGCAGAAGAACCAGGCACGCGGGAAGACCGGTGACGTGTCCGCCCGCCCGGCGGGGATCGTGCCGGCGGCGTTCCTCGGTGCGTGGGAGGGCGTCCAGCGAGGCTCGGCCGACCACCCGAGGGCGACCATGCGGATCGAGATCGGCCAGGGCGCCGCGGGCGCCAAGACCGCCGTCTACGTCCAGGTGAACGAGGAGCAGCTGTGCATGGGCCGCTCCCGACTCGTCTCCGCCGACGAGGACAAGGTGGTCCTCGGCGAATCCGACATCACCACGAGCGTCCCCGCCCAGCGCTGCACGCCCGCCGCCCACCAGACCCTCACCCTGCGCTCCCCCGAGGTCCTGGAGTGGACCTCGGGAGCCGCGAAGGCCACCTTCCGCAAGGCCAAGACCGGCACGAACATCGTGCCGAAGCAGCTCCTCGGCCGGTGGAAGATGGAGAACGACCCGCTGATCTTCGGCGAGAACGGCGACCGCTACAGCGACGAGGTGACCATCACCCAGGGCCCCGTCGGCGCCACTGTCTTCCGCCGTGTGCACGTCTACCCGCGCACCGACGACGAGGGCAACCCGACCCCCGACTCGGTCGCCTGCACCTTCACCGCGATCCTCGCCGGCTCCGGAACACCCCTGATCATCGGCCCGGGAACCTCGGACCCGGACGCCTCCGACCGCGACTGCGAGCGGGCCGACATCTCCGGCTATCTGACGATCGTCCCCTTCAAGGGACGGGAGAGGCTGCTGGTCTTCCCGATGCTGGACGGGGAGCCGAGCGAGTACTACCGCAGCTAGGGCCTGTGGTGGTGGAGTCCACCCTGACTCGCACAGGCCCTAGAGCAGCGCGATCACGCGCTCGACCGCAGCGACGAGCGGAGCGCCGATCGCGCCCGCCGCCCCGGCGATCTCCGCGATCCGGTCCAGTGCCCGGCGCCGCTCCTCCGGCTCGGTGGCCGGTCCGGCGGTGATGGCCGGCAGGGTGGCGTCGAGGGACTGTGCCGTCCCCGTGGGCACGTTGCCGCGCAGCTCCACGAGCAGGCGGAGCAGCTCCTGCACGGCGGCCTCCATGGCGGGAGACGTGGCCTGGGCGCCGACCGTCCCCGACTGGTGGTTCACCATGCCGGTGTTGTTCGTTCCGTCGTGCATGTTGACGGTGTTGCCGTAGAAGTAGTTGTCGCCGCTCATCCGTTGGACATCCCCACGTTGCCGCTGCCGCCGTACATGTTCACGGCGTTGCCGAAGAAGTAGTTGGCGGGATTGCTGATCATCACCCGTTCGACCTTCACCGCGAACTCGTTGTCCGGGTTCTCGATCGCCTCAGCGAGGGTGTGGACGAGCTGCCTGAGGTAGGCACGGTCCCGGCTGGTCACCACGGCCTGCGACGGGCCGGACGTCTCGACCGCCAGGACGAAGTGGGACTTGGCCAGCACCACGCTCAGCATGTCGCCGACGAAGTAGATCGTCAGGCACACGACGACGAACCAGAGGAACGGCGTGACCGAGTCCGAGTCACTCTCGTAGGACGACGAGCCGAAGGAGTTCTCTTCCGTGACGAAGGCCAGAAGCAGCCCCACCAGGAGGAGGACGGCCATCCGCTTCATGAAGCGTACGAAGGCCTGTGCGCGACGCGGGTGGAGCGTGAACGTGTAGACGCGGGCGATGTTCTGGAGCGGATACGCCGCTCCGTCCACCCACAGCAGTCGCTTGCTCAGCTTGACCTCGACCACGTCCCCGACCACCGGTGGCGCGGACGGCGGCGCCGGCGTGGCCGCCTTCCACGGCCGCGGCGGTGTGGACGGCGGTGGTGGCGCCTTCGGTTCTTCTGCCATGAGTCCCCCTGATTTTGACGACGGAGCGTCAAGTGTGGCCGGAGAAAGAAAAGTTGACGAGGGGGATTCAGGGCAGAGTGCGTGTCGCCGCCGCCCGGGCGTAGTCCTGGACGAGCCGCCGGGTGTCGTCCGCGCGCCAGGCCAGGGCGAAGCGGCTCGGGGACACCCCGTCGACGGGCAGGACGACGACCCCTCCCCGGGTGAGCAGCGGTGCGTTGCCCGCGGCCACCAGACAGATGCCGAGTCCGTCGACGAGCGCCTCGTACGTCTCGTCCGTACTGGCGATCTCCCCGCCGATCACCGGGGGCCGGCCGTCGCGCGCGTCCAGCGCCAGCCAGTGGTCGCGCAGTTCGGGTGTGGTGGCGGGCAGCGCCAGGAACGGCTCGTCGAGGAGCTCGGCGAAGTCGACGCGCTCACGCCCGGCGAGCGGGTGCGTCTCGGGCAGGGCGACCAGGCGGGGTTCGGTGGCGACGACGACCCAGCGGTAGCGCTCGGCGTCCGCGAGGGGCAGCCAGACGAAGGCGACGTCGCTGGTGCCGTCGGCGAGCCCGGCCGTCGGGTCCTCCCAGCCCACCTGCCGCAGCTTCAGCCGGATCTCCGGGTGGGCCCCGGTGAAGCGGGAGCGGATCGCCGGCAGCAGCCCGCCCCGGCCGGGGCTGGTGGACATCCCGACGACGAGGGTGGCCTGCTCGTCGGCGCGGGCCCGCCGCACCGCCTCGTCCGCCTCCACCCAGGCTGCGAGCACGGCACGAGCGTGCGGCAGCAGCGCCGTACCGACGGGGGTGAGGCGGACGCCGTGCCGGTCACGGTCGAAGAGCGGGGCGCCGAGCTGCCGCTCCAGGGCTCTGATCTGCTTGCTCAGCGCGGGCTGGGAGACATACAGCTTCTCGGCGGCGCGGGTGAAGTGCAGCTCCTCGGCGACGGCGACGAAGTACCGCAGGTCCCGCCCGTGCACGTCCATGGTCATAACCATGGGCTATCACGACGGGTCTTGGACCGGCAACGTCCCGGTGGCACAGGCTGGTTGTGTCACCGAAACGAGGGAGAACGGTCCACATGAGCAAGGTCTGGCTGATCACGGGTGCCAACAGCGGTTTCGGACGCGCCTTCGCCGAGGCGGCGATCGCGGCCGGCGACGTGGTCGTCGCCACGGCCCGCAGGGTCGTGTCCCTGGACGGCCTGGTCGCGGCCCACCCGGACCAGGTCGACGCGGTCGCGCTCGACGTCACCGACACGGCCGCGATCGCCCGGGTCGTGGGGGAGGTCGCCGAGCGCCACGGCCGTATCGACGTCCTGGTGAACAACGCGGGCCGCACGCACGTCGGTTCGGTCGAGGAGACCGGCGACGCGGAGCTCCGCTCGCTCTTCGACGTGCACGTCTTCGGCCCGGCGGCGCTGTCCCGCGCGGTCCTGCCCCATATGCGGGCCCGCCGCTCGGGCGCGATCGTGCAGCTCAGCAGCGTGGGCGGACAGATGTCGATGGCCGGCTTCGGCGCGTACAGCGCGACGAAGTTCGCCCTGGAGGGGATGTCGGAGGCGCTGGCCGACGAGGTCCGCCCGCTGGGCATCGACGTCCTGATCGTGGAGCCGGGCGCCTTCCGCACGAGCCTCTTCGGCAACCGCAGCACGAGCGCGGACGGGATTGCCGACTACGCGGACACGGCGGGGGCGACCCGTACGTACGTGGAGACGAGCGGCGGCACGCAGCCGGGGGACCCGGCGAAGGCGGCCGCGGCGGTCCTGGCCGCCCTGGACGCGGAGGAGACGCCGCTGAGGCTGGCGCTGGGCGACGACTCGATCGACACGATCCTGGGGCACCTGGAGCAGGTCCGGGGGGACCTGACCACGTGGGAGAAGGTGGGCCGGGACACGAAGCTGGACGTCTAGGCAAGGCCAAGGGCCCGCACCCGGGGTTCGGGGTGCGGGCCCTTGGCGCGGTGAGCGCGTTCGTGGCGTTTACAGGAACGAGTTGATCTCGATCGTTTCCGTGCGGCCCGGGCCCACGCCGATCGCCGAGATCGGCGCGCCCGACATCTCCTCCAGCGCCTTCACGTACGCCTGCGCGTTCTTCGGCAGGTCCGCGAAGGTCTTCGCCTTGGTGATGTCCTCGGACCAGCCCGGCAGCATCTCGTAGATCGGCTTCGCGTGGTGGAAGTCGGTCTGCGAGTACGGCAGCTCCTCGACGCGCTTGCCGTCGATCTCGTACGCGACACAGACCGGGATCTGCTCCCAGCCCGTCAGCACGTCGAGCTTGGTGAGGAAGAAGTCCGTCAGGCCGTTGACCCGGGTCGCGTACCGCGCGATGACCGCGTCGAACCAGCCGCAGCGACGGTCACGGCCGGTGGTGACACCGCGCTCGCCACCGATGCGGCGCAGCGCCTCGCCGTCCTCGTCGAACAGCTCCGTCGGGAACGGGCCGGCGCCGACACGGGTCGTGTACGCCTTGAGGATGCCGATGACCCGGCTGATCTTCGTCGGACCCACGCCGGCACCGGTGCAGGCGCCGCCCGCGGTCGGGTTCGAGGAGGTGACGAAGGGGTACGTGCCGTGGTCGACGTCCAGGAGCGTGCCCTGGCCGCCCTCGAAGAGCACGACCTTGTCGTCGTCCAGCGCGTTGTTGAGGATCAGGGTGGTGTCCGCGACGAACGGCTTGATCTGCTCCGCGTACTGGAGCATCTCCTCGACGATCTGCGCGGCGTCGATGGCGCGGCGGTTGTAGAGCTTGGCGAGCAGCTGGTTCTTGCCCTCCAGCGCCGCCTCGACCTTCTGGACAAGGATCGACTCGTCGTAGAGGTCCTGGACCCGGATGCCGACGCGGTTGATCTTGTCGGCGTAGGTCGGGCCGATGCCGCGACCCGTGGTGCCGATCTTGCGCTTCCCGAGGAACCGTTCCGTCACCTTGTCGAGGGTGACGTTGTACGGCGTGATCAGATGCGCGTTGCCGCTGATCAGGAGCTTGGACGTGTCAACGCCGCGCTCGTTCAGTCCGCTCAGCTCGGAGAGCAGGACCGCCGGGTCGACGACGACACCGTTTCCGATCACCGGGGTGCACCCCGGGGAGAGGATTCCGGAAGGGAGAAGATGCAGCGCGTACTTCTGGTCGCCGACGACGACGGTGTGGCCGGCGTTGTTGCCGCCTTGGTAACGCACTACATAGTCAACGGATCCACCGAGGAGGTCGGTGGCCTTTCCCTTGCCCTCGTCACCCCACTGAGCACCGAGCAGCACAAGTGCGGGCACAGGCGTACACCCCTTCCGGGCGGGGCATGTCCAAGGTCAGGGGGCCTAATGCCGCCTCACCGGTGTGCCCCGGAATAGACGAAGCCCCTGGCGCAATAGCGCAAGGGGCTCTTGCACAAAGATGCTACCCGAGGAAGGACCGAGGTGTCGGCTCACGACCAGCTGCTGGTGGTCATCGACCCGGTCGCCCGCCGAAGTGACGGCGAGTCCGTACGGATCGCGAAAGATGTGTTGTGTGCGGGAGCAGAGACGAAGATCTGCCTTCCGGACAGCCCGGAAGAATTCTTCCGGGCCCTTGCGCGGCGGGGCTCCCGCCGCCCTGTGGTGGTCGGCGACGACCGCACGCTGCTACGGACGGTGACGATGCTGCACCGTGAGCGTGAGCTCGCGGACGGGGCGCTGGCCCTGGTCCCGATCGGCGCCCCGGGCTCCCTGGAAGTCGCGTACGCGCTCGGCGTGCCGCAGAGCGCGGTGACGGCGGCGCGGGCGGTGCTCGACGGGGCCGTACGCCGCCTGGACCTGCTGGTCGACGACAGCGACGGGGTCGTGCTCGGTGACCTGAGCATCCCGGCCACGGCGGGGCGCGCGGCGAACGATGCCGCGCCCTCCGTCTGGGACGCCTGCCGTTCCCTGGTCCGCACCCTGGTCCGGCCGGCCCCCTCCCAGCTCGCGGTGCGCACGCACCGCCTCCGGGTGGAGGCGGACGGCGTCCTGCTCAGCGATGTGAACGCCCCCGTGGAGGGGGTCAGCGTCCGCTCCGTGGCCGGCGTGGCGGACATCACCATCCACCCGCCGTCCGCGCCTCCCATCCACGCCGGCGCCCGCACGCTCACGGTCTCGGGCCCGGACTTCCGCTACCGCGCGGACACGGTGGTGTCGGGACCGGTGCGCAGACGGACGTGGATGGTGCGGGAGGGCGCGTGGGGGCTGACGCTGCCGAAGGACTGAGACGTCGAGCTTTGGGCCCGCGCGTCTCCCAACACTTGCCAAGCCTATCGATTATCAATAGATTCCCATCGTGACTCGATCGAAGGAGCGACGATGGGACGACTGACGGTGCTCGCGCTGCGCGCCGTGCTCGTGGTGGTGCTCACCGGCACCGTGTGCGTACAGGCATTGATGGTGTGGGCGTTGGTCAGCAGGAGTGACCCGGAGGACGGGTCACTCCCGCTGACCCCGCTGCGCGTGATCACGATCCTGGGCCTGGTGTCGGCCCAGGTCGCCCTGGTCTGCGTATGGCGGCTGGTGACGATGGTGCGACGCGGAACCGTGTTCTCCCACACCGCCTTCCGGTACGTGGATGTCGTGATCGGCGCGATCGTGGCGGCTGCCCTGCTGTGGTTCGCGGTCACGGTCCTCAACGCACCGGGCCAGCGGGACGACCCTGGCGTCACCGTCATCATGGGCGGGGTCGGCCTGGCGATCCTGGGGGTCGCGCTGATCGTGCTCGTCCTGCGGACGCTGCTCGCCCAGGCCGTCGCGCGCGATGTCGAGGCGACGGCGATGCAGGCAGAGCTGGACGAGGTGATCTGATGCCGATCACCGTCGACATCGACGTGATGCTGGCCAGGCGGAAGATGTCCGTCGGCGAGCTCGCGGAGCGCGTCGGGATCACGCCGGCGAACCTGGCGGTGCTCAAGAACGGCCGCGCGAAGGCGGTGCGCTTCACGACACTGGCGGCGCTCTGCGAGGTGCTGGAGTGCCAGCCGGGTGACCTGCTGCGGTGGGAGGCCGAGGGCGGGTCCGGGAGCGGGGCCGAGGGCGGGTCCGGGAGCGGGGCCGAGGGCGGGTCCGGGAGCGGGGCCGAGGGCGGGTCCGGTGCCGAAGCCGACACCGCCGCCGAGATCGCCTCGAACGGCTGACGCCGCCCGCCCGCCTTCACCGCGGGCCGAGGGACCGGGCCGGGACCCGAGCGCGGATCTACGCCTCGGTCTCGGCCTTCGCCTTGGCCGCCTTGCGCCCCCGCCAGCGGTCCATCATTCCGAGCATCTCCTCCTGGAGGAACTCGAAGAACTCCGCGGTCTCGGCCGTCCGCCGGCCCGCCGCCGTGCCCGGGCCGAGGATTTCGGAGCCGTCCCGGAGCACCTTCTCCCAGCGGACCAGGATCTGGTCGCGGCGGGTGATCATCTCGTACCAGACCTCGTTGTGAAGCACGTAGCGTTCGCGGCGCGAGCCGGGGTCGCGTTCGCGGCTGACCATGCCGACCTGGTTGAGGTAGCGGACGGCTCCGGAGACGGCGGCCGGGCTGATCCGCAGCTGCTCCGCGAGTTCGGCGGAGGTCATGGACGCCGATTCCGAGGCCAGCAGCGCCGCGAACACGCGTGATGACATCCGCTGCATCCCGGCCTCGGTGAGTTCGGCGGCGAAGCGCTCCACGAACCGGGACACGGCCTCGTCATTGCCGTCGCCGCCGGCGCCGGTCGTCGTCATCTCGCTCATCCCCCAACTTTATACGCTTCCTTAACTTCACAATTTTCTGAAAGAAGCGTACGTTCTGAAGCATGACGAAGGCAATCACCATCGCCGGACTGCACAAGTCCTTCGGGCGGACGCACGCGCTGGACGGCCTCGACCTCGCGGTCGAGACCGGTGAGGTCCACGGCTTCCTCGGCCCCAACGGCGCCGGGAAGTCCACCACCATCCGGGTCCTGCTCGGGCTGCTGCGGGCCGACTCAGGCGCCGCCCAGCTCCTGGGCCGCGACCCGTGGAACGACGCCGTCGAGCTGCACCGCCGGATCGCGTACGTCCCCGGTGACGTGACGCTCTGGCGCAACCTCTCCGGCGGCGAGGTCATCGACCTCTACGGCCGGCTCCGCGGGGGACTCGACAAGGCGCGGCGGGCCGATCTGATCGAGCGGTTCGAGCTCGACCCGACGAAGAAGGGGCGGACGTACTCCAAGGGCAATCGCCAGAAGGTCGCCCTGGTCGCCGCCTTCGCCTCCGACGTCGACCTGCTCATCCTCGACGAGCCCACCAGCGGCCTCGACCCGCTGATGGAGGAGATCTTCCAGAGCTGTGTCGCCGAGGCGCGCGAGCGCGGGTGCACGATCCTGCTGTCCTCGCACATCCTGAGCGAGGTCGAGACCCTCTGCGACCAGGTCAGCATCATCCGAAAGGGGCAGACGGTGGAGAGCGGTTCGCTCGCGGACCTGCGCCACCTCACCCGTACCAGCGTCACCGCCGAACTCGCCGGCGCGCCGAACGGGCTCGCGCACCTGCCCGGCGTCCACGATCTCGCCGTCCAGGGCCACAAGGTGCGGCTCCAGGTCGACACCGACAAGCTCGACGCGGTGCTGCGCTCGCTGACCGAGTCGGGAGTGCGTTCGCTGACGAGCACCCCGCCCACGCTGGAGGAGCTCTTCCTCCGCCACTACGCCGACGCCGACGCCGACGAGACTGTCGAGGTGACCGCGCGATGAGCACGCTCGCCGTGCATCTGACCGGGACCGGGGCCCTGGCGCGGCTCGCGCTGCGCCGCGACCGGGTGATGCTGCCGATCTGGGCACTCGTGACCGGAGGCATGGTCGCCAGCGGTGTCGGCTCCCTGGAGGGCCTGTACGGCACCCAGGAGCAGCGGACCGAGCTGGCCACGTCGATGAACGCCAACAGCTCGATGCGCTCGCTGTACGGGCCGGTGTTCAGCGACTCCCTCGGTGGGCTGGTGGCCTGGCGCTTCAGCACCTTCGCCGCCGTGCTCGCGGCCGTGATGAGCCTGATCATCGTCATTCGGCACACCAGGGAAGAGGAGGAGACCGGGCGTCAGGAGATGCTCTCCTCCGCGGTGGTGGGCCGCCGGGCCCCGCTGACCGCCGCGCTGCTCGCGGCGCTCGTCGCCAACACGGCCGTCGCGCTCCTGATCACGGCAGGCCTCGCCGGTCAGGGGGCGGGCGGGGCGCTCGCCCTCGGGCTTGCGGTCGGCGGCACGGGGATGCTCTTCGCCACGATGGCGGCGATCGTGGCGCAGCTGACGGAGAGCGCGCGGCTGGCGAAGGGCCTGACGGCCGCGGCACTCGGTCTGGCTTTCGTGCTGCGGGCGGCGGGGGACGCGGGTACCGCCTCCGGCTCTTCGGTGCTGACGTGGCTCTCGCCGATCGGCTGGGCCGAGAACGTGCGCGCCTTCGCGGGTGAGCGGTGGTGGGCTCTGCTGCTGATCGCCGCGGCCGTGCTCGTACAGGCGGCGGTGGCTTACGAGTTGGCCGGCCGGCGCGATGTGGGCATGAGCTTCCTGCCGACGCGGCCGGGCCCGGCGGAGGGGCGGCTCGGGACGGCCGGGGCGCTCGCCTGGCGGCTGCAGCGGGGCAGTGTGCTGGGCTGGTCGATCGGCTTCCTGCTCGGCGGGATCGTCTTCGGCGGGATGGTCGAGGGCGCGGCGGACATCGTGGGCGACAACGAGCAGGCGCGGCAGATCTTCGAGCGGATGGGCGGCCAGACGGGGCTGACCAACGCGTTCCTCGCGACGATGGTGGGCCTGTTCGGGATGATCGCGGCGCTGTACGCGGTGGGTTCGGTGCTGCGGCTGCACGGCGAGGAGACGTCGCAGCGGGCGGAACCGATCCTGGCGAACGCGGTGGGGCGGGTGCGGTGGGCGGCCGGGCATCTGCTGATCGCCTTCGGAGGCGCGGCGCTGATCATGCTGCTGAGCGGCTTCGGCCTGTACGTCTCGTACGGCCGCGACCTCGGCCCGATCCTGGGCGCGTCGCTGGCGCAGCTCCCGGCGATCTGGACGCTGGCGGGGCTCGCGGTCCTGCTGTGGGGCGCGTTCCCCGGGGCGGCGGTGGCGGGTTGGGGCGCAGCGGGCCTGTGCCTGGCGCTCGGCTGGATCGGCCCGGCGCTGGATCTTCCGCGGTCGATCCTGAACCTGTCACCTTTCGGGCACCTGCCGAAGCTGCCGGGCGGGGACATGGCGTGGGGCCCGCTCCTGACGCTGACGGCCCTGTCCCTGACCTTCGTGGCGACGGGCCTCTGGCGCCTCCGCGTCCGGGACCTGACGACGTCCTGACGCCGACGCACCGCGGGGCCCTCGGAAACGGGGGCCTTTCGCGCGTGCGCGGCCTGAAGGGGCGCCGCCCCGGGCGGGCGAATGGGCATCACCCCGGGGCGAGGGGCCCGAATGGGTACCGCCCCCGGGCGGGAGGCCTGACAGGGCACCCCGCCCAGGCCAGGGGCCTGACACGGCAATCCGCCCCCAGGCAGGAGGCCCGAACGGCACCGCCCCCGGGCGAGGGGCCTGACAGGGCGCCGCCCCCGTGGGTCGTGCCCACCCTCCCCCAGACTCCGTCCGGGGGGACCCCAGCCCAGCGGGACGATTGCCCACAACGGTGGATCGGTCCGATCGGCGGCGCGAAGCTGCCGGCCCCCGACACGGACTGGGGCGCCGGCCCCACCCGCCCCCGGGGGACCCGGCGGGGACCGCGGCCCCACCCGCCCCCGGCAGGGTTTCGGAGAGGGGTGGGGTGGGGTGGGGGGTCCTACACGGTCCTACACCTCCACCAGGAGTTCGTTCACGCTCCTGATCACGTACCCCGGGTTCCATCGTGGTTCCGATGTCAGGCGCAAGGCCGGCGCCCGGCGGATCAACTCCCCGAAGAGTGCCGTCAGTTCCAGGCGGGCCAGTGGTGCGCCCAGGCAGTAGTGGATGCCCGCGCCGAAGGTGATGTGAGGGTTCTCCGCTCGGGAGAGGTCCAGGACGTCGGGGGACGTGAAGCGGGACGGGTCTCGGTTCGCCGAGCCGAAGAGGAGGGCCACCTCCGATCCGCGGGGGATCAGGACGTCGCCCACCTCGATGTCGTCCAGGACCCAGCGCTCGAACATCTGCAGCGGGGTGTCGTAACGCAGCAGCTCTTCCACAGCTGTGGACAACATCCCGTCCGGATCCCGACGCAGCGCCGCCAGCTGCTCCGGATGCCGCAGCAGCGTCCACCAGCCGTTGACCGTCGTGTTCACCGTCGCCTCGTGCCCCGCGTTCAGCAGCAGCACGCACGTGGAGATCATCTCCTGCTCGGTCAGCTCCTCCACGGCGATCAACGAGGAGATCAGGTCCTCCCCCGGATCCTTCCGCCGCCGCTCGATCAGCTCCCGCAGATACGCCGAGAATTCGAGCGACGCCTGGACCGCCCGCCGCGCCGTCTCCTCCGACGGGTTCAGCTCGAACATGCCGCAGATGTCCGCCGACCAGGGCCGCAGCCGCCCCCGCTCCTCGTCCTCCGCGGGAATGCCCAGCATCTCCGCGATCACGGCGACCGGCAGGGGTTCGGCGACGTCGACCAGCAGGTCTCCGCCGCCCCGCTCGACCAGGCCGTCGACGAGCTCCGCCGCCAGCCTCCGCACCGTCGGCGCCAGGTTCTCCACCGTCCGGGGCGTGAACGCCTTCGAGACCAGGCGCCGGATCCGCGTGTGATCGGCCGCCTCCAGGTCGAGCAGACCGTGGTCGTTGAGGGTGTGGAACGGCTCGTGCGCCGCGGGCGGAGGCGTGCGCCCGAACTCCTCGTGCGTGAAGCGGTGCGTGTACGTGCGGCCGAGGCGACGGTCCCGCAGCAGCGCCGACACGTCCTCGTAGTGCGGGATCAGCCATTGCCGGGTCGGCCCGTACCAGTGCGCCCGGCCCGTCGCCCGCAGCTGGGCGTAGGCGGGGTACGGGTCCGCGACGAAGTCGGGCGACCACGGCTCGAAAGGAACGTCCATGACCGGACGCTACCCGGCGACCACCGACCCGCCTAGCCTCCGACCGGCCTAGGGCCTCTCGTTTGGATCTTGCCGGGCTCGCGTGCCCTGGTGCCGCACCTCGCCGCGTTGTCGTCGGTCGGCATGGCTCCGCCATGCCTCCCTCCTCCGCCTTGCGATCCACGGCACCAGACCCCGCTCACTGATCCGGCCTGATCCAAACGAAAGACCCTAGCCCCCGACCTGCACCAGCCTCGCCTCGTACGCGAACACCGCCGCCTGCGTCCGGTCCCGCAGCCCCAGCTTCACCAGGATCCGGCTGACGTGCGTCTTGATCGTCGATTCGGCCACCACCAGATGGTCGGCGATCTCCGCGTTCGACAGACCCTGCGCGATCAGCACGAGCACCTCGGTCTCCCGCTCGGTCAGATCCCCGACCTGCGCCAGCGTCGGCGGCCTAGGCGTCTCGGCCGCCTTCGCGAACTCGGTGATCAGCCGCTTCGTCACGGTCGGCGCCAGCAGCGCCTCGCCGGCCGCCACGACCCGTACGCCGTCGGCCAGCTGCCGCGCCGACGCGTCCTTGAGCAGGAACCCCGATGCCCCGGCGCGCAGCGCCTGGTACACGTACTCGTCCAGGTCGAAGGTCGTCAGGACAAGGACCTTCGCGTCGGCGTCCGCCGCGACGATCTCGCGCGTCGCCTCGATGCCGTTCAGCTCCGGCATCCGGATGTCCATCAGGACCACGTCCGGGCGCAACGCCGCCACCTGGGCGATCGCCTCGCGGCCGTTGACGGCCTCGCCGACGACCTCGATGTCCGGCATCGCGCCGAGCAGCACCGAGAAGCCCTCGCGAACCATCATCTGGTCGTCGACGATCAGTACCCGGATCACTGGTCCGTCTCCTCACGCGTCACGGGGATGAAGGCCGTGACCTCGTAGCCGCCGTCCTCGGTCGGCTCGGACGTCATCTCGCCGTTGAGCATCGACACCCGCTCGCGCATCCCGGTGATGCCGTGCCCCGCTCCCGGGGAGGGCTTCACCAGGCCCCTCGCCGGGCCGTTGACTATCCGCAGGCCCAGGCCACCGAGGACGTATGAGACCTCGACCTTCGCCCCGGCGCCGGGAGCGTGCCGCAGCACGTTGCTCAGCGCCTCCTGGATGATCCGGTACGCGGAGAGTTCCACCCCCTGCGGCAGCTCCCGCACCGCGCCGGTCACCGTCTGCTCGACGTCGAGCCCGGCGTCGCGGACGTTGCCGATCAGCCCGCCGAGGTCGGCGAGCGTGGGCTGCGGGGCGTCGGGAGCCTCGTAGTCCTCCGCCCGTACGACTCCGAGGACGCGCCGCAGCTCGGTGAGGGCGGCGACCGCGTTCTCGCGGATGGTGACGAAGGCCTGCTCCAGCTCCGGCGGCGGGTTCTCGACCCGGTAGGGGGCTGCCTCGGCCTGGATGGCGACCACCGACATGTGGTGGGCGACGACGTCGTGCAGCTCGCGGGCGATGGTGGTGCGCTCTTCGAGGAGCGTGCGCTTGGAGCGTTCCACGGCGGTCACGGTCTGCTGGGCGGTGACGGTCTGCTCGGCCTCGCGACGGACCTGGAGGACGGTCACGAAGAGCAGCGCGAGCGCGGCCGGGAAGAGGACCGACGCGGCGTTGTCGCTGCCTCCCCGGAGGGTGGCGGCGAAGAAGGCGTACACGAGGGTGACCACCCATATCCAGGCGGCGGTCCGGGGCCGGGTGCGGGCGGCCACCACCGTCATCACCACCACCTGGGCGATGCCGGACGTCGGGCCCCACGGCCAGCCGTAGTCGTACGAGCCGAGGAAGGCGACGAAGGGGGTGAAGGCCAGCGACGCCCAGAACGCGAGCACCGGGCGGACCAGCGTCAGCAGCACGGCCACGGCCGGCATTCCGGCGAACACGAGGACGAACACGCCGTTGCCGGGCCCGATGTCCAGCCCGACCGCGAAGACGAAGAACGCGAAGGCGGCCACGATCGCATGCGGCGTCCAGCGGGCCTTTCTGCGTATCCGCCCCGGCAGACGCCGCGTCAGCGGTCCGTCGACCGCCATCGGCGGCAGCGGCCGGTAGGCGAAGGCGTCGTGGAAGAGGTCCTGGCGCAGCCCGCCGAGCGCGCCCTGGGCCAGGCGGAACTCGGGGCTGCGGCTCGTTTCACGGGTGTCGGTCACATCAGCCAAGGTACGGGGGCGGGCGGACGCGGTCGTCACCTTGAATATGGATTCTCCCGCGTCCTCCCTGAGTACTACGGCGCTGACCAGGGCATGTGCGCGCGCACCGACCCGCGCGTGTGCGCGGTCACGCGCGGAACGCGTCCCGCGCGGTCACGCCCGGAACGCGTCCGCATGGTCCGCGGCCCACCGCGCGAAGGTCCGTGCCGGGCGGCCCGTGACCCGCTCCACCGTGTCGGCGACCGTGCGGCCGACCTCGGGGGTGTTCCCGTACGCCTCCAGCAGGAAGCCGATCACGTACTCGTCCAGGCCGGCCGTCCGCCACCGGCCGACGGCCTCGTCCTCGGTCAGCTCGACCAGCCGGATCTCCCGGCCGCGGGCGGCGCCGAGGGTCGCGGCCTTGTCGTGCAGGGTGAGGACCTCGGGGCCGGTCACGACGTACGACTGTCCGCCGTGCCCCTCCTCGGTGAGCGCGACGGCGGCGACCGCGCCGATGTCGCCCTCGTGGACCATGGCGCTGAGCCGGTCGACGAACGGCTCGCGGACCTCGTCGTCGGCCTGGATGCCGGGCGCCCACTCCAGGGCGTTGGACATGAACTCGACCGGCATGACCACCGTCCAGTCGAACCCCTCGCTCTCCTTGACCGCCCGCTCCAGCGGCGTGTCCCCGCCGCCGTGCAGCACGGTCACCCGGCGGACCCCCGCCTTCGCGGCGAGCTCCAGAATGCGCGGGCCGGTCTCCAGCGGGGCGAAGGCGGCGCCGCCGAAGGTGATCAGATGCAGGCCGGTGACGCCTTCGAGGGCGGTGGCGAGCGAGTCCGGATCGGTGAGGTCGCCGACGGCGATCTCGACGGACTCGGGGAGCACGACGCGGGCGTTGTCCGCGTCTCGGGTGAGGGCGCGGACGGTATGGCCGCGGGCGAGGAGCTCGGCGACGACCTGGCGGCCGACGGTGCCGGTGGCTCCGGCGACGAGGACCTGCTGGCTGTCCGCAAGCCTCGGCCCTGCGTCTGCTCAGAACGCGAGCTGGGCGATCTCCTCCGCGACCACCGCGCACGCGTCCGCCGCCGGGTCGATCAGCGGGAAGTGGCCGACGTCCTGGAGGAGCGTGAACCCGACCGTCTCCCCCGCCTTCGCCGCCGCCTCCACATACGCGTCGGCCACGGCCTGCGGGACGACGATGTCGTCCCGGCCCTGGACGACCGTGGTGGCGATCCCCGTCGGCAGCAGCAGCGCGGGGTCGGCATGACGCGCCCGCACGTCGAACTCCCCTTCACCGCCCAGGAATTGGGTCACCGCACCGCCGCACACCCCGAGCTCCACGGCCCGGTCGAAGTGCGCGATGGGGGCGAGCGCCACCACCCCGCGCAGCGCGGGCGGGGCGGGCAGCCGCCAGGGCGCGTCCGGCGCCAGCACGTGGCGGGCGGCGGCCCACAGGGCGAGATGCCCGCCCGCGGAGTGGCCGGTGAGCACGATCCGGCGGGGATCGGCCTGCGGCAGATGCTCGGCGGCCAGCCGCGGTACGGCGTCCAGCGCCGCGGCCACGTCGTCGAAGGTCTCCGGCCAGCGCCCCGCGACGGGGGCGGTCCCACCCTGCCGGGGGATGGCACTGCCGCGCCGGTACTCGACGTTGGCGACGGCGAAACCTCTACGGGCCAGAAAGTCCACGAAAGGAGTCAGGTGCTGCCGGTCGTACGGCGCCCGCCAGGCACCACCGTGCAGCGCGACGACGAGCGGGGCCCGCTGCCGGTCGTCGCGCGGCGCGTAGAAGTCGACGACCTGGTCGGGGTGTTCGCCGTACGCGGCGGACACGTCAGGGGCGACGGCCGGGTGCGAGAAGGCCGATGCTTCTTCGGCGGCGTCGCGCGCGGCGGGGTCCGGCATTCTGTTCCAACCTCTCGGGGACGCGGCCGAATTGGCCTGACCTGCGGGGACCGTACCAGGACTGACGCCCCCACAGATCAAGCGATCATCGGACCTACGAACCCGACACGTCGGCCGGGGCCCCCGCCGGGACCTCGGCCAGGACGTCGGCGAGGACGCGCGCCGCCCGCTCCGCGTCCGCGAAGCCGACGTACAGCGGCGTGAATCCGAACCGCAGCACATCGGGGCGGCGCA
Source organism: Streptomyces sp. NBC_01353 (assembly GCF_036237275.1). Classification (GTDB taxonomy): domain Bacteria; phylum Actinomycetota; class Actinomycetes; order Streptomycetales; family Streptomycetaceae; genus Streptomyces. Next base: position 4,651,355 of record NZ_CP108352.1, on the reverse strand, counting down.
GATCGCCGACCACCCCGCGCCGGATCAACTCCGCCATGACGTCCGGCGCCTCGGCGCAGCGCAGCGCGACCTGGCTGCCGCGCTCCCCGTACGGCTCCGGGGTGAGCGACGCGACGCGGCCGGCCGGCACGTACTCCCGTACGCACTCCAGGAAGAAGTCCGTCAGGGCAAGGGACTTCACCCGCACGTCCTCGATGTCGACGTCGTCCCAGACGTCCAGTGCCGCTTCGAGCGCCAGCATGGACAGGATGTCGGGGGTGCCGACACGGCCCCGGAGCGCGCCTGCCGCCGCCTCGTAGCCCGGGGTCATCCCGAACGGGTCGACGTGCGAGTTCCAGCCGGGCAGCGGCGAGTCGAAGGCGGCCTGGTGGCGCTCGGCGACGTACAGGTACGCGGGCGAACCGGGGCCGCCGTTCAGGTACTTGTAGGTGCAGCCGACGGCCAGGTCGACCCCGTGCTCGTCCAGGCCGACCGGCAGGGCGCCCGCGCTGTGGCACAGGTCCCAGACGGCGAGCGCGCCCGCCGACCGGAGCGCGGCCGTGATCCCGGGCAGGTCGTGCAGCCGGCCGGTGCGGAAGTCGACATGGTTGACCAGAGCGGCGGCCGTGCGGGGCCCGACGGCGCCCGGCATGTCGGCGGGCGCGACCGGCACGATCCGGCGGCCGGTCACGCGGGCCGCGGACTGAGCGATGTACCCGTCCGTGGGAAAGGTCGTCGCGTCGACGAGGATCTCGTCCCGGTCGTCCGTGCTCAGCCGGGCGGCGGCGACCATCGCCTTGAAGACGTTCACGCTGGTCGAGTCGCCGACCACGATCTGTCCGGGCGCGGCGCCGACGAGCGGGGCGATCCGGTCGCCGATCCGCTCGGGAGCGGTCCACCAGCCGCTCTCGTCCCAGGAGCGGATGCGCAGCTGCCCCCACTCGCGGGTGATGACGTCGGCCATCCGGGCGGGGACGTGCGCGGGCAGGGCGCCGAGCGAGTTCCCGTCGAGGTAGACGGTCTCGTCGTCGAGGGCGAACTTCTCGCGCAGCTTGCCCAGCGGGTCCTCCGCGTCCCTGCGCAGCGCGTTCTCGCGCAGGGACTCAGACATGGCTGCGCGCCGTCCACAGCTCGGGGAACACGTTCTTCTGCGCCCGCTTCTCCAGCCAGGCCACGCCGGCCGAGCCGCCGGTGCCCGTCTTGGAGCCCATGGCGCGGCGGGTGGCGACGAGGTGGTCGTTGCGCCAGCGCCAGATCAGCTCGGCGACATCGCTCAGCGCCTCACCCAGACGGACGAGTTCGGCGTTCTGGTCGGTGTCGGCGTAGATCCCGGCCCAGATCTGCTCGATCTCGGGCGACGGCTCGTACTTCTTCGCCAGATCGCGGCCGAGCACGGCCTCCGGCACGGGCAGGCCGCGCCGGGCGAGGAGCCTGAGCACCTCGTCGTACAGGCTGGGCTCCTGGATCGCCTTCTCCAGCTCGGCATGGACGCGGGGCGCGCCGCGGTGCGGCACCAGCATCGACGCCGACTTCTCGCCGAGCAGGAACTCCATCCGCCGGTACATCGCCGACTGGAAGCCGGAGCCCTCGCCGAGGGCGGCGCGGTAGGAGTTGAACTGCGCGGGGGTGAGCTGGGCGAGCGGCCGCCAGGACTGGTTCAGCGCCTCCAGCTCGCGCACGGAGCGCTTGAGCGCGTCCATCGCCACCGGGATGCGGTCCTCGCGCAGCGCGCGGCCCGCGGTCTCCCACTCGTGGACGATGACGGTGAACCACAGCTCCATGACCTGGGTGGTGACCAGGAAGACCATCTCGCCCGGATCGTCGGAGCGGAGGTGCTGGAGGTGGGTGAGAACGTCCGCCTGTACGTAGTCCTCGTACGGCGTCGTGCCCGCGAAGTCGAGATTCGGGTCTGCGACCGAACCGGCTCCGGAGGCATCGGGGAAGGTGGACATCGCTGTCTCCTCGATACGCAACTACCGGGTAGCGGTCCGCTCCTTCCGTTTGGCAAGTGGAGCCCCGGTCCCCTCGGGGCCGCGTGCTTCGTCGCGCGCGGTCCCATGCGCATCATGGCACGATCGGGCCCTGGATGTAGCTACCGTCTTCGTCATACGGAAATGCGTTCGATCGGCAACCGTTGAGGCCCTTGATCTGCTGCATCATCACCGGCGCGGGCTTGCCCGGCCCCGGGCAGGTCATGTGCATCCGGATGCCGATCTCGTGTCCGACCTCGTGGTTGATGATCAGATGCCGGTACTCCGCCGGTGTGCCGGAGAAGGTCGGGGAGCCGAGCATCCAGCGCTTGAGGTTCACCACGACACCCTGGGTGGTCTCGCAGTTCAGCTCGCCGCGGGTGTTGAGGCCCTGCGCGAGACAGAGCTTGTCGGCGGTCGTCGGGGTGGCGATCCGGATGACGAAGTCGGCGTTCTCGGAGACCAGCTGGAAGCGTCCGCGGCCGTGGGCGGCCCAGCCGCGCGGATGGTCGAGGATCTGCTGGATCTCGGTCGCGACCTGCCGGGCGGAGAGGTCGATGCCGTCCTCGACCTGGACGCGGTAACGGCGCAGGGTGCCGCCGCTGCCGACGGCTTCGCCGGTGGACCGGGCGGTGGTGAAGGTACCGGCGCCGGAGGCCGGCACGGTCGTCTTCTTGGGCGTGGTCGACGGCTTCGGCTTCGGGGTGGTCGGCTTCGGCTTCGGCGGGGGCGTCGTGGCAGGCGGCGGGGGCGGCACGGTCGTCCGCTCGGCGGTGGGGGCCGCGGCCTCGGTGGAATCGGGCTTCTGGCCGCCGTTGTAGTGGGCGAGGGCGGCGCCCGCGCCGAGGGAGAGGGCGACCAGTGCGAGCGTCGGCAGGGCGAGCCGTCTTATGGGGCTTTTCGGGCGCCTCTTGGACCGGCCCCGCCGGCGGCTCTGTGTGCGGCCCCGGCCTGCGGGTGCGGCGGCACGCTTGCCCAAGACAGACTTCTCCCCTGCGTCAGCCGGAGTGGGGAGAGGGTGGGGCCTCTGTGCCGGCGGCTCGGTAACGGTCCGAAGGATCGTAACCGTCACTTCGAACGCCTTCGAACGGCCACGGGACTATGACCGGAATTCCCCCTGCCCTTGGGGACAGGGGGAACCGAGCGTCACCGCGAGGCTGCGCCAGGCGTCGGCCGAGGTCTCCGCCGAGCGTCACCTCACGGCTCCGCCAGGTGTCAGCCGAGGGTCTCGGCCGCCGTCTCGGAGGAGTCGCGCAGGAACGTCGAGCAGCGCTCGTACTCGTCCTTCTCGCCGATCTCGCCGGCGGCCCGCGCCAGCGCGTGCAGCGCCCGCAGGAAGCCACGGTTCGGCTCGTGCTCCCACGGCACCGGACCGTGTCCCTTCCAGCCACTGCGGCGCAGTGCGTCCAGGCCGCGGTGGTAGCCCGTACGGGCGTACGCGTACGACTCGACGACACGACCGCCCTCGTACGCCTCGTCGGCGAGCTGGGCCCAGGCCAGCGAGGAGGTCGGGTACTTCGCGGCGACATCGGCCGGCGCCGCGCCGTTCGCGAGCAGCTCGCGCGGCTCCGGGTCGTCGGGCAGGTGGGTGGGGGGCGGTCCCCCCAGCAGGTTCTCATGCATGGCCATGGGGCCAGTCTGCCTCAGCCGCTCCCCGGGTCCAGCGGCGGCGCCGTCACCCCGCAGTGCACCTTGCACTCGGGGTGGCAGTCGGCCCCGCCGACGGGCACCCGCACCGTCGCCCAGGCGAGCACCGCCCCCGCCACCATGAGGCCCGCGCACATCGGCATCGCCCGCCGGAACGTCTCCCCGAACTCCTCCGCCGAGCGGTACGCCTCGGGCCCCATGCCCGCCAGCGTCGGCAGCGCCGCCACGGCGAGCAGGCCCGCCGCGCGGGCCGCCGCGTTGTTGATCCCGCTCGCCAGACCGGCGCGCGCCACGTCCACCGAGGCCAGGACGGTCGCCGTCAGCGGCGCCACCACGACGGTCAGGCCGAGGCCCAGCACCACCATCGCCGGCAGCACGTCCTGGACGTACGAGGCGTCCTCGCCGACCCGCAGCATCAGCATCATCCCGCCGGCGCACAGCAGCGGCCCCACGGTCAGCGGGATCCGCGGCCCGATCTTCTCGCCCAGCTCCCCCGCCTTCGCCGACAGCAGCAGCATCAGCACGGTGGTCGGCAGCAGCGCCGTCCCGGCCGCGAGCGCCGAGTAGCCGGACACCACCTGGAGCTGGAGCGTGGCCAGGAAGAAGAAGCCGCCGAGCGCCGCGTACACGCACAGCGTCACCAGATTGACCACGGTGAACAGCCGGGACGCGAAGACCGAAGGCGGCACCATCGCGGTCTCCCCCCGCCGCCGCTCCACCAGGACGAACGCCGCCCCGACCACGAATCCGAGCGCCCCCGCCCACCACGCCTCGGCGATCAGCGCGTACGTGACGAGGGCGAGCCCCGCCGCACCGAGAAACGCGCCGAGGACGTCGAAACGGCCCCGCGCGGACTCGTCCCGCGACTCGGGCACATGGCGCAGCGCGACCGGTACGCACAGCGCGGCCAGCGGCACGTTCAGCAGGAACACCCATCGCCAGCCGGGCCCGTCGACCAGCCACCCGCCGACGAACGGCCCGATGGCCGCGCCCACCCCGCCGAACCCGGACCACAGCCCGACGGCCTTCGCCCGGTCGTCCGGATGGAAACTCGCCTGGATCAGCGCGAGCGAGCCGGGGGTGAGCAGCGCGCCGCCGATGCCCTGGAGGGCACGGGCGGCGATCAGCACACCGACGTTCGGCGCGATCCCGCACAGCAGCGAAGCGATCGCGAACCACACGATCCCGACGACGAAGACCTTCCGCCGCCCGTACCGGTCACCGAGCGCCCCACCGAGCAGGATCAGCCCGGCGAGCGTGAGCATGTAGGCGTTGACGGTCCATTGGAGGTCGGCCATGTCCGCCCCCAGGTCCTCGCCGATGTGCGGCAGGGCGACATTGACGACGGTGGAGTCCAGCAGCGCCATCCCGGACCCGAGCACGGTGGTGAACACGATCCACCGCCCCGTGCCGGAGCTCAGCCGGATGTCCATGCCTGCATGGTCCCGCGAACCACGGAGCCCCGCCCGCCGGAACGGCGGACGGGGCCCATGTCGGTTCGGGAGCGCCTCAGCTGGTGAAGTTGAAGTACTTCCAGCCACCGTAGGCGTTGGTGTTCGCGCTGTCGCCGGACGAGCCGTCGATGTACGCCGAGCGGACCCGGAACCGGTAACCGGCCGCCCCGTCGCCGTCCACCGTCACGTACGCCATGCCGTTGGCGTTCAGCTGGAAGTAGTCCGAGGCGACGTGCTGCCAGGCACCGCCGTACCAGATCTGGAGGTCCAGCCGGGTCTTGCGGTTCGGGTAGGAGTTGTGCCAGGCGGCGATCATCGGGTCGGCCGTCTGGTGGTAGGTCTGATACCAGGTGCTACCGATCTTCGTCCACTTGTAGTGGCGCGACAGCGTGGTCGTCAGACCCGCCCGCGTGTACACGGCCGAACGGGCTTCGGCCGGGGCGGAGCGAGTGTCACCGGCGAAGTTCACGGACACCCAGGTGTCGCGGGTCATCTTGAGCTGCGCCGCGAGCTTGCCCTCCGAGTTGACCGTGCCGCGCCGGAGCAGCTTCTTGGGCTCCGGGCCGTACGGGTCGGCCCAGATCTCCACCTCACGGTTCTTGTACGTCGGGCCGAGCGTGGCCGTGTACCAGACGGGGGTGTTGAAGTTGACGGTGAGCCCGTTGCGGTCCAGCGTCAGCGCGGTCTTGTTCCGCGAGACCTCGACCTTGGCGGTCGCGGAGGCGCCGTTGTGCGTGGCGTCGCCGGCGTACTCGACCTTGTAGGTCACGCCGCCGCCCGCGGTCGGCGTGTCGGTGAACGAGAAGGCCCCGTTCGCTCCGAGCGCCTTGGTCCCGAGCACCTTGCCCTGCGGGGCGTCGACGTCGTACCGGGTGACGGTGAGCGGCGTGCCGGCCGGGAGGGGCAGGGACGCCGTGACCGTACCGGTGACGGTGAGCGGCTTGAGCACGGGCGCGGTGGCGGGCACCTTGACCGTGACGGCCGGCGCCGACATCGTCGGCGTGTCCAGGACGTGCAGGCGGGCGTTCGCCCCGTACGCGGTGGTGACCGCGAAGAGGCGGCTGCCGCCCGGCTCCCAGGCCAGGCCGCCGTCGGCGAGTTCGTCCCCGCCGCTGGAGGTGCCCGTGCCGGGGAAGTCGTACTGCCGCACGGAGGTGGTCTCGCCGGGCCGGTAGACGAAGACGTCCTTGCCGTACGACGAGTCGGAGCCCGCGGCGACGGTGCCGTCGGGTGCGACGGCCACGGCCGCGCCGTGGTGGTCGCTGGCATAGGCGCCGACCTCGGCGAGGTCCGAGCTCTGCCACACGAAGTGCTGGTTTCCGGCGCCGGCAGTGATGAGACGGCTGCCGTCCGGGGTGTACGCGAGATCGTTGATCATGCTGCGATTGCTCACGCTGTCGGCGGTCCGCGCGGTGCGGCTCGCCGTGCCCGCGGTCACGTCGTACACGCCCACCTTGAACCGGTGGTAGTAGGACGACGCGGCGGCGATGCTGTTCGGGTTCGTCGGCGAGGAGACGAGCCTCGGGGCGCCCGAGTAGTTCGTCTCGGCGTCCTGCGCCAGGGTCACCACGGGCTCGGCACCGGAGACGTCGAGCGAGCCGATGTCTCCGTGGTCGCCGTTGCCGTAGCCGAACCAGATCTTTCCGCCCGCGAGCGCGAGGTGCTGCGGGTCGGTGCCCTCGCCGATCGCGTACCGGGCGGTCTCGGTGACCGTCTGCGTCTCCAGGGAGACGACGACATCCGCACCCGGAACCGCGGCGTACAGGCTCCCCGCATCCCCGGAGAGCGCCAGACCGGTGACGCCCGGCAGGCCCGTGGCCGTGGCCAGGACCGTACCCGCGTAGTCGGTCGCGACGACCTTCCCGAGGTACGGGTCACTGATGAAGATCTTCTGGTGGACGCCGTCCACCACCATGTCGCCCACGGACGACACGGGCAGGACCTTGTTGCTGTCGGCGGCCGCGTGGCCGGCCGTTCCCGCGACCAGGGCCGCGGAGCTGAAGAGGACCGCGAGCGACGTCGCGGCCGAGAGAGTGCGCTTGCGCACGATGAAAGAGACCCCCCAAAAAAACATGGCCTCCGGCCCCTCGGATCGGGGCACGGTGAGCGAAGACTAGATCACGCCACCGACAGCCCGCCTCCCGGTATCCCCTCGCCCGCTTCAGGCCGTCCGCAGCCTGTTCGCCGCGCGGACCAGCGCGTCCACTCCCCGCTCTGCCTTCTTCCGCGGACAGCCGATGTTCAGCCGCACGAAGCCGGGCTGGCCGTAGACGCCGCCCGGCATGATCGCGACCTTCTCGGTCTCCACCAGCTCCCGCTGGAGCGCGCTCTCGTCGATGCCGAGCGGGCGCAGGTCGATCCAGGCAAGGTAGCCCGCCTGCGGGGGCGTCCAGGTCACGCCCGGCAGCCCGTCCGCGAGCCGCTCCTCGAGGAGTCGCATGGTGCCGGCCACGTACGTCCGCAGCTCGTCCAGCCACGGTCCGCCCCGTGTGTACGCGGCGATATGGGCGGTCAGCGAGAGCACGGCCGGGGAGGCGAGGCCCTGGCCGGTCTCCATGCGGCGGATGAACGTCTCGCGCTCTTCGGGGTCGCCGATGATCCCGTACGAGCCCGACAGGGCGGGGAAGTTGAAGGCCTTGGTGCCCGAGGTGATCAGGGCCCAGCGCCGGATGCGCCCGGCCTCGGCGATGGGGCTGAAGGGCAGATGGCGGTGGCCGTCCGCCACCAGGTCCGCATGGATCTCGTCGCTGACGACGGCGACGCCGTGCCGCTCGGCGAGGCGCGCGAACTCCGTCAGCTCGTCCTCCCGCCAGACCCGGCCGGTCGGGTTGTGCGGCGAGCAGAGCAGCAGCGTCCGGGCGTCGGGCCGCGCCAGCTCCGCCTCCAGCGCCTCCATGTCCCCGACCGGTACGCCGCGCAGCTCGCGCCCCAGTCCTGTGACCGCCTTGCGGAAGCCGTCGTACGTCGGGGTGTGCACGACCACCCCGTCGCCGGGCTCCGTCCACATCTGGAGCAGCTGCGAGAGCTGGTTCAGCACGGAGGGTGCGTAGACCAGCGTCTCGATGTCGAGCGCGGTGTCGTAGCGGGTCGCGTACCAGTGGCGGATCGCCTCCCGGAACTCGCCGAGCCGCCAGTCCGTGTAGCCGAACACCCCGTGCTCGACCCGCTCCTTCAGGGCGCTCAGCACCTCCGGCGGCGAGGCGAAGTCCATGTCGGAGATGGTGAAGGGGAGCAGGTCGGACACCCCGAAGCGGTCCGCGATGCCGTCCCACTGCACCGACCAGGTCCCGCGCCGGTCGATCTCCCGGTCGAAGTCGTATGTGTGCGTCGTCAACTCAAGTCCTCCGGACATGCCGAGGGCCCGGCACCACCGAGAGGGTCGTACCGGGCCCGTCGAACAGAGCCTTACTTCAGCTTCGTGCCGGTCGAGCGCAGCGCGGCGCACGCCTCGGTGACGCGCGCGGCCATGCCGGCCTCGGCCAGCTTGCCCCAGGTGCGCGGGTCGTAGGTGGACTTCTTGCCGACCTCGCCGTCGACCTTCAGGACACCGTCGTAGTTGCGGAACATGTGGTCCACGACCGGGCGGGTGAAGGCGTACTGGGTGTCGGTGTCGAGGTTCATCTTCACGACGCCGTTCTCCAGCGCGGTGGCGATCTCCTCGGCCGTCGAGCCCGAGCCGCCGTGGAAGACGAAGTCGAACGGGTTGGCCTTGCCGTACTTCTCGGCGACACCGGCCTGGAGGTCCTTGAGGAGCTCGGGGCGCAGGACGACGTTGCCCGGCTTGTAGACGCCGTGCACGTTGCCGAAGGAGGCGGCCAGCAGGTAGCGGCCCTTCTCGCCCAGGCCCAGGGCCTCGGCGGTGCGGATCGCGTCGTCGACGGTGGTGTACAGCTCGTCGTTGATCTCGTGGGTGACGCCGTCCTCCTCGCCACCGGTCGGGGTGATCTCGACCTCGAGGATGATCTTGGCGGCGGCGGCCTTCGCGAGCAGCTCCTGGCCGATGGCCAGGTTGTCGGCGAGGGTCTCGGCGGAGCCGTCCCACATGTGCGACTGGAACAGCGGGTTGCGACCGGCCTTGACGCGCTCGGCGGAGATGTCGAGCAGCGGGCGGACGTAGCCGTCCAGCTTGTCCTTGGGGCAGTGGTCGGTGTGCAGCGCGACCGTGATGTCGTACTTGGCGGCGACGATGTGCGCGTACTCGGCCAGGGCGACCGCGCCCGTGACCATGTCCTTGTTGTACTGGCCGCCCAGGAACTCGGCGCCACCGGTCGAGATCTGGATGATGCCGTCGCTCTCGGCCTCCGCGAAGCCGCGCAGCGCAGCGTGCAGGGTCTGGGACGAAGTCACATTGATGGCCGGGTAGGCGAACTTGCCTGCCTTCGCCCGGTCGAGCATCTCGTTGTAGACCTCGGGGGTTGCGATGGGCATTCGTCCGCTCCTTGTGATGTGCGGTGGGGTGCGTTGCTTGTCCCTGACCTGGGGCGACGTCATCGTCGGGGCCCATCTTTCCAGACTCTCCTGCGGACGCCAGGACGAAGGGGCGGAGCGTTTCACGTGAAACACTCCGCCCCTCATCAAAGCCGCAGGTCAGGCCCGCACCGTCGCTGACCCGGGACCTAAGTCACGACTTCGCGTCGGTCAGGCCGGGACCGTGCCGAGCGTCGGTCCAGCTGCTAGGCCAGGCCCAGCTCGTCCAGCGCGAAGGCGTACAGGTACGGCACCCCCGCCGTGGTGCTGATCTTCTCGCCCGCGCCCGTCGCCCGGTCCACGATCGTGGCGACCGCGACGACCTCGGCGCCGGCCGCCCGCGCCGCCTCGACGGCGGTGAGCGGGGAGCCGCCGGTGGTGGAGGTGTCCTCGACGATCAGGACCCGGCGGCCCTTGATCTCCGGGCCCTCGACCTGGCGCTGCATCCCGTGTGCCTTGGCGGCCTTGCGGACGACGAAGGCGTCCAGGCGCTTCCCCTGCGCGGCGGAGGCGTGCAGCATCGCGGTCGCGACCGGGTCGGCGCCGAGCGTCAGACCGCCCACGGCGTCGAACTCGAGGTCGGCGGTCAGATCGAGCATGACCTGACCGACCAGCGGGGAGGCGGCGCCGTCCAGCGTGATCCGGCGCAGATCGACGTAGTAGTCGGCCTCAAGACCCGACGAAAGGGTCACCTTGCCGTGCACCACGGCCTTGTCCTTGATCTGCTGGAGCAGGTCAGCGCGTACGTCAGTCATGCCCACGAGCTTAGGGGGTGTCTTGTGGATCACGCCGGGCTCCCGACGCCTGGCCTCACAACCGCCGCCAGGCCCACGTTGCCGCGATCTCCAGCGGCTCGATCGGGGTCACGTACGTCGGGTGGGTGTTGAGCCCGTTCGGCGGACCGGTCTGCGCCTCCACGCAGACCGCGTCCTCCTGCTTGTCGTAGATCACCACCCACTCCGCACGGCTGGTCACCTTCAGCTCCAGCCGCTCCGGCCAGGTCAGGGTGACGTCCACACCGCCGGGCATTCCGAAGCAGTCGTCCCAGGGGCCCGGGGTGGGGCCGATCCGGCGTCCGGTCGGGAGGTGGTCGGCGCCGCGCTCCTCCTGCCAGTCGGCCGTGAAGTCGATACGGACGTCCTTGCCGTCCTCACCGAGCGTGCGGTTGAACCAGGGGTGCCAGCCGGCCTGGGCGGGGAAGGAGTCGGCGTGGGTCTCGACGCCCAGGGTGAGCGTGAGCCCGTCCTCGGTCAGCTCGAAGAGCTGCGTGACCCGTCCGGCGTACGGCCAGGGGTCCCCCAGTTCAAAGGTGAACGCGGCCGTGCGGCCGTCCCCGTCCGCCGTCCGGGCGGCCTTCCACGCGGTGTCGCGCCCGGTGCCGTGGATCGCGTGCGGCGGGGCGTTGAGGGGCAACTGGTGCACCTCGGCGCCGTTGCGGAACCGCCCGTCCTCGATCCGCCCGCACCACGGCACCATCGGGAAGCATCCGTACCGCTCGCCCTGGCGCAGCAGTTCCGTTCCCGCGATCCGCAGGCTCTCGATCCGGCAGCCGTTGTCGGGGTTGATGGTCAACTCGGCGTCGCCCGCCGTCAGTCGTGTCAGCTCGCTCACGTCTCCGACAGTAGACGGGGATCAGCGCCGACGGCGCAGGGCCCGGCCGACGACGACCGCGGAGGCGAGCGCGAGCGCGGCCGCGGGGGCGATCCAGCGCAGGGTGGCGCCCGCGGTGGTCGACTCGGGTGCCGGGACGGGTGCGTACCGCCCGCGCGGCGGGGCGTGGTCGACCTCCTCGGCAGACCGCCCGATCATGGTCCGCCGGGCGTGGGCGGCCTCGGCGGCAGGCGGCTCGGCGGGGTACTCGACCGGCGCGCCCTCGAAGTCCGCGCCGACGAAGGGGTCGAGGGACGGCGGCGGGACCGGCGTGTCGAAGACCGTAGGGCGATGGGGCTCCTCGACGCCGTCGTCGACGCCGTCGCTGTCACTGTCGGCCTCCTCCTCGGCCTCGTCGCCCACCCCGTCGTCCGCGCCGGCGGTGTCCAGGTCCGCGACGGCGGCCAGGCCCGCGACGAACTTCTCGATGAGCCGCTGGGCCGCCGACTCCCGCGCCTCCTCGGAGAGGTCCGCGAGGCGGCCGGTCTGCTTGGCGCCACCGGTGAAGGTGAGCGTCGTCCCGTCGGCCACCGGGGTGAGCACGATCGCCAGGGAGAACGTCACCGAGCCCTTGCCGCGGACCTCGCTGCCCTTGCCCTCGACGGCGATGACGCCGTCGCGCTCGGCCATGCGCAGTGCGCCGCGGTAGGTGATCGTGTTGCCGCCGGCGCGGATCCTCAGCCGGCCCGACAGCGGGTCCGCCTCCGCGTCGGCGTCCTGCTGGAGACCGGGGACGCAGCGCGCCACCCGGGCAGGGTCCGTGAGCGTCTCGCGCAGGACGTCGGCCGGTACCGGAACGAACACCTCATGCTCCATGGAAACCGAGCCTACTCAGACCGGGCGTCGGCGTCGCCTGTTTGTCCCGGGTGCGCTTCCCGCGACGCTCAACCGCCGTAGCGCGGGTGCACCAGCGTCGACGGCGGCGGTCCGGCTCCCCGCGCGTCGCGGGTCGCCTCCGCGGCCCGTGCCCCCGCCGCCAGGGCGTCCGCCGTCAGGGACCGCAGCCGGGGCGCGTAGGGGGCGAGCCCCAGATCGGGCGGGTAGGTGTCGGCGACCGCCAGGAGGTACCCCCAGTCCCCCGTCCCCGTGTCCACGTCGGCGGAACGGTCCGCCCGCTCGGCCCGGTCGGGTCCCGCGGCGACGCGCGCACCCCGGCCCCGCGCGCTGTAGGGCCGGGTCGCGAAGCCGGCCGCGCGCAGGGTGGAGTCGACCGTCCAGAAGGTGCGGGGGCGGGCCGAGACCGAGCCGGCGTGGACGACGAGCCGTCCGCCGTCGGCGAGGACCCGGGTGGACAGACCGTAGAACTCCTCCGAGTACAGCTTCGTGCTGGCGGAGATCCCGGGATCGGGCAGGTCCGAGATCACCACGTCGTACCGCCCGCCTTCCGCCGCGCCGCGCAGCCAGCGGAACGCGTCCGCGAACGCCACCCGCACACGCGGGTCCCGGTAGGCATGGCCGTTGAGTGCGGCCAGCTCGGGATTGGTCCGGGCGAGTCGTACGACTCCGGGGTCGCGCTCGACGACGGTGACGGAACGGACGCCGGGGTAGCGCAGCACCTCGCGCGCGGCGAGGCCGTCGCCGCCGCCGATGATCAGCACGCGCGCGTGGGGCCCGTTCATCGCGGGGTGCACCAGTGATTCGTGGTAGCGGTAGTCGTCCTGGCCGCCGACCCGCAGCCGCCCGTCCACGAAGAGGTCCGGCGGTCCGCCGCGCTTCCCCGTCACCACCACCTCCTGGAGGTCGGTGTGGACGGCGACGCGCACGCTGTCGCCGTACACCGCGCGGCGCGCCGCGCGCTCGAAGTCGTCGACGAGGACGGTGGCGGTGGCGAGGACGGCGAGCACTGTCACGTTCGCGACGATCAGCAGCGCCCGGGACCGGGCGGTCAGGTCGTGCCGGAACAGCCAGAGCACCAGGCCGCCGCCCGCCACCGCGTTCACCGCACCGGTCACGAGCGCCCCGGTGAGCTGACCGAGCCAGGGCAGCAGCAGGAACGGGAAGGCGAGACCGCCGACCAGCGCGCCGACGTAGTCGGCGGCGAACAGGTCGGCGACCGTCCCGGCGGGATCCGGGGCGCCTTCCTTCTCCCGTGCGCCGGAGGCGCGCGCCGACTCCGCCTTCTGGATCAGCGACATCAGGAGCGGAATCTCGGCCCCGATGAGCACCCCGATGGCGAGCGAGAACCCCACCAGGACGTACCGGGCCTCGCCGAGCCACGCGAACGCGGCGTACAGCACAAGGGCGGAGCAGCCGCCGATCAGCGCGAGTCCGCCCTCGACCAGGCCGAAGCCGACGGCGGCACGGCAGCGCAGCCGCTTGGCGAGCAGCGAGCCGACGCCCATCGCGAAGACCATCAACGACAGCACGACGGAGGCCTGGGTGACCGAGTCGCCGATCAAGTACGAGGCGAGCGCGACCAGTTCCAGCTCGTAGACGAGTCCACACGCGGCACAGACGAAGACCACGACGAGGACCGGATACCGCACCGCGCTCGGTCGCACGGGCGCCCGCGTCACCCTCTTGGGTGGCAGGGTCACGGGCGGATCGATCATGTTCGTAACGCTACGTCACAGAACTGTCGCCGCTTGTCACCCACACGAGTGCACCTGAGGCTCAGGGGTGGCGCGTTACCGCTTTGCGGGCATACGAACGCCGATCCGCGTCCTGGTGACGACCAACTGCCCTTCCTGCGGGTACGCATGCCAGGTGCGCCACCACACCTGGCCCTCGTGGCGCTGCGCCAGCATCGCCGTGAAGGCGTGCGGGGAGCCGGGGAACGTCCCCGCGAGGCCGTTGGGATGGTCGGCGACGAGCGCGAGCAACTCCTGTGCGCGGCCCGCGAACGAGCCGTGGGACAACATTTCGACACGCGCCGCGAATTCGTACTCCCACGCGCCGAAGCGCTTGGAGACGCCCAGCGGCAGCGGCGTGCTGCTGCCGGGCATACAGGCGACGGTCTCCGAGCAGCTGTGCTCCTTCTCCTCCAGAAGCACCTGATGGGAGGCGCCGAGAAGCCGCAACTGCAGCTTGGCGCCAGTCAGTTCGAGGTCGAGCACGGCGAGGGCGGGCAGCGGCTCGCGCCCGAGTGCCCAGGCCAGATCGGCCGCGCGCGTGTCGGTGTAAGAGGTCTTCAGGGTCGTGAGCATGGGTCGGCTCCGCAAACACGGTTTGACGGGTGGGCCGGGGGCGCCCCGGAGAAAAGGTTCAACGGGAGTGGGGGATCGCCGACTCGGGTCCACACACGGTCCGAGGGCTGTCTCTTTTCAACAGCGAGGGAATCATGGACGTCGAGCGACTCGCAGCGTTTTTACCCAACTTCGAGCGGTTTCCATCCCCTTCGGGGACCCAACAGTTCACTTGTTCAATCAGAATCGAATCGAGCTCCAACACAGAGGTGCCCGGCGGATGTTGGACCGGCCGGGCACCTGGGTGATCGCGGAGTCGACTGCCCCGTGTCAGTCGCCCCCGCCGCCACCGCCCCCGCAGCCGCCGCCACCGCCCCCGCAGGACGAGGAGCCGCACGACGAGCCGCCCCCGCAGGACGAGCCGCCGCCGCCCGACCAGCCGCGCCGACGCTGCCTGCCGCGTCCCCTGCTGCCGCTGGTGGCAGCGGCGATCACGGCCACCAGCACGATCAGCACGAAGATTCCGATGACCAGTACTTCCATGAGTGACACCCCCGTAGGTCTTGTGTGACAGGGGGATGCCCCCCACCGCTCCGGCCCAAAGCGCACTTGAGGAAGTCCAGAGCTTCACCGCAGGATGGCGGGCATGACACGACCGCTGCTCAATCGCCGGCTCGCCGAGTTCGGGACGACGATCTTCGCCGAGATGTCCGCGCTGGCTGTCCGGACGGGGGCGATCAACCTCGGACAGGGCTTCCCCGACACCGACGGCCCGGAGCAGATCCGGGAGGCAGCGGTCCGGGCCCTGCGCGACGGACGCGGCAACCAGTACCCGCCGGGATCCGGCGTCCCCGAGCTGCGCACGGCCGTCGCCGAGCACCAGCTGGAGCGGTACGGCCTTGCCTACGACCCCGACACGGAGGTCCTGGTCACCGCCGGCGCGACGGAGGCGATCGCCGCCTCGCTCCTCGCCCTCCTCGAACCGGGCGACGAGGTGATCGCCCTGGAGCCGTACTACGACTCCTACGCCGCCTGCATCGCGATGGCCGGCGCCACGCGCGTACCGGTCACGCTCCACCCGCACGAGGGTGCGTACCACCTCGACCTGGACGAGCTGCGGAACGCCGTCACCGACCGGACGCGGCTCATCCTCCTCAACACCCCGCACAACCCCACCGGCACCGTCCTGACCCGCGGAGAACTCACCGCCGTCGCGGAGCTCGCCGTCGCACGCGATCTCCTCGTCGTCACCGACGAGGTGTACGAGCACCTGGTCTTCGACGACGCCGAGCACGTGCCGATCGCGAGCCTGCCGGGGATGCGCGAGCGCACGGTCACCATCGGCTCGGCCGGCAAGACCTTCTCCTTCACCGGCTGGAAGGTCGGCTGGATCACCGCGACCCCCGCGCTGACCACCGCCGTCCGGTCGGCGAAGCAGTTCCTGACCTATGTCTCCTCGGGCCCCTTCCAGTACGCGGTCGCCGAGGCGCTGCGCCTGCCCGACACGTACTTCGACGACCTGCGCGCGGATCTGCTGGCCAAGCGCGACCTGCTGAGCGACGGCCTGGCCCAGGCGGGCTTCGAGGTCTACCGACCGGCGGGCACCTACTTCGTCACCACCGACATCCGCCCCCTCGGCGAGTCCGACGGCTTCGCCTTCTGCCGCGCCCTGCCGGAACGGGCGGGCGTGGTCGCCATCCCCAACGCGGTCTTCTACGACCACCAGGACCAGGGCGCACCCTTCGTACGCTTCGCGTTCTGCAAGAGGCTCGACGTCCTCGCCGAGGCGGTCTCTCGGCTCAAGCAGCTCTGAGCGGACCGTGCCGGAGCGCATCTGCGGTCCGGATCACCACAGGGTGCGCGTAGGCCCGGGCCACCAGCTCCAGCCGGGCCCCCAACGCTTCCCAGTCGTCCGGGTCGGGTCCGTGCCCGGCCGGCCCGGACGGCTCCGGCGCGTACTCCGGCACCGCCGAGGCATCGGCACCGGAACACCGGCGGGTGATCGCGCGCCGGAGACAGACCGCCTCCACCGCCGCCTCCAGTCGTCCGCCCGTCAGCCCGGCGGAGACCAGCAGGCGGCGCGCCTCGGCCCGGGCCCCTTCGCCGCAGTAAGGGGCGAGGACCAGCATCCCGTCGCTGATCTCGATGATCCGCCGGTACAGGAGCACATCGGACGCGCTCGACAGCTCGGACGGCAGCGGCAGGACGACCTCCGGTACGGCCTCCCCGATCGCCTTCCACAGCGGGCGGATCCGGCGCAGCCGGCGGCGGCCCCGCCGGGCGCGTTCGAGATCGACCAGCCCCGGCCAGGCGATCCCTGCGACGATCAGGAGCAGCGTGGGAGCCAGCAGGATCTGCGTGGTCGCGATCACGACGTCGTCGTGGAACAGCCATAAGTCCCGTCGGCCGACGGCCAGGAAGACCGCGCGGTGCGCCGCGTACACGAGGCCGGAGACGCTGGCCGCGTGCAGGAGCCGGAGCGAGGTCCGCAGCGGGCCGGGCGGCGCCTGGTGCCGGTAGCGGTGACACATCCGTCCGGCCTCGGCCATGCCCCAGCCGAGGTAGAGCAGAAGGATGCTCCAGTACGCGTAGACCGGTGCCGTGGGCGTCTGCGTCAGCAGATAGGCCTCGGGATCCGGGCGCGGACTCAGGAAGAAGGCGCCGGACAGGGCTGCTGCCACCACAGGGAGGGCGAACGCCTGCCATCGGGCTCTTCGGGGCGCGGGAGGCGCCTCCGGGCCGGTCCCCGTGGCCGATCCCCGGGTGAGGCTGCGGATGAACGCCATCAGGCACGTCACGGCCGACAGGGAGAGCAGGTGGGTCAGGAGGTTGGTGACGCCCTCCGCACCGGTCGCCGCCTCCAGTGTCCTGCGGATGCCGGGCGTGCCGATGGTGACGGAGAGCGTGATCAGCGCGATCATGCCGCTGAGCAGTCCGGACCGGGGGTCCCTGGTGAGCGCCCGCCGCGCGGAGTACACGGTCGCCATCCACAGCGGGCCGAGCAGGACCAGTTCGAAGGGGCGTATCGCGGTCATCCGCGCGCCTCGGGCGCGAGGATGCGCTGCAGCTCGGACAGTGCCGTGCCGGCTCCGTCGGCCACCGGGCCCGTGGTCCGGCTGTGGATCAGGGTGGCGAGCAGCTCCGCCTCGCGCTCCTGCACCTGGGAGTAGTCGGTCCGCCCGCGGGCGAGCAGCCGGCGGACCATCGCGGGGTCGAGACCCGGAAAGAGCCGCTCGAGGCCCGAGGAGGCCGCGTCGCCGGCCGTGCTCCCGTGGTCGAGGAGCAGATGGGCGATCTCATGAAGAATGATGTGCTTCTGGTGGAGCCTGTTCGTGGACGACTCGTAGAAGATGTGGTCCGCGTCCCCGAGACTCACCAACAGGCCGCACACGCCGCCGGATTCACCCGCGCCGGCGGGGAGCGGCGAGAGCGTGAGACCTCGGCCGCGCTGCTCGGATATGGTCCGGCACAGTTCCTCGACGGTCTGCGGCCGCCCTGTTCGCAGACCGCTCAGGATCCGCGCACAGCGTCCGCTGAAGTCCGACCACACGTCGTGGCGCATCGCGCCCCCTCCCCCTAGGGCCCCCCGCCCGAGCGCAGTATGGCAGCCGGGAGGGGCCGTTCGGCGGGAAGATCAATCGGAACGCGACTCCGGTTCGCCGGCGTCCGAACGGGCCGTACGGGCCGCGTGCGCGGCCTGCTCGACCAGGCTCCGTACGAGGTCGATTCCCTGCGCGGACGAGGTGGCCACGGCCGCCGCCCGCATGGCCACGGCGCGGACGTCGTTGCGCCGCATGGCGCCCAGCAGCGCCAGTTGCGCGACCGTCTGCTCGGCGACGTCGTCGTCGATGAAGTACGCGACGGGGACGCCGAAGAAGACGGCGATGGCCCGCAGCGTCCCGATGGTCGGGTTGCTGGCCTTGCCGTTCATGAGCATCGAGAGCCGGCCCACGCTCAGGGAGATCCCGTCGGGGTCGTCGGCGCTCTTGATGCCGTCCACGACCTCCTGCAGCGTGTGGCGCCGGCCCAGCGGCTGGACGTTCTCGAAGAGGTACTCCAGGCGCTCGGCGAGAAGCCTGGCCTCCTGGCCTTCGGTGCCGCTCACTGTCGTCCGCCCTCCCCGCACACGTGGTCACGTGCCGTTGGGGAAGTATGGCGCAGCGGGGGCGCCATGGCGAAGGCGGACGGCACCAATACCGCCACCCCGCCTCGCGAGGCGGGACGGCACCAATACCGCCACCCCGCCTCGCGAGGCGGACAGTGGTGCGACACGGCCCACGCACTGACGAAAGCCCGGCCGAGGGCCGCGATCGTGGTGATCACGGCTCTGGCCGGGCTCTCGTTCAGTTACGGGGTGTACGCGTTGACGATGGCGTACATGCCCCTGTGAGGAGCCGAGGGCTATTCGCCCTCGGGCTCCTTGTCCTCGGGGGACTCCAGGCCGAACTGCTCCACGAGCCACTTGTCGAACTCGATGGAGGCGCGCACCCAGCTGACGGTGGAGGACACGAAGTGCTCCAGCGCGACGCCGGTGCCGATCAGCATCTGGGCCTCACCGATCAGGCGGAGGGTGGCGGAGCCGTCCTCCTCCTCGTGCAGGTGCGTGTACACCTTGGGCCACAGGGTGCGGCGGTTCCAGTCGTCGATCGCGTCGAGAATCTTGGCGCGGTCGTCGGCGGAGTGCGGGCGGTCGTAGAACGTCCGCACCGAGAAGACACGCTGGTCCTCCTCGCCGCGGAACATGAAGTACGTCCGGAATTCCTCCCACGGCGCCGCGAGGTCACCCTCGTCGTCGACGACGTACTTCAGCTCCATCTGGTCCAGGAGCTGCTTGACCAGGTCCTGGTCGGGGACGACGGGGCCCGCCGGTCCTGCGGCCTGAGGCTGGGGCTGGCCCCCGAAATTCGGAATCGAGGACGGGTCGATGCTCACCGTGAATATCCCTTCGTACGGTTGCCGCCATCCTCCCCCATGCCGGGCGGTACGGCGCAAGCCCCACCTCCCGCGATCCGCTGCGGGCTGACAAGATCTGGTTCCTATGGGGGACAAAGTGAGGCCGGTGAAGCCGCGTGCGCGCACCTGGATCTGGGTGACGGTGCTGGTGTCGTTCTTCTGCGGGGGGCCGATCGCCCTGCTGGCCTGGGGAGCGATGGCCTTCAGCGAGGCCGGCAAGGCGCAGCCGATGGACTGCGCGGACGCCATGAAATGGGCACAGGCGACCTTGCCGAAGAGCGCGGTGGAGCCCCGGTGCACCACCGCGAGCTGGCTGGACACCCAGGTCACGGCCGACTTCCGGATGCCGCGCAGCGAGGCGGCGCAGTGGCTCGCCGGGACCTACCCGGGCACCGAACCCGACAAGCCCCAGTTCTGCGACCACGACCTGTGCCTGAACGTGCAGTACAACGGTGAGGCCGAGCTGAACGGCCCGGTCGCGGTCGATGTGACCGTGACGTACGAGGGCGAGGCCGCCCTCGTACATCTGCTGGCCTTCGACAGCTGACCGCGCCCGCCTACTGCGCCGCGCCCACGATCAGGCCGTCCTCGAAGCGGTCCACGCGGACCGTGTCGCCATCGCGGACCTCGCCCGCCAGGATCTCCTTCGCCAGTCGGTCGCCGATCGCCGTCTGGATGAGGCGGCGCAGCGGCCGGGCGCCGTACGCCGGGTCGTTGCCCTCCTCGGCCAGCCAGGCCAGCGCCTCCGGGGTGACCTCCAGCGTCAGCCGGCGTTCGGCGAGGCGCTTGGCGAGCCGGTCGATCTGGAGCTGCGCGATCCGCCCCAGCTCGGCCTCGTCGAGCGCCGAGAAGACCACGAGGTCGTCGAGCCGGTTGAGGAACTCCGGCTTGAAGGAGGCCCTCACCACCTCCAGCACCTGCCGCTTCTTCTCCTCCTCGGAGGTCAGCGGATCGACCAGGTACTGGCTGCCCAGGTTGGAGGTCAGGATCAGGATGGTGTTGCGGAAGTCGACCGTCCGGCCCTGGCCGTCGGTGAGCCGGCCGTCGTCGAGGACCTGGAGCAGGATGTCGAAGACCTCCGGGTGGGCCTTCTCCACCTCGTCGAGCAGCACCACGCTGTACGGACGGCGGCGCACCGCCTCCGTGAGCTGGCCGCCCTCCTCGTAGCCGACGTAGCCGGGGGGCGCGCCGACGAGCCGGGCGACGGAGTGCTTCTCGCCGTACTCCGACATGTCGATGCGGACCATGGCCCGCTCGTCGTCGAAGAGGAAGTCCGCGAGCGCCTTCGCCAGCTCGGTCTTGCCGACGCCGGTGGGGCCGAGGAAGAGGAACGAGCCGGTGGGACGGTCGGGGTCGGCGATCCCGGCGCGCGTACGGCGGACGGCGTCGGAGACGGCCCGTACGGCCTCGGTCTGGCCGATCAGCCGCCTGCCGAGCTCGTCCTCCATGCGCAGCAGCTTCTGCGTCTCGCCCTCCAGAAGGCGACCGGCGGGGATGCCGGTCCAGGCGCCGACCACGTCCGCGATGTCGTCGGGGCCGACCTCCTCCTTGACCATGGTGTCCTTGGAGACCTCCTGCTCGGCCTCGGACGCCTCCTCCAGCTCCCGTTCGAGCGTCGGGATCTCTCCGTAGAGCAGCTTGGAGGCGGTGTCGAAGTCGCCGTCGCGCTGGGCCCGCTCGGCGCGGCCGCGGAGCTCGTCGAGCTGTTCCTTGAGCTCGCCGACGCGGTTGAGGGACTGCTTCTCCTTCTCCCAGCGGGCGGTCAGGCCGCGCAGCTCCTCCTCGCGGTCGGCGAGGTCGCGGCGGAGCTTCTCCAGGCGCTGCTTGCTCGCCTCGTCGGTCTCGTTCTTGAGCGCGAGCTCCTCCATGCGCAGCCGGTCCACGGAGCGCTGGAGCTCGTCGATCTCGACGGGCGAGGAGTCGATCTCCATCCGGAGCCGGGAGGCCGCCTCGTCGACCAGGTCGATGGCCTTGTCGGGCAGGAAGCGGGAGGTGATGTACCGGTCGGAGAGGGAGGCGGCGGCCACGAGCGCGGAGTCGGCGATCTGGACCTTGTGGTGGGCCTCGTACCGGCCCTTGAGTCCGCGCAGAATCGCGATGGTGTCCTCGACGCTCGGCTCGGCGACCAGGACCTGCTGGAAGCGGCGCTCCAGGGCGGGGTCCTTCTCGATCCGCTCGCGGTACTCGTCGAGGGTCGTCGCGCCGACCATGCGCAGCTCGCCGCGGGCCAGCATCGGCTTGAGCATGTTGCCGGCGTCCATGGCGGAGTCGCCGCCGGCGCCCGCGCCGACGACCGTGTGCAGCTCGTCGATGAAGGTGATGATCTGGCCGTCACTGGCCTTGATCTCGGAGAGGACGGTCTTCAGGCGCTCCTCGAACTCGCCGCGGTACTTGGCGCCGGCGACCATCGCGCCGAGGTCGAGCGAGACCAGGCGCTTCTCGCGGAGCGACTCGGGGACGTCGCCCTTCACGATCCGCTGGGCGAGTCCCTCGACGACGGCGGTCTTGCCGACGCCGGGCTCACCGATGAGGACCGGGTTGTTCTTGGTGCGGCGGGAGAGGACCTGGACGACGCGCCGGATCTCCTGGTCGCGCCCGATGACGGGGTCCAGCTTCCCTTCGCGCGCGGCGGCCGTGAAGTCCGTACCGAACTTCTCCAGCGCCTTGTACTGACCCTCCGGGTCGGGTGTGTTCACCCGGCGTCCTCCCCTTGCCTTCTCGAACGCGTCCAGCAGCCTCTTCGCGCTCGCCCGCTGCCGGTCGAGGACCTGGCCCGCCTGGCCGCCCTTCGCGGCGATCCCGATGAGCAGGTGCTCGGTCGAGAGGTACTCGTCGCCGAGCTCCTTGGCCACCTTGGCGGCCTCGGCGATGACGGCGAGCAGTTCCCGGTTGGGCTGCGGCGGCGCGACCGTGGAGCCGGTCACGCTGGGCTGGGCGGCGAGCAGCCGCTCCGCCCCGGACCGTACCGCGGCCTGGTCGGCCTCGACGGCCGCGAGCAGGTCGATGATGTTCTCGTTGTCCTGGCCGGCCAGCAGTGCGAGGAGCAGATGCGCGGGGGTCAGATCGGGGTGCCCCTCGGACACGGCGCGGCTGGTGGCCGCGTTGATCGCGTCCCGGCTCCTGTTGGTCAGTTCGGCGTCCACGTGCGCTTTCTCCTCCTCGGTATGCGCTGTACACGATCTATGACTCATCCAGCGTACACAAAGTTGAGTCTATTCCGCTCAAGGTGTCGCACATGCCCGTGCCGCGGGTAGGTTCCGGGCATGGCGACTGACCCGCGGAACCCGGACGACCCGTATCTCAGCTTCTGGCGCGAGTACCACATGAGCACCCTGACGACCCCGCGCGCGGACGGCACTCCGCACGTGGTGGCGGTGGGCGTGACGTACGACCCCGAGGGCGGCGAGAACGGCATCGCCCGGGTGATCACCAACAAGCACAGCCACAAGGTCGCCAACGTCCTGGCGGCGGGCCCCGAGGGCGCGCGCGTCGCGGTCTGCCAGGTGGACAAGGGGCGCTGGGCGACGCTGGAGG
The DNA here is from genome assembly GCF_036237275.1 of Streptomyces sp. NBC_01353. Lineage (GTDB taxonomy): Bacteria > Actinomycetota > Actinomycetes > Streptomycetales > Streptomycetaceae > Streptomyces. The sequence goes on along the minus strand of NZ_CP108352.1, from coordinate 4,628,576 downwards.
GCGTGGCGCGCATCCGTACGGAGGCGGACGTCGTCGCGGACGCGGTGGACCGCTACGCGACGCGCTACGGCCGGACCCCGGCCCCGAACCCGGACCGGGTGGTCATCGAGATCGCGCTGACGCGGGCCATGGGCCGGGCGTAGCGCGCGCTTGCGTACGAGTTCCTCCGCACGGGCTTCCGCGCGTGCTCCCGCATGAGCTTCCGTACGCGGGCAGCACAACGGCGCCATCGCGTTTCAGGTCCGCGATGGCGCCGCTGTGTGGGGGAAGCACCTGAGCGATCTACAACGACGGGGGAACCGCTCAGGCACTGCGGGGGGTGGCGGTGATGGTCTCGGGCTCGAGCAGCTGGTGGTCCCGCTGGTCGAGATTGACGAAAATCATGCCGTACCGGATGGCACAGCGAACGGGCTGCGGGGCTCCGCGGGGCCGGCGCAGACACCGGTAGGCGCGAACGTCCTCGTCCTGCTCACGAGCGACGACGATCGGTTCTCCGAAGAGGGTGACCATCAACGAATCGCCACGGTGGGGGATGGCCGTGACGAGATCGATGAAATGCCACCCGGATCGATAGGCCGAAGCCATCTCTCGCCGGAAGACCCGGTCGTCCGGCGGCACGGTCATGCGTCCGCGCCCGCCGGGGAGGAGTCCCACACCGGATCGGCCTGGGCGGCCGGGGACGCGTCCCACACCGGGTCGGTCACACCCGCCGGAGATACGTCCCACACAGGATCACCGGCCGGGGCGACATCCCACACCGGATCACCGGGAGCGGCGACAACACTGACAGGAGCGCTGTCCCATACCGGGTCGCTGGTGGCCAGCGCTCCTACTGCCGCCGCCCCTATGAAGACGGAAGCAAGTACCGAGCGAAGCAGTTTTCTGGACATGAGCGGCTTCGACCTCACTTGATGGTTTCCTCTCCCCCGCGTACAAGACGATGGCTCAGTCTTTGCGCTTCCACCACCAGGGCAATGCATCATGTTCCTGAAATACAGGATCCTGGGGGGTGTTCAAATGCCGCAGAACGAACCAGAAGCGACACATCCCCACGGTCATGTCGATCTCTGTGCAGCCGGATCGGACTTGTACGCCAGTGCGTTGCGTACCGGGCGAATAACCAGGAGCGAGGCAGAAGCCGCGCCCTGCCTCATGGACCTGGCACTTCTCCACCCCGACGCCGACGACCCCGCGTGGCTGCGGCCGGTCCCACCCTCGGCGGCACTGGCCCGGCTCGTCCACCCCCTGGAGCGGGAAATCCAGGAGCGTCGCAGCCTGGCCACGGGACTATCCAGCGTTTTCGAGCCGTTCATGGCCATCAGCGCCCAGGACCCCTCGACGACCCACGCGATCACCGTCCTCGAAGGCATCAACCGCATCGACGCCGTCCTCGGCCGCGCCACCGCCGAGTGCTCGCAGGAGTTGCTGACCATCCAGCCCGGCGGCGGACGCAGCGAACACACCCTCAACACGGCGCTCCACCGCATCCAGCCGCTCCTCGAACGCGGGGTCCGCGTCCGCACCCTCTACCAGCACACGGCGCGCCACAGCCACGGAATGCAGGTCTATCTGGAACAGGCCGGCATGGACCGGCTCCAGGTCCGGACCCTGGAGGAGTCCATCGAGCGGCTCATCATCATCGACCGCTCGGTGGCCCTGATACCCGCCCGTCAGGACCGCCAAGTCGCCCTGGAACTGCGCCATCCCGGCCTGGTCGAGTATCTTGCGACCGTCTTCGAACAGTCCTGGGCCCGGGCCACCCCGTTCGGCGAGCAGGTGCCCTACGCGCAGACCCACGACGGCATCAGCGGCATCCAGCGCTCCATCGCCAAGCTCCTCGTCGAGGGCCACGTCGACGAGGCCATCGCCCGCCGGCTCGGCATGAACGTCCGTACCTGCCGCGCCCACATCGCCAAGCTCGCCGCCGCCCTCGGCAGCGGCAGCCGAGCCCAACTCGGCTATCTCATCGCCCAGTCCGGAATTCTGAACCAGGACCGCTGACCGAAATGTACGCACAGATCGACCTGGACAGCCAGACCGGCACCCTGCGGGTGTCCGGGTACGGGATGCCGACCGTGGAGCTCGTACGGGCCCCGGGAACCACCCCGGACCCGCACATCCCCATCGGGACCCGCAAGCGCGACCTGCTCACCCTCACCGTCGACGGGGAGCCCGCCCGCATCCGGCCCTCGCGAGGGCGGCTGCTGCGGCGCTCGTACCGGGTCGATGTCCATGTCGGCGGGGTGCGCTACCGCCTCGTGCCGTGCGGTTACGTCGACAGCCGGCTGATCCGGGACGGACGTCCGCTCGGCACCCTGGAGTCCTCCGGCGACGGCCGTGTCGACGACGACTGGGCCCCCGGCACGGAGCCGGAGCCCCTTGACCGGGCCGTCGGCACCGCCCTCGCCGCCGCCTTCGGCACCGGCGCCGCGCCGTGGTGGGAGACCCTCGGGGACATCGTCGGCGAACTCATCCCGTAGCACCGCACACACGAAGGCCCCCTCCTGTGGGAGGGGGCCTTCGCGCCGTTCCGAGATCTACTCGCCGCCGGGCCGCTTGGGGCGCCACACCACCAGCGCGCTCGCCTGCTGCACGTCGGTGTACGGCACCAGGTCCCGCCGGTACGAGGCGTGCACCTGCGCCTCGCGCTGACGCATCGCCGACGCGGCGCCCTCGACGGCCGCCGACAGCTCGGCGACACGCTGCTGGAGCGCCGCGACCTGGTTCTCCAGCTCGATGATGCGCTTGATGCCCGCCAGGTTGATGCCCTCGTCCTGCGACAACGCCTGCACCGTACGGAGCAGTTCGATGTCACGGGCCGAGTAGCGCCGGCCCCGGCCCGCAGTGCGGTCGGGCGAGACCAGGCCGAGGCGGTCGTACTGCCGGAGCGTCTGCGGGTGCAGGCCCGAGAGCTGGGCCGCCACCGAGATGACGTACACCGGCGTCTCGTCGGTCAGTTCGTACGGATTACGGCTGCGTCCCGGTCTGCTGTCCATCGGGTCAAGCTCCCTTCGCGGCCTGGAACAACTCTGCCCTGGGGTCCTCGCCCGCCGTCGCCTGACGGTAGGTCTCGAGGGCCTCGCGGGCCTTGTCGTCGAGCTCCTTCGGTACCGCGACCTCCACCGTCACCAGCAGATCGCCGCGCGTACCGTCCTTGCGGACCGCGCCCTTGCCGCGGGCGCGCATGGTCCGGCCGTTGGGGGTGCCGGCGGGCAGCTTCAGCGTGACCGCCGGGCCTCCCAGGGTCGGCACCTTGATCTCGCCGCCGAGCGCCGCCTCGTCGAAGGTGACGGGCACGGTGACGGTCAGGTTGTCGTCCTTGCGGCCGAAGACCGGGTGGGCGTCGACATGGACGACGACGTACAAGTCACCGCTCTGGCCGCCGCGCTCGCCCGGCGCTCCCTTGCCCCGCAGCCGGATCCGCTGGCCGTCGGAGACTCCGGCGGGGATACGGACCTGCATGGTGCGGGAGGACTTGGCCCGCCCGCTGCCCTTGCAGACCTCGCAGGGGGTCTCGGCGATCAGGCCGCGGCCCTTGCAGTCCACGCACGGGTCGGTGAGCGAGAAGGATCCGCTGCCGCCACGCGAGACCTGGCCGGTGCCGACGCAGGTCGGGCACACGCGGGGCGTGCCGTTCTTGTCGCCGGTGCCCGAACAGGCCTTGCAGGGCGCCTGGGAGGACATCCGCAGGGGCACGGTGGCGCCGTCCACGGCCTCGGTGAAGCTGAGCGTCACCTCGGACTCGATGTCCTGACCGCGGCGCGGCTGCGTACGCGGACCCGCGCCGCCGCCCGCGCCCCGGTTGAACAGTCCGCCGAAGACGTCGCCGAGGCCGCCGCCGAAGCCGCCGGCCCCGCCCGGGCCGCCGGGGCCCTGGGCGCCGCCGAAGAGGTCGCCCAGGTCGAAGTTGAAGTTGCCGCCGCCCGGGCCTCCGGCACGGAAGCCTCCGTTGCCGAAGAGCGCGCGGGCGTCGTCGTACTCCTTGCGCTTCTTGGGGTCGCCGAGGATGTCGTTCGCCTCGGAGATCTCCTTGAAGCGCTCCTCCGCCTTGGTGTCGCCCTTGTTGGCGTCCGGGTGGTTCTCGCGGGCGAGCTTCCGGTACGCCTTCTTGATCTCGGCGTCGGTGGCGTCCTTGGGGACGCCGAGAACCTTGTAGTAGTCCTTCTCGACGAAGTCCTTCGTGCTCATCGACGTCCCTCCTCTCGGACGATCTTCGCGCTAGCCCTCCTCGGGGCCGGCGCTCTCCTCGTCTGCCGACTTCTCTTCCTTCGCGGCCGGCGTCGCCCCGGGCTGGGGCTCGGCCACCGCCACGCGCGCGGGCCGGATGGTCCGCTCGCCGATCCGGTACCCCGGCTGCAGGATCGCCACGCAGGTCGTCTCGGTGACATCCGGCGCGTACGAGTGCATCAGGGCCTCGTGGATCGTCGGGTCGAAGGGCTCGCCCTCCTTGCCGAACTGCTGCAGCCCCATCTTGGCGGCCACCGTCTCCAGCGACTCGGCCACCGACTTGAAGCCGCCCACGAGCTCGCCGTGGTCCCGGGCCCGACCGATGTCGTCGAGCACGGGCAGAAGCTCCGTCAGAAGGCCCGCGACCGCGATCTCCTTGACGGTGACCCGGTCCCGCTCCACCCGACGGCGGTAGTTCTGGTACTCGGCCTGGAGCCGCTGGAGGTCCCCGGTGCGCTCGGAGAGCGCGCTGCGGACCTGGTCCAGCTGGGCGGTGAGACCTGCGGTCTCGGCCGAGCTCTTGCTGCTTGCGTCCCCGGCCGGGGCCGCCGGGCCCTCCTCCGTGGAGGGGGCCTCGGCGGCGTCGGCGGCGTCGTCAGGGGTGGCGCCGGAGGGGACGTCGGGCTGCTCGTCGAAGCCCGGGGTCTCCTCCGTCATCAGACAGCGCCGCCCTTCGGCTTCTCGTCGTCGACGATCTCGGCGTCGACCACGTCGTCGTCGGCCTTGGCCTCGCCCTGCGGGGCGTCGCCGCCGGCGGCCTGGGCGGCCTGCGCGTCGGCGTACATGGCCTGGCCGAGCTTCTGGGAGACGGCCGCGACCTTCTCGGTGGCGGTACGGATCTCCGCGGTGTCCTCGCCCTTGAGCTTCTCCTTCAGCTCGGCGACGGCGGCCTCGACCTCGGTCTTGACCTCACCGGGGACCTTGTCCTCGTTGTCCTTGAGGAACTTCTCCGTCTGGTAGACGAGCTGCTCGCCCTGGTTGCGGGACTCGGCGGCCTCGCGGCGGGCGTGGTCCTCGTCCGCGTACTTCTCGGCCTCTTCGCGCATCCGGTTGACCTCGTCCTTCGGCAGCGAGGAGCCACCGGTGACGGTCATCTTCTGCTCCTTGCCCGTGCCCAGGTCCTTCGCGGTCACGTGCATGATGCCGTTGGCGTCGATGTCGAACGCGACCTCGATCTGCGGGACACCACGCGGGGCCGGCGGCAGACCGGTCAGCTCGAACATGCCGAGCTTCTTGTTGTACGCCGCGATCTCACGCTCGCCCTGGTAGACCTGGATCTGCACCGACGGCTGGTTGTCCTCGGCCGTCGTGAAGATCTCGGACCGCTTGGTCGGGATCGTGGTGTTGCGCTCGATGAGCTTGGTCATGATGCCGCCCTTGGTCTCGATACCAAGCGACAGCGGGGTCACGTCCAGGAGCAGGACGTCCTTGACCTCACCCTTCAGAACACCGGCCTGCAGGGCCGCGCCGATGGCGACGACCTCGTCCGGGTTCACACCCTTGTTGGCCTCCTGGCCACCGGTCAGCTCCTTGACGAGCTCGGCGACGGCCGGCATACGGGTGGAGCCACCGACGAGAACGACGTGGTCGATCTCGGACAGGTTGATGCCCGCGTCCTTGATGACGTTGTGGAACGGCGTCTTGCAGCGGTCCAGAAGGTCGGCGGTCAGCTGCTGGAACTGAGCGCGCGTGAGCTTCTCCTCCAGGTGCAGCGGACCCTCGGCGGAGGCGGTGATGTACGGCAGGTTGATCGACGTCTCGGTGGAGGACGACAGCTCGATCTTCGCCTTCTCCGCGGCCTCGCGGAGACGCTGGAGAGCCATCTTGTCCTTGGCCAGGTCGACGCCGTGACCGTTGGCGAACTGCTTCACCAGGTAGTCGACGACGCGCTGGTCCCAGTCGTCACCACCGAGGTGGTTGTCACCGTTGGTGGCCTTCACCTCGACGACGCCGTCGCCGATCTCCAGGAGGGACACGTCGAACGTGCCGCCACCGAGGTCGAAGACGAGGATCGTCTGGTCGTCCTTGTCCAGGCCGTAGGCCAGGGCGGCCGCGGTCGGCTCGTTGACGATGCGCAGGACGTTGAGGCCCGCGATCTCACCGGCCTCCTTGGTGGCCTGACGCTCGGAGTCGTTGAAGTACGCCGGGACGGTGATGACCGCGTCGACGACCTTCTCGCCCAGGTACGCCTCGGCGTCGCGCTTCAGCTTCTGCAGGATGAAGGCGCTCATCTGCTGCGGGTTGAAGTTCTTGCCGTCGATCTCGATCTTCCAGTCGGTGCCCATGTGGCGCTTGACCGACCGGATGGTCCTGTCGACGTTGGTGACCGCCTGACGCTTGGCGACCTCGCCGACGAGCACCTCGCCGTTCTTCGCGAAGGCGACGACGGACGGCGTGGTCCTGGCGCCCTCGGCGTTGGTGATGACGGTGGGCTCGCCGCCTTCGAGAACGCTGACGACGGAGTTAGTCGTGCCCAGGTCGATGCCGACCGCACGTGCCATTTCAATTCCTCCAGCTGACTGACTTGAGTGGAACTGACTCAAGGATGCATGACGACGCTCGGCCCGTCAACAGACCTGAGTGGAGGCGACTCAACTCTTCACCCTGAGAGCCGCTCAAAGAGGCGGCGCTGGCGCGTCATTCCCTGCCCGGACACCTCTCCGCATGAGAGAGTCCGGGGTGCCCCTGTCGGGCATAGCGGGCATATCCCACGAATATCCCATGAATGTCACTCGAAAGGGTGTGGGGAATGACGGCCAAGCGCGCACTCGACCTCCTCGGCGGACTCGTCCTGCTGGCCGTCCTGTCGCCACTGATCGCGGCCGTCGCCCTCTCGCTCGCACTCGCGACGGCCGGCGCCGGCGGGGTGATGCGCCGCCGGACCGTCGCGGGCCGGGGCGGAAACGCCTTCACGATGGTCACGTTCCGTACGAAGAGCGCGCTGGCCGGACTGCCCCTTCTGTTCCATGTCGTACGGGGAGAGATGTCCCTGGTCGGCCCGTGCCCCCTCACCCCCGGACACCGGGAGTGCGTGGGCGAGGCGAGGCGCCGGCTGTCGGTCCGGCCGGGGATGACCGGGCTGTGGCAGATCAGCGGACGTTCGGAGCTGCCGTGGGAGGAACGCGAGCTGCTCGATCTCCACTATGTGGACCATCACTGGCTGGGGATGGATCTCGCGATCCTGGCGCGTACGCTTCCAGCAGTCCGGAGGCGTCGCGCGGCAAGGCTTGCCTGAGCGACACAGATCACCGCAAGCGCCGCTACAGCGCGGCACCGGGAGACGGTAATCTCAGCACGGACTGAATAAGTTACCGCTTAGTAGTGCCACACTCGGCAGTGTGGCACTCCGCCTCGCAGGCCCGCCCGAGGAGCCCCTCATGCAACTCGCCGCGATCATCGTGTCGATCGCCATCACGGTGGTGGCCGTCGCGCTGTTCGGCCGCGCCACCGCGCAGATCTACCGCTTCGTGAAGCTCGGCCAGCCCGTGCCCGCGGGAACGCGCACCGGCGATCCCACACAGCGCACCATCACGCTGGTCAAGGAGTTCCTCGGCCATACGCGCATGAACCGCTGGGGCATCGTCGGCGTGGCGCACTGGTTCGTGGCGGTGGGCTTCTTCTCACTGCTGCTCACGATCGTCAACGCCTTCGGCCAGCTCTTCCAGGCCGACTGGCTGATCCCGATCATCGGCGACTGGCTGCCGTACGAGATCTTCACCGAGTTCCTCGGCCTGATGACCGTCCTCGGCATCGTGACGCTGATCATCATCCGGCAGCTGAACCGGCCGGGCGGGGCGGGCCGCAAGTCCCGCTTCGCGGGCTCCAAGACGGGCCAGGCGTACTTCGTCGAGGCCGTCATCCTGATCGTCGGCGTCTGCATCATGACGCTGCGCGCCCTGGAAGGCGTCCAGCACCACGTGACCAGCTGGGAGCCGGGCTTCTTCGCCTCGTACCCGCTGATCGCGCTGCTCGACGGGCTGGACCTGAGCACGATCCAGCACCTCACCTACTTCTTCGCGGCGCTGAAGATCGTCACGTCCTTCACCTGGATGATCACGGTCTCGCTGAACACCAACATGGGTGTGGCCTGGCACCGCTTCCTCGGCTTCCCGAACATCTGGTTCAAGCGGAACGCCGACGGCTCCACCGCCCTCGGCGCGCTGCAGCCGATGACGACGGCCGGCAAGGAGATCGACTGGGAGGACCCGGCCGAGGACGCCGTCTTCGGTGTCTCCCAGGTCGAGCAGTTCTCCTGGAAGGGCATCCTCGACTTCTCCACCTGCACCGAGTGCGGTCGCTGCCAGTCGCAGTGCCCCGCCTGGAACACGGGCAAGCCGCTCTCCCCCAAGCTCCTGATCATGTCGCTGCGCGACCACGCGCACGCCAAGGCCCCGTACCTGCTGGCCGGCGGCGGCAAGGACATGGAGGGCAACGAGCAGGCGTCCGAGGAGCAGCTCAAGGACGTGCCCGCGGCCGCCCTCGCCGAGGCGGAGCGCCCCCTCATCGGCGCCGCCGAGGAGAACGGCGTCATCGACCCGGACGTCCTGTGGTCCTGCACCACCTGCGGCGCCTGCGTCGAGCAGTGCCCGGTCGACATCGAGCACATCGACCACATCGTCGACATGCGCCGCTACCAGGTGATGATCGAGTCCGCCTTCCCCTCGGAGGCCGGCACGATGCTCAAGAACCTGGAGAAGAAGGGCAACCCCTGGGGTCTGGCCAAGAAGCAGCGCGTCGAGTGGACCAAGGAGGTCGACTTCGAGGTCCCGATCGTCGGCAAGGACGTCGAGGACCTCACCGAGGTCGACTACCTGTACTGGGTCGGCTGCGCCGGCGCCCTGGAGGACCGGGCCAAGAAGACCACCAAGGCCTTCGCCGAGCTGCTGCACATGGCGGGCGTCAAGTTCGCGATCATGGGCGGCGAGGAGAAGTGCACCGGTGACTCGCCCCGCCGCCTGGGCAACGAGCCGCTGTTCCAGCAGCTCGGCCAGGAGAACGTCGCGATGCTGAACATGGCGTTCGGCGAGGACGACGAGGACGAGTCGACGAAGAAGCCGAAGTCGGCCAAGAAGATCGTCGCGACCTGCCCGCACTGCTTCAACACGATCGCGAACGAGTACCCGCAGCTGGGCGGCGAGTTCGAGGTCATCCACCACACGCAGCTGCTCCAGCACCTCATCGACGAGGGCAAGCTGATCCCGGTGACCCCGGTCGACGGGCTCATCACGTACCACGACCCGTGCTACCTGGGCCGCCACAACAAGGTCTACACGCCCCCGCGCGAGATCATGTCGGCCGTCCCGGGCCTGCGTCAGCAGGAGATGCACCGCCACAAGGAGCGCGGCTTCTGCTGTGGCGCCGGTGGCGCGCGGATGTGGATGGAGGAGCGGATCGGCAAGCGCATCAACAACGAGCGCGTGGACGAAGCCCTGTCGTTGAACCCCGACATCGTCTCCACGGCCTGCCCGTTCTGCCTGGTCATGCTGACCGACTCGGTCAACGGCAAGAAGAACGAGGGCAAGGCGAAGGAGTCCGTCCAGGTCGTGGACGTGGCCCAGCTGCTGCTCGACTCGGTGAAGGCGAAGCCGGAGCCGGAGTCCGTGTCGGAGGCCGTCTCCGCCGAGTAGTCGTCACGCACGAGAGGGCCGTCCCGCGCAGTCGCGGGGCGGCCCTCTTCGTCGTACGGGTCGCGGTCGTACGGTCCCGGTCGTACGGGTCTTGGACGTACGGGTCTTGGACGTACGGGTCTTGGTCGTACGGGTCGTACCGGCGGGCCATCCCTGGTGGACCCCCTAGGGGATGTCACAGCTCAGTGGCAAAGGAGCGCCCTGACAGCGGAAACGGGTACGTTCAAGGTGTGGCTGGATTCAGGAACGGACGCGGCCGGGACAACCGCCCCCCGCAACAACAACCGCAGCAGGCGCCGTACGGGTACAACGCGGCCCCGCCGCCCCACCCGCAGCAGCAGTGGGGCCGGCAGGCCCCGCAGGGCAGCGGCGGTGGCTACGACGGGGAGCCGGAGTACTTCGGGGACCCGTACGGGGCACAGCAGCAACAGCAGCAGCACTACGCGGCGAACACGCCGGGACACACGCAGATGTTCAGCGTGAACGAGGACCCGTACGGCGCCGGCGCGACGTACCAGGCCGGCACCGCCCCCGCGCCCACGGGGCCGCGCCTGCCCTGGAAGGCCCTTCTGAGCGGCATCGTGCTGCGCCCGGCGCCGACGTTCCTGCAGATGCGGGACCACGCGGTGTGGGGCCCGGCGCTGACCGTCACGTTCCTCTACGGACTGCTCGCGATCTTCGGGTTCGACAAGGCGCGCGACGAGGCGATCAACGCGACGCTGTCGACGGCGATCCCGTACGTCCTGATGACGGGCGTCGGCTTCGTCGTCGCCGGTCTGATCCTGGGCTCGGTCACGCACACGCTGGCCCGCCAGCTCGGCGGCGACGGCACGTGGCAGCCGACGGTGGGCCTGTCGATGCTGATCATGTCGATCACGGACGCGCCCCGGCTGGTCTTCGCGCTCTTCCTGGGCGGCGAGAACGGCCTGGTGCAGGTCCTCGGCTGGATCACCTGGCTGGCGGCGGGCGCGCTGTTCACGACGATGGTGAGCCGCTCGCACGACCTGCCGTGGCCGAAGGCCCTGGGCGCCTCGGCGATCCAACTGGTCGCGCTGCTGAGCCTGATCAAGCTGGGCACGCTGTAACCACGTACCCGTAGGGAACGAGAAAGGCCCCCACCGCACCGAAGCGGCGGGGGCCTCCCTTTATATGGCCATCCGTCAGGCGTCGAGGACCTGGCCCTCACGCTTCACGACGGGCGGTTCGACCGACCAGGGGAAGTTGATCCACTCGTCGGTCTTCTTCCACACGTACTCGCACTTCACGAGGGAGTGCGACTTCTCGTAGATGACGGCGGAGCGGACCTCGGCGACGTGGTCGACGCAGAAGTCGTGGACGAGCTTCAGGGTCTTGCCGGTGTCGGCGACATCGTCGGCGATGAGCACCTTCTTGTCGCTGAAGTCGATGGCGTTCGGGACGGGCGCCAGCATGACCGGCATCTCCAGGGTCGTCCCCACGCCGGTGTAGAACTCCACGTTCACGAGGTGGATGTTCTTGCAGTCCAGGGCGTAGGCCAGACCGCCGGCGACGAAGACGCCGCCGCGGGCGATGGAGAGCACGACGTCGGGCTCGTAGCCGTCGTCGGCGATCGTCTGCGCGAGCTCGCGGATCGCGCGCCCGAAGCCCTCGTAGGTCAGGTTCTCGCGTACTTCACTCATGCCGGCCGCCGCCTCACACCTGGGTCCGATGGAAGTTCAGGAAGGAGCGCGAGGCCGTCGGTCCCCGCTGCCCCTGGTAGCGCGAGCCGTACCGCTCGCTGCCGTACGGGAACTCGGCGGGCGAGCTCAAACGGAACATGCACAGCTGCCCGATCTTCATCCCCGGCCACAGCTTGATCGGCAGGGTGGCGAGGTTCGACAGCTCCAGGGTCACGTGCCCGGAGAAGCCGGGGTCGATGAACCCGGCGGTGGAGTGGGTGACAAGCCCCAGCCGCCCGAGCGAACTCTTCCCCTCGAGCCTGGACGCGATGTCGTCCGGCAGCGTGATGACCTCGTAGGTCGAGGCGAGCACGAACTCACCGGGGTGAAGGATGAACGCCTCGTCGCCCTCGGGCTCGACCTCACGGGTCAGGTCGAGCTGCTCGACGGCGGGGTCGATGTGGGGGTAGCGGTGGTTCTCGAACACCCGGAAGAAGCGGTCAAGCCTCACGTCGATGCTCGAGGGCTGCACCATGAATTCGTCGTACGGGTCGATGCGCACCCGTCCGGCATCGATCTCGGCCCGGATGTCCTTGTCTGAGAGAAGCACGCCCCCACGATACGCAGGGGGCGCGGACCTGCCCCAATCGGGAAGACTCCGCGCCCGTCCTTCGGACATCAGCGCCGCTCGAGCTCCACGGGCACCGCGTGCCTCAGCCGCGCACAGCGTGGACACCTAATGAGCCGCCCTGGCCCGATCCGCCCGGCACCGAGCTGCTGCAGCGGGAACGAAGCGGTACTGAACACATGCCCCTCGGCACAACGAACGACGGTGCGCTCCATCGAACCCATCAAGTCCCTTCCCCGACAAGTGGTGGACGAGACAGCCACATTAGGGGATCAACGGGACACCACTCCAGGCGGCACTCCGTCACGGCCGAGTACGGCTCGTACGCCTCGACTTCGGGATGGGGTACAGTGTCCGAGTCTGCGGTACCGATCTTCGGACCGCCGCGCGGATGTAGTTTAATGGTAGAACATGAGCTTCCCAAGCTTATAGCGCGGGTTCGATTCCCGTCATCCGCTCTTGAATGAAGGCCCAGGTCAGCGACCTGGGCCTTCGTCATTGTCCCGACCTCTTCGGACCCGCCTGCCAGGGCTGCTGGACTTGCGGCTCCCCCGGTGCGCTGCCGCCCCGCGGCGGCGGTGCGTCAGCTCTGTGCGGTGTCGTCGCCCCTCTGCCCGGCGCCCTCGGCTGCGCCTGCCTTCTCGCGCATCTTGCGCACCAGCTCCGCCTTCTGGTCGGCGGCACCCTGGCGGTCGAGGTTGCGGTGAGGACCGTTGTTCTGCCTTTCGGCGCGGGACAGCCTCTTGCGCTGGCCGCCGCCCTGGCCCACGGGGTTGTTGATGTTCTTGCTCACGGTCATAGGTTCTCCCGGTAACGATGTGAAGTGATCTACGGATTCATCGGTGGGGGACGGGCGCGGCGACGTCGAAGGACGTCAGCAGGAGCCCGTCACGCTCTCACTCGTAAATCGGCGTCTGGAAGAACATGACAAAGACGTTACCCGGTTCCGCCGGCCCCGCACACCGGTTGCACACGGGAACCGGCCCATGTCCGCGAGCCGGACGCCCGCGGGACCCGCGACGGCGGCCAGATCACCGCGCTGAGCGTCAATGGCGACGGGGGCTGCCCGCCGATCGAGGTCTTCGTCGAGAGCCTGAACGCGGCGATCACCCCCACCGCGTGCGGATGGCTTGCAGACGTCGTACCTGGTTGACCTCCTCGCTTCCGAAACGCTGCGCTCGGAGTGAATGAATACCTGTGCTCGCGGTCTGAGAATTTAACGGCCCTCGCAGGGAGAGTTTTTGCAGGCAACACGGAGGGGGAAATATTCGACGCACACATGCTGCGGCGGCGTGCTACTGTCGAACTCAGTTGCAGTTTTGGTACCCAAGAAACTTCAAGCGCCTCCCGTCGGCCCCGGCCGCATGGAAGCGCTTTGTATTTCCGGTCATTTTCCGGGCAGGGCATCATCGCGGCGACACGGCATCCGTACCGTACGGATTCCGGCGTACTGCCCAAAGGAGATATGACATGGCTGCTGGCACCGTGAAGTGGTTCAACGCGGAAAAGGGATTCGGCTTCATCGAGCAGGACGGTGGCGGCCCTGACGTGTTCGCCCACTTCTCGAACATCGCCGCCCAGGGCTTCCGCGAGCTCCAGGAAGGCCAGAAGGTCACCTTCGACATCGCGCAGGGCCAGAAGGGCCCGACGGCCGAGAACATCGTTCCCGCCTGACGCTGACGCCCAACTCGTAGCTGGGGCCCGCATCCCTCGGGGTGCGGGCCCCAGCTGCACGCATTTCCGCAGTGGTTTCACCTGCGGGAAAGGGTACTCAGGGATTCAGCCTCCCCTGAGCCGCAGCCGTTGATGCGCCGGATTCGCTTCCACGCGCCATCACCCATTTCCGCCTACGCCGACACAGATTTCGCGTGGGCCAAGTTTGATTTCGAATTCCGTCCGGCCCGTTCCTGTGATTCCCCGCACTGCTCGTTCACTGCCGGAATTCCTCGATACGCGCCGTATCGAGGAAGGTTCTGAATGAACCCCACACGTACGAACAACCGTTCCTCCGGCACCCGCCGCACCGGCGGCCCCGCGTTCGGCTCCACCGCCGCTTCGGTTCGGGGCAGTCGCTTCGGTTCGTCCGCCCCGAACCGCTCGGGAAGCCCGAGCCGCTCGGGCGGCTACGGCCGGCGGACTCCCGCGGTGCAGGGAGAGTTCGCCCTGCCGAAGACGATGACTCCGGCGCTGCCCGCCGTCGAGGCGTTCGCCGACCTCGACATGGACCGGGAGCTCCTGGCCGCGCTCACCGCGCAGGGCGTGTCCGTTCCGTTCCCGATCCAGGGCGCGACGCTGCCGAACTCCCTGGCGGGCCGTGACGTCCTGGGCCGCGGCCGGACCGGCTCTGGCAAGACCCTCGCCTTCGGTCTGGCTTTGCTGGCCCGCACCGCCGGACAGCGCGCCGAGCCCCGTCAGCCGCTGGCCCTGGTCCTGGTCCCCACCCGGGAACTCGCCCAGCAGGTCACCGATGCCCTCACCCCCTACGCCCGCGCCGTGAAGCTGCGCCTGGCCACCGTCGTCGGCGGGATGTCGATCGGCAGGCAGGCGGGTGCGCTGCGCGGTGGCGCCGAAGTCGTCGTGGCAACCCCCGGCCGTCTCAAGGACCTCATCGACCGCGGCGACTGCCGGCTGAACCAGGTCGCGATCACCGTCCTGGACGAGGCCGACCAGATGGCCGACATGGGCTTCATGCCTCAGGTCACCGCGCTCCTGGACCAAGTCCGCCCCGCGGGCCAGCGCATGCTGTTCTCCGCGACGCTGGACCGCAACGTCGACCTCCTGGTCCGCCGCTACCTCACCGACCCCGTCGTCCACTCCGTGGACCCCTCCCAGGGCGCGGTCACCACGATGGAACACCACGTCCTACACGTGCACGGAGCCGACAAGCACCGGACGACGACGGAGATCGCGGCGCGCGAGGGCCGGGTGATCATGTTCCTGGACACCAAGCACGCCGTGGACCGTCTCACCCAGGACCTCCTCAACAGTGGTGTCCGGGCCGCCGCCCTGCACGGCGGGAAGTCGCAGCCGCAGCGCACCCGCACCCTCGCCCAGTTCAAGACCGGGCACGTCACCGTCCTGGTCGCGACGAACGTCGCAGCCCGCGGCATCCACGTCGACAACCTCGACCTCGTCGTCAACGTGGACCCGCCGACCGACCACAAGGACTATCTCCACCGCGGCGGCCGTACCGCGCGAGCCGGCGAGTCCGGCAGCGTCGTCACCCTCGTGACCCCCAACCAGCGCCGCGACATGACCCGCCTCATGACGGCCGCCGGCATCGTGCCCCAGACCACCCAGGTGCGCTCCGGCGAGGAGTCGCTGCGCCGGATCACGGGCGCCCAGGCCCCTTCCGGCATCCCCGTGACGATCACCGCGCCGCCTGCCGAGCGGCGCAAGCGCGGCGCGGCCTCCCGCGGTCGGCGCGGTCCCACCACAGCTGCCCGGCGCGGCAACGTGCGGCGTACTGCCGTCGACGCGGCCGCCTGACGCCGCGTGATTCGAAAGCCGACCCATCTCTGCAGGAGGCACGTTGTGACGCTGGTCCAGATGCAGCCCCGCTCGGCGGGTACCACCCCCGTGCACAGGCCGGAGGCCGACGCCGTGGACACGGGCGGACCGCAGGTCTGCGACGACATGACCGTCGAGGTGGCCCTGTCCGTCATGGCCGGCGCCCGCACCGGGCACCTGCTCGTCTGCGACAACGACGGTCTGTGCACCGGACTGGTCACCCAGGCCCAGCTCAGCACCGTCCGCGACAGCTCCGCCTACACGGACCGGCTGCAGCTGCGCGACATCGCCGGCGACGGCGGGCCGCTCACCTCGCCCGCCAACATGATTGCCGAGCAGGCCATGCACCACCGCCGGCTCGCTACGCCGTCCGTCGTGGACGAACAGGACAGCGCTCCGGGCGTCCTCGCCCTTGCCCTTGCCCGCTGATCCGTCTCACCACGGCGGAACACCCCCTCTTCTCCCTGTGAGGCATCATGCGCTGTGTCATCGCCCGCTTCCCGTTCGAACTCACCAAGAGCGGCGTCCTGGACTCCATGAAGGGCGTCAAGCCCGAGGAGGTCGTCGGCGAGTCCGTGATCATCGGCCGCCGCACCTACCCCGTCAAGCAGGTCGGCCAGGTCATCACCCGCCAGGACCGCCGCGATTTCAGCGCCGACGAAGTCCTCCGGGCCATGACCAAGCTCGGCTTCACCTGCCGCGGCCTCCCCCGGACCGCCGCGCCCACCCGCGCCCTCGACCCGTTCCAGCACGCCTCCGCGCTGCTCGGCATCCCGGTGGCCGTCTGACCGTCGGACCGATGGAGAGCGCGAGCTGACGCCCGAACAGCCAGGAGGGCCCGACCGGTACACGCCGGTCGGGCCCTCCCGCGTACCGATGGGCTTCTCCATGCGGCGCGACATCAGTGGTCGGAGTAGCTGAAGTCGCCCATGGTCCAGGCGCTGACATCCGCGATCGAGACGCGGTACATCCCACCCGTTTCCGGGATCCCCAACGTGCCCTGAAGGATCCGGGCCATATGGAAGTGCAGATACGCGGGCGGCCCTTCCCTCCGCGTCGTAGCGGTGAAGACGGCGGAGAACTCGCCCAGGCGGGCCGAGTCTGCCAGGACTTCCGACACCCGCTGCCTCCACACGGCTTCTGGAGCCAGCCGCCCGGTGATGACAGCGCCACCGGTGACCACGGTCAGGGACATCTGGTTGCTCTGCCCGGACTCCACCAGGGCGGCGACGACAACGAGCAGCTCGTCAGGCTTCGACATGAAAGTCGATCCTATTCACGGGCGTTCCGTCCCGTCGACCGGTCGCGCTACCGGGCGGGAAGGCCGTCACCGTCTTGCGCGGGACCTGCGGGCCACGGTCGTGCACGGACACCTCGATGCTGTCCAGGTGCGCGGTCCGGTCCATGATCGCGTCCATCAGGCCCCCTGGTCTCTGGATCGCCAAGACCCACCCCTGCCGGTCCGGGGCTCGCGCCCCGGCCTGCGGGGTCAGCCCGGCGTGACCGCCCTGCGCCCCACCCGTGTCGCTGTTCGAGGTCGATTACCTCACCGCCGAACACGCAAAAATCTATCTCGGCCGGAGTAGACATTGGGTGGTGACCTGATTATGGTTTCTCTCGTAGCCCAGAGAGACAGCAGGGCCTGGCAGAGACGAACTGCCGGCCGGAAGTACATGTAGTTGCAGTGCGCAGGACGGTGCGGCAGTGGAGTTTCGAAGCCAGGGTTGTTGCAGGACGGCGACGGGACTGACGGCCGGACCGGGGGCCCGCAGTGATCAGGGGCCGCCTGATCGGTACCGCTGTCATGGCAGTCGCGGTACCCGTAAGTGCAGTACGCAGTACCCAGCAGTGAAGTCAGTGAGGCGGTACCCCTGGTGAAGGCGTCGGCTGCGGACGCGCGCACCGGGAAGTTCGGCAGTGGGGTTCTAAGCCAGAGCAGACGCAGGACGGGCGACGGGGCTGGCTGCCGAAGAGTGGCGCTGTCACAGGCCACTGAGCAGTTCGCATCACCAGCAGTACCCGCAGTACCCCGTAGTACGTAGTTGATCACCGAGGAAGAACGGAGGAACCCGCGCCATCAGGATCGCCCGGGCGGAAGTCGTGAGTCCGGGTACCGCAGGACATCGATAGTGAGGTGGTCTCCGGTCAGGCAACCGCGATCCCCGCACCCCCGACAGCAGCCAGGTCGGGTCCGCGGAAACAGAAGGCCGGCGCAGTATCAGGGCCGGCAGGTGGTGTAGTAGTTCCTTCGGGGCCCTGGTGCCATACGGCACCAGGGCCCCTCAACGCGTTCCACGAGAGAGGTGCAATGACAGCAGACGACTCGTACGGCCGTCTCGACGACGACGACTACCCTGCCTACACGATGGGCCGGGCCGCCGAAATGCTCGGCACCACACAGGGCTTCCTCCGCGCCATCGGCGAAGCCCGTCTCATCACCCCGCTGCGCTCCGAGGGCGGCCACCGCCGCTACTCCCGCTACCAACTGCGCATCGCCGCCCGCGCCCGGGAACTCGTCGACCAGGGCACCCCCATCGAGGCCGCGTGCCGCATCATCATCCTCGAGGACCAGCTCGAAGAGGCGCAGCGCATCAACGCCGAATACCGCCGCGCCGCCGAAGCGGCCGACCCACCGACCGCGGACTGAGACGGTGCGCGCCCGCCGGACACCGGCGGGCCCCGCGCACACCGTGCCGCAGGGACCAGGGCGATAACCTCCACCTTCGTCATCCGCTCTTCAACGAAGGCCCAGGCCTCTCCAGGCGTCTTCGTCACATACAACTCGCTGCTCACCGGAGCGCATTGCCTCCCTGCCGTTCCACCTCGGGGGCGCCTAGGATCGCGGGCATGGCCCTGATCATGAGTGACGTGGACCGCTTCGAGACCGCCAGGCCCCGGCTGGAGGCCATTGCCTACCGGCTGCTCGGCTCGGCGAGTGAGGCGGAGGATGCCGTGCAGGAGACGTTCCTGCGCTGGCAGGCAGCCGATGTCGAGCGGATCGAGGTGCCTGAGGCCTGGCTGACGAAGGTCCTCACCAACTGGTGCCTCAACATGCTCACTTCGGCACGTGCCCGGCGCGAGACGTACGTGGGAAGGTGGCTCCCCGAGCCGCTGCTCGCCGGGGACCCGATGCTCGGCCCGGCCGACACCGCCGAGCAGCGCGAGTCGGTGTCGTACGCCGTCCTCGTCCTGCTCGAGCGCCTGTCGCCCAACGAGCGGGCGGTGTACGTGTTGCGCGAGGCCTTCGACTACCCGCACCGGGAGATCGCCGAGATCCTGGAGATCACCGAGGCGGCCGGCCAGCAGATCTACCACCGGGCCAAGAAGCACATCGCGGACGGCAAGGCACGCACCGAGATCGACGAGGTCGCCGCCCGGAGAATCGTCGAGGAGTTCCTGGCCGCGGCGACCAGTGGCCGTACCGAACCCCTCGTACGCCTGCTCACCCAGGACGCCGTCTCGGTCGGCGACGGCGGCGGGAAGGTCCCGGCCCGCGCGAAGGCGTTCGAGGGCGCGCTCGCGGTCGCCACGTTCCTGCGCGGCCTGTTCAAGCCCAGCGCGGCCAAGCGGGCCCACGTCGGCGGCGCACCCGACATCTACGCCACGACCGCCAACGGAGGGCCCGCCATCGTGGCAGTCGTGGACGGCCGGGTCGTCGGGATCACCTGCCTGGAGGTCACCGCCGAGGGCGTCGCCGCGGTCCGCCACCAGGTCAACCCCGACAAGCTCGTCCGTGCGACCGAGCAGTGGGCCGCCGCGGACCACGGGGAGGCCCCGCTCCACACCCTCTGAAGGAGTGTGGCGCAGGTCACATCCTGATCCTGTCAGGGAACGGGGGGCTGTCCGGTTCAAGAGGCGAAACCACGCCGGACAACGGCGGCCCCGCCCAGACAGGAGCACGGACATGCAGCACCGCATCGTCGTCCTCGGAGCCGGCTACACCGGTGCCGTCGCCGCCGGCCGCCTCGCCAAGCGGCTGCACCACGAGGACGTCACCATCACCCTCGTCAACCCCGAGCCCGACTTCGTCGAGCGCGTCCGGCTGCACCAGCTCGCGGCCGGCCAGGACCTCACGCCCCGGCCGTTCGGCGAGATGTTCGCGGGCACGGGCGTGGACTTGAAGCTCGCGAAGGTCACCGCCGTGGACGTGGACCGCAAGACGGTGACGGTCACTGCCGCGAACGCCCTCGGGCGGGAGGAACTGGAGTACGACACCCTGGTCTACGCCCTCGGCAGCGGCTGGAATGACGGAGGCATCCCCGGCACCGCCGAGCACGCCCACGAGATCTCCAGCCGCCCCGGCGCCCTCCGCCTCCGCGACCGCCTGGCCACCCTGGACGCCGGCCGGCCCGTGGTCGTGGTCGGCGGCGGCCTGACCGGCCTGGAGGCCGCGACCGAGATCGCCGAGGCCCGCCCGGACCTCGACGTCGCCCTGGCCGCCCACGGCGCCCTCGGCGACTGGCTCGCGGAGAAGGGCCGCGCCCACCTGCGGAAGGTGGTGGACAGGCTCGGCATCACGGTCCACGAACACACCGCGGTCAACGCCGTGCAGGCGGACGGCGTGACGACCGCCGACGGCCGGACCATCCCCGCCGAGGTCACGGTCTGGACCACCGGCTTCGCCGTCCACCCGATCGCCCGGGCCACCGCCCTGGAGGTCACCGACCGCGGCCAGATCGTGGTCGACACCACGATGCGCTCGGTCTCCCACCCGGACGTGTACGCCGTGGGCGACGCGGCGATGGCGATCGGCCCGGGCGGCAAGCCCCTCCGCATGTCCTGCGCCTCGGGTGTCCCCATGGCATGGCAGGCCGCCGACGCCATCGCCGCCCGTCTCGCCGACACCGAGGTCCCCCGCGTCTCCATCGCCTACTCCCAGCAGTGCATCTCCCTCGGCCGCAAGGAGGGCCTGATCCAGTTCGTCACCGCCGAAGACGAAGCGGTCGACAGGGCCCTGACGGGCCGCGTGGCCGCCTTCTACAAGGAACTGATCTGCAAGGGCGCGGCCTGGGGCGTCGCCAACCCGACATTGGGCATGCCGTCCCGGCGCAGGCGTGTCGTATGGCAGGAGACCCGGAGGGGCGCACGGGCGGAGGCAGCGGCCTGACCTCGCCACGGCCGAACTGCGGCTTTCGGCGGACGTGGTGCGCTGCATCGCAGGTGCGCTGGTCCCGTTTCGCCACGGTCCCTCCGCGGAGAAGCGCGCGCCACAACCTGCCGGTAGAGGCGGTGTACGGCGCTCGACAAGGGATACGTCCGGGCCCGCCCCGGAGGCCGTGGCCTCGGCCGTCGAGCGGTACCTCGGCCGCTGAGGCTTCCGGATCAGGCTGCCGGGCCGGTGAAGGACTGATCACCGCCGACCGGGAACCCGGCAACACCCCCGCGATGGTCACCCCCGCGAGGGAATCCGGCGCCTGGAGGCCGAGGAGGAAGGGACAGCCTAGATGCGGGCGAACTTCTCGGTCTGGTGGACGAGTTCCTGAGCCATGGCGGCGCTGACCGTGGGCCTGGTTTCGCCGATCGTGCGCAGGTAGTCCTCGCTGGTGGGGCGGACCCGGGCTCCGGTGTCGAAGGTGCGCTCGAACTGGACCTGGGAAACGGTGCGCGCCACATGGGCGATGTCGGCAGGGGTGAACCCCTCGCTGGCGGACGCCAGCGCCGCGCTGTCGGCCTCCGCGCCCGCTCGGGTCAGGTAGCTCTCCCACAGCGCGGTCCTCGCGCGGTCGTCGGGCGGGCCGATCGGCAGCACGTAGTCGAAACGGCCGTGCCGCAGGAACGCGGGGTCGAGCGTGGTCACGTCGTTCGTGGCGCAGACGAGCAGTCGCCCGTCCTGGCTGCGGAACCGGACGATCGCCTTGAGCAGTTCGTTGACGACACCGACCGCGGTCGCGTCCGCACCGCTCCGGGTCCCCGCGATCTCCTCGACCTCGTCGATGAAGACCAGGACGTGGTCGAGCCGGGCAATCTCGTCGAAGCGCCGGTTCAGCCCGCTGGCCAGTCCGTACTCGGCGGCCAGCCGGGCGGGGAACAGTTCGAGGAACGGCCATCCCAGGCGGCTGGCGATCGCGTGCGCGAAGGTGCTCTTCCCCGTCCCGGGCGGACCGAACAGCATCACCGCCCGCGGCAGCTCCACTCCGTGCTGCTCGGCCATTTCGGGATGGGCCAGTGGCAGGACCAGGCGCCGCTCGATGAGCTGCTTCTCCCTCTGCATGCCCGCGACCTTCTGCCACAGTCCCCCGGGCGGCAGCTCCGCTCCCAGCGACGCGAGCATGCTGACCGCCTGAGGGGTCACTCGCCCGCGCTTCTCGAAGAAGACCAGGCCCTGACGGGCGCCGAAGCCGCAGTTGTGCAGGGCGGTGGCACCGGTCTCGCCGTCGGGCAGGACCGCGTGCACCGTTCGGACGCCACCGGCGAACAGCCGGTGCTCCAGGGCCGTGATCAGGTCGCTGCCCAGCCCCTGGTGCCGCCAGGCGGGCGCCATGCTGATGCGCAGGATCCACGCCCGGTCACCCTCCACCCTGCTCACCGCGGCGCCGACCACCTCCTCGTCCGCGGTGGCCACCACCGCCGGGTGGAGAGTCTGGAGGGCCGCCACGGCGTCCGAGAGCGGAAAGAGAGGTGACTCCTCGGCCGTGCTGCTCTCCGCGTCGACTCGGAGCACCGCTTCGAGATCGTCCTGGGTGTAGTCCCTCACATGCCAACCCGTCATGGTCAGCTCCGCGTGTTCGGCCGTACTCCCATCATCGGCCGATGTGCGCGGGACGCGCACGCCGGGCGAACGGTGTGGTCCAGGACCTCCACGGCGACGCCGGTGCCGCGGGCTGGAAAAGGCCTGGTAGCAGCCGGTCAGGCCACCGGCTTGCGAGGGGACCCGACCGTGCAGGCCCTGTGTGAACAGGCCCAGCGGGGAATCCGGGTCGCGGAGGCCGCCGGGCACGGAAGCCGTGTGGCGTGCCCTGTCGCGGGGGAGCATCCTGGAGGCCACGCCGCCCGTGCAGCCGGACGCCGGCCCGCCGCCCGGTTGGAGGCAACAGGATGACCGTCGGAGGGCTCGGGGACCCGGACTGCTCGGAGAGCTTCGGGGAGGAACTGCTCGGGGTGCTCCTGGACCGGGCGCACGAGCTGCCGCCGCACATGGTCGGCCCGCTCGTCGCCGAGACGGTGGCCCGAATGGGGGGCCGCGAACCACAGATCCTGCTCCAGGACTACGGACAGCAACAGCTGGTCCCTCTGTCCGCTGACGGCGTGGACGCCGGTGATCCGCAGCCCATCGACCGGTCCGAAGCCGGCCGGTGCTTCCTGGAGTCACGCCCCGTCGAAGTCCTGACGCCCGACGGCATACGGGTCCACCTGCCCCTGCTGGACGGCGGCGACCAGGTGGGGGTCCTCGGGGTCACCCTGGACGGGATCGACGACGACGCCCGCCGCCTCCTCCGCAGGATCGCGGGCCTGGCGGCCGACCTGCTGCAGACCAAGAACGGCTACACCGACCTCTTCTTCCGGACCCGCCGCGGTGAACCGATGAGCGTGGCCGCGGAGATCCAGTGGTCCCTGTTGCCCCCGCTGTCGATGGTGATGCCGCGCGTCGCGGTCGCCGGAGTCCTGGAGCCCGCCTACGCCGTGGCGGGGGACAGCTTCGACTACGCCCTGAACGGCGACGTCCTGCACCTCGCCATGGTCGACGCCATGGGGCACGGCCTGGACGCGGCCACGATGGCCACGGTGGCCATCGGCGCATACCGCCACGCCCGCCGGATCAGCATCGAACTGTCCGAGATCTACCTCTTCATGGACCGGGCCATCGCCGAGCAGTTCGACCCGGACCACTTCGTGACCGCCCAGATGATGCGCCTGGACACGGACACGGGGCGCCTCCAGTGGGTCAACGCGGGGCATCCCGCGCCGATGCTGATCCGCGCGCACCGCGTCGTACGCCGTCTGGACAGCCCCACGACCCTCCCCGTCGGCTTCGGAGGGGCCCAGCCGCAGGTCAGCGCGGTGGCGCTGGAGCCGGGCGACCGCGTCCTCTGCTTCACCGACGGCCTGATCGAAGAACACGAAAGCGGGCAGGAACAGTTCGGCGAGGAGCAGCTGATCGACTGGGTGAACCAACTGGAGCAGGCTGACCACGGGATCCGCACGGTGGCCCGGGACCTGTCCCACACCCTCAAGCGGGCGCGCGGCGAAACCACCTCGGACGACGCGACGCTCGTCCTGTTCGAGTGGCGCGGATGAACGGAAGGCCGTGCCACAACGTGCCAGTAGGTCAGGTCACCGGACTGGGCGGTGGCGGGCGGAGCGGCGCGTGCGCATGGCGATGTAGATGAGGTCTGCCACGAGCAGCACGATGCCGATGAACAGAAGGAAGAGCAGTCCGTCGACGACGGCGCCGATGATGCCCAGCACGATCGCCACGATGATCAGGGCCAGGAAGAGCGACACGAGGGCCACCTCCTCGGTCGGTCGGGGGGCTCAGCGGCGGGCCAGCTGCCGTTCACCGTTCGCCCCGGGCTCGTAGGGGAGGTCGTAGTGCCGGAAGACCGCTTCCTCATCCCCGGCGGGAAGGACGCCGTCGGTGTCGATCGAAGGGCACTGCTTCACCAGCGCCTTGTCGTGAACGACCTTCACATAGCCCGGCCCCACCATCGCCCCTTCCAGGGGGACGAACACCAGACGGTGCCGGGTGGGCAGGCCGACCCGGATCGTGGCCATGGCCGGCTCGTCGGTGCTGGTGTCGACGTAGATCGCCTCCAGCTCTCCGATCCTGTGGCCCCGTGTGTCCACCACGTCCTGGGTTCGCCACTCACGGATGTCCGCCATCTGGATCATGCCGACTCCTCGCGGTCGGTCGCTGGTTCGGGAAGCGTGGCGACGAGGATCTCGGCGGCCCGGGTGACGTTGTCGGCTCGGACCGCACGGGCCATGGCGTCACGTGCCGCGTCGGGCGTCGTGTCCGGCGGCACCACCATCAGGGCGAAGTGGTCGCTGCCGCCACGGGTGATGAGGACGGTGTCGTCGCCGACGGGGAAGGAGTCGAGGTGCACGACACGGTCGTCGACGACCACACGAGTCGGGACCTCCTCCCAGGCGGCGGTGTCGAGGCCGACCCGCGTGATGGGACCGAGGTGCTCGGTGAGCACCTGGATCAGGGCGGGCAACTCGGCCGTGATGTGCCGGGAGCGGGGCCACCACGCGCCGTCGAGGACGCCTTCGCGGGCGGGAGTCGTCTGCAGCCGAAGCAGGGCCGTGCCGGGTTTCACCGCTCGGTGGATCTCGTCCGGAAGGAGCTTCGGAGGGGTGGGGGCGTCTGATTCGGCCATGGTGGGTTCGCCTGACTGCGCGGCGCCGCCGACACCTCATGGCCGACGAGATACCGCCGTGGTTCTCACGGTACCCGCGTGCCTGCGGTCACGCCCGCGACCACCGGCTGAGCAGTGTTCCCGGTCGGAGATCAGCTGGTCGGAAACCGCTCGTCCGACCCCGGCGCGGAGTACGCTGAAGGTACCGGGAGTAACTCGAACACCCGCTCCCACGCGGACGTCGTTTCCGGCGATGAAGACACTGGGCCGCCCTGCAGGACGGCCCGGGGACGGGTCCGCGATCATGATCACCACCGCCCCCCTGCTTTCGGCGCGCCTGTCGCTGACTCCGAAGACCACCCTCGCCGGCCTGTTGGACGGTGCCTGGTGGCCGTACTCACGCGACCTCGAAGCCGAGCTTCCTCCCCTGGTCGACGCGCTGGAGGACCGCTTCGGACGCATCACACGCGTCATGGTGAACCCCACTCGTTGGCCCGTCGTCCCGCACAAGGTTCCCGTCACCGGGCACACCGTGCACGTGGGCTGGTTCACCGAACAGGATCCCGACAAGATGATCCTGCTCTCCTACACCGTCGGCCGCTGCGACCTGCTGGTGATCCCGCCCGACACCGAACCCGCCGCAGCCGCCAGGCTGATGACCGCCGCCGCCGTCCCCGGCAGCGCCCTCACCGCCGGTGTCCTGATGTCCGACGAGGCCGCGAGCGGCCGCCGTACGCAGGACGCCCGAGGCAGCGAGGACGCCTGGGAGACCGAAGGCGGGTCCGCTCTGCCGCCGCTCCGGCACCCGGTCGTCGGAGCGCGGATGATCCCACTGCCCGGGAACCCGCGGAGGTGACGTCATGGAGACCTTGATCGCGCTCGCGGCAGGCGCCCTCCTGATCGCGCTCGGCATGCGCCTGATCAACCGGCTCAACGCCCAGCACGACGCACGCATCGTGGCCTACCACTTCAGCGACCCCTACCCGGCCATCGCCCGTCCACCGGGCCACAGCCCCCGCAGTTCGTCAGGGCAAGCCCCCAGCCGCAGGCGTACGGGCACCTGGCCCTGACCTCAGACCACTCCTCCGACCGAAGGCCGCGGGTGGGGCACCCGACACCCGGGACAACCCACCCGCCCGGCCTCTCGACTTCGCCCGAAGGGAACACACCGTCTTGTACCCCGTCTTGCACCCCGTCGAGAACGAGGCCCTGCCGCAGGCAGGGCACGCCGACATCCGTATCGTCGCCGCGACCCCCGAAGCCGCCCGCGCGGTCGCCGAAGTCATTCGCCGCTGCTTCGCCGGGACGGAACAGCGCAGCTACCCCGTTCCCGAAGGCGGCACCAGGCTCCACCTCACCGTGGACACCGAATCCGCTGCAGGACCCGTCCTCTCCTGGCTCACCACCAGCAGACCGCTCACCCGCACAGGCGCCCACGTCGACGAAGTCTGAGAAGCATCGGATCTTCGCCTGAACCAAAGGACTCGATCATGGCGACTCTCCGCGAGCGACAGGTCTACCGCGAACGGGTCCTGACCGCCCTCTACGAAGCCACCGAAGGCAACCGTCTCCTCGGAGTCCCGGGGCGGAAACTGCGGAACGACCTGCGCATCCCGGAGGAAGACCTGGCCGCCGCATGCACGTACCTGGCCGGCGAGGGCCTGATCACCGTCGACTGGGAACCGGGCAACACACCCGCGATGGTCTCCCTCACCCACCAGGGAATCCGCCGCATGGAGGCGGAAGAAGAACGCGGCTGAGCCGAAGTGTCCGAGGGCTGACCCGTTCACCGCTCAGCCCGGCACTTACGGCCTGCACGGCCCCACTTGCGCACACGAACGAGGGGGACGGGGCCTGCCCGATGGCCTGCTCTCTCCTCCCGGCCCGTCCGGCACGCAGTCGTACAATGGGAACTGGATCGAGCACGCTCATGTGTGGCGATCCGGAAGGGGCGGCCCCGGCGGAGTGAATGCGCTGGGGCCGTTGTGATGACCGCCGCCATGAGGCCCAGGCGCCCGACGTCATGTCGCCGCCCGGTGCTGGTGCCCCACCTCGCGCGCGAGGTCCAGTCCGAGGACGCGGTCGAGAAACGCGAACGTCTCGAACTTGGCACCGGTCGGTACGTCGGCGCGCGTCGCCAGGGTGACCAGCGTATCCAGGACGGCGGGGACGCCGAGGTCATCAGCCAGCACGGCATGGGCGTGTCGCAGCACATCGGCTGGGATCGGCCTGGACGGCGCCTGTGCCCAGTCGGCCACCAGCTGCCGCCAGTCCCCCAGCGTCCGCCGGGCCTCGTCGAGCGCAGCGCTGGTGACCGTGACGGGTGCGCGGTATGCGTGGCCGAGCATCAGCATCCTCACGGCCAGCGGATCGGTCCCCTCCGGGGCGACGGCGTCCAGGAGCCCTGGGGCCAGGAGGTGGGCACGGTCCTGGACGCCTCTCTCCCGGGATGCCGGGCCGACCTGGCCCACGTCGATGCGGACCCCGCCGACCGCGTCCTGTGCTGCGGTCCCGTACGCGTGGACGTGTACGTCGGCAGCGGCGCAGAGCGTTCCGTTCGGATGGTGAACACCCACGGTGGTGGGCGGGTGGATGCCCAGGGCGGACATGGCGCGATCAAGCGCCCGGGCCTGCTCGTGAGGCAGGTCCGGCGTGGTGAGGAACGTCCGGGACGGCAGGCCGTGGAGCTCCGCTGTGCGCGCCAGTACGTCACCGACCAGGAGCGCCCGCAGGTCCACCATGCCGATCCCGGCCTCGCCGACCGGCAGGTGGACGCAGATGCTCAGCAGATGGCGGCGTACGGAGGGAATCTCCACGAGGTGGCCGGTACGGGTGTCGACGATACGCAGCATGATGCGGAGGCTAGTCGCGGAAACCGCCGACACCGGGGAGGACCCGACCGGCGCTCGACATCGGCACGCGATCCGCGACGTACCCCGGCCGGGAGACCGCCCGCCTTGCGGCCGGCACCCCGGAAGGCCCAGGCCGGCGACCTGGCAGATCCTTGGCATGGCCATGGACGGCGCCGCAGGATGGTCCGGACCGAAACGCATCCCGGGCTGCACTTCGAGAAGCCCGAGGGCATTCTCCGCGGGGACACCGTGGACCTCCTGACGATCGTCGCGGACTCCGAACGCACCGTCATCTACGAGAACGACGACCCCGACACCTGCCCGGACTTCCGCCTGGACCTGAAGAAGTCCTGAGGGAGCCGCCGCTACCGTGGCGGCCATGACCCATACCTTCTGGACCCGTCCGGCGGACACTCGGGTGTCGGCGTCGGGCGAGTGCACGCTCACCGTCTTCACTCCTCCGTTCCCGGAGTCGATCGGCGCGTTCGCCCCGCACGATCCGGTGCGGGCCCGCGCGTTCGCCGAGGGCTTCCCCACCGTCGAGCAGGTCGTGGAAGACCTCGGCGTCATGGCCGCGGATCAGGTGCCGGAGCCCGAGACCCGTGAGGGTCTGGACGTGATCTCGGTGGGCTGCTGGGGCGGGGTGATCTGCATATCGGATCCGGCGCTCGCGGACGACGGGACGGATTGCACGGTGCGCGAGGAGGCGCGGGCCCTGCATGCGCGGTATCCGGGGTCGCTGGTCGTCGGGTCGGCCCATGTGGACCTCGGGGAGGACCATGTCGAGGACGTCGTCCTGCTGCCGGACGGGACGATGCTGCACGCCTCGGGCTATGCGGGCTTCGAGGAGCCGTGGGAGAGCGAGGGCGATCCCCGTTCGGTGCTCCAGGCGCTCGGAGTGGATGTCGACGCGCTGGACGAGGAGACACAGGAAGACCTCGGCCTGGACGCGGAACCCCACATCACGAACTGGGAGATGCTCGTCTCGCTGGCCTTCCAGGGGCGGGATCCGCGGCGTCAGCCGCGTCTGGAGGTGTCCGTGTTCAGGGTGCGGCACACCCGTGAATACACGGCGACCATGGAGGAATTGTGGCTCGCTCGTCAGTAACTGTCCTGATATGAGCATGAGTTGGTCCCGACACGCCCGTTATTTGCATACGCAGAGCGTGAGTTGAACCCCTAGGGTGGGCAGCTCGTGCGGCGCCACCGACCACGGGGGCCCCTGGCGTCGCACCAACCCCATGATCTTCCTGGGCTCCCGGGAGAGTTCACTTTGAACTACCCGATATCCGTTTCCCGAGGTCGCACCGCGCGAGTCACGGTCGCCGTCGCCTGTGCGGGAGTGCTGGCGTTCTCCGGCCTCTCCCCGCTCGCCGGCGAAGCCGTGGCGGCGCCGAAGCAGGTCCGCTGCGACGACAAGTACAACCTGCGGGGCAAGAACATCAAGCCCGCCACCGACTTCCCCGGGGACGCTTCCCGCATCAAGGCGAAGTGGGACGCGTACAAGTTCCCCAACCAGCGTCACGCGATGGACGGCCTGAAGCTGCCGACCGACATCGCCCAGCAGAAGGCGTTCCTCGCCAAGCTCGACAAGCCCTACAAGGAGTACAAGGAGGGCACGCCGGAGCGGGTCTACGCCACGTACAAGAACTACATGGAGGGGAAGAACTGGAACGACCAGAAGTACGGGTCGTTCGACAACTGGCTGAACGACGCCTATATCGAGCTGGAGGCGCGCCGCACCCGCGGTGATGCCTTCGAGGCGAAGGTCGTCGAGGATCTCGGTCTCGTCGGCCCGGACTGGCTGTGCCAGGAGTACGTGGAGTACGAGCGGGACGCCAACGGCAAGCCCCTGTACCGCAAGTACGACGCGGTGAACTACAAGCGGGGCATCTTCGTCGAGATGAAGTCCGGCGGGGACAACGACGGCGGCCAGACTCCCAAGGACCGCAAGCTCCTCACGAGCACCAAGTACAAGGACTTCAAGATCCGGTTCGCGTTCGGCGAGGCCGTCTCCGACGACACCACCAACCGCATCAAGAACATGAACCTGAAGATCGGCCCGGACGCGAGCGGCAACAACCGTGTCACCGGGTACGCGCACCACGCCACCGCGACGCCGGACTACAAGACCGGCAAGTGGACCAAGCCGGGCCAGATCATGACGCCCACCCCGGGCCAGACGCCGGCCTCGCCGGGCACGGACAACATCAACAGGTCCCAGCCCACCCCCAACGACGCCCGCCGCCAGCAGGAACGCGCGAACGCCGCGAACCGGAACGGCTCCGGCGTGAAGGGCCCGGGTGGCGTGGACTTCACCACCCTCGACCTGCGCTACGTCGGCAAGCCCGTGAAGGGCAAGGGCCTCGACTACTCCTTCTCCGCGAAGGAGGTCACCGGAGACCAGCCGGGCTGGGGCGGCCAGGAGAAGGCACAGCTCATCTCCGACTCCTTCTTCACGTGGATGGCGCTGACCCCGGAGAAGTTCTGGGTCAACCTCAACCCGGACGAGCCCGACCGGGTCATGGACAAGCAGTTCGGGAAGACCGACGCCGGGCGGGTGCTGCTCCAGGCCGACCTGGAGATGAAGCACGACTACGCCAAGCTCCTGGACCCCCGCGAGGGGCTCGGGAAGCAGTACCAGGACGCGATGCGCGAGGCCGGTGTGCCGTGCGGGACGGTGACGCGTAACTGGATCGTCCCCAAGACCGCGAAGGTCCGCGTGGACGAGGGCGGGCTCTACATCCTCGACGCACCGCTGAAGGTCAACTCCGAGGCGTCCGACGTGGAGACCCCGGACCCGAACGGCGTCGAATGCAAGCTCACTCCTGAGCAGCGCAAGACGTCGGAGAGCCTGATCAACCGGATCATCATCCCCGAGGTGGAGAGGCGCGTGAACAACGCGCCGAACTACGCGGACCTGCGCCGGGTCTACACGGCCCGGGTGGCCGCGGAGTACATCCGCCAGCAGGACCAGGCGACGTCGACGGACTTCCGGTCGATCATCAACAGCAACGACGTCGCCAAGTGGCCGCTGCGCGGCGCCAACAAGTCGTGGACGCCGAAGCAGACCTTCGACGACTACGTGAAGTCGTTCACCAAGGGCGACTACTCCTTCCCGTGCGAGGTCAACGGGCAGAACAAGATCTGCGTCATGGGCGGCGTCGACTTCTCCAAGGCCCCCAAGCGCAATGTGAGCCGCGTGGAGTTCACCACCGAGCACCGGCACCTTCCGCGGACCACGAAGACGTCCACGCAGGCCATGACCGATGACGCCGAGAGCGACGACACGCTGTTCCTCGGCGGCAACACCAAGCACACCGGCGGCGGAGACGGCGGTACGGACCCGAAGCCCACCCCGACCCCCACGGACGACCCGAAGCCGACGGACCAGCCGTCCACCCCGGCGCCGTCCACCTCCACCCCGGGCGGCCCCAAGCCGACCGGCGGTGCGCAGGACCCCCACGGCGACCTCGCCGACACCGGCTCCAGCGCCCCCACGGGGCTGATCGCCGGTCTCGCCGCCCTCCTGGTCGCCCTCGGCGGTGGCCTGGTGTGGTGGCTCAAGCGCCGCAAGGCGACCGCGTAACACCACCTGGCGCCCCGAGCCCGCGCCCGCGGGCGGCATGAACGCCTTCGGCCCCGGACCGCACCCAGCGGTCCGGGGCCGACGTGGCGATACGGGCACCCCACCCGTCAGAGTGGCTCGACGGACCGCTGCTGACAGCACGTCAGTCGACCGTTGCGGAACCGAACCCCCGACACAGGCGTGTTCTCCTCTCAAAGCGGGGAGGCGCAAAGCGACGTCGGGAGGAGAACCGATGAGCGACGGTGCGGCACTGGCGGAACGGATCGCCGAGCGGCGGGCCGGGCGGGGCGATCCCATGGACATGGTGGGGGAGTTGCGCCGGGCCCTGCTGCTGGTACCGGTGGACTCCCGCGGCCTGTGGACGGCGGAGCTCGGCGGCGTGCGCTGGATCTGCGCCTTCACCGACGAGGCCTCGCTCGCCCGGTTCGCCCGAGCCAGGGGCGCTCAAGGGCCGGAACCAGCGGATGGCCCGGAAGAAGCGGATGGGCCGGAAGGGCCGGCGGCCAGTCCTCCCTGGGAGTTCGCCGAGCTGCGCGGCGCCCGTCTCCTCGACGAGATCATCCCCGCCATGGCCGTCCCCGCCGGCGTCGCCGTCGACATCGCCGATCCCGACGGGGCGATGCTCTTCCCGCCGGCCCACGGCATCGTCCCCGACGCCGTCGCCGTCGACGTACCGGCCGAGGACGGGGGCGTCTGATGGGCGGCGGGCCGGAGGACCTGCGGTTCGACGCGGAGAGCATCAAGCAGGTCACCGACGGCCTCCGGGCGGCCACCGCCGAGCTGCGCGACATCGGTTCGGGCACGGGCGCCGTGCTCGGCAAGGGGTTCTCGGACCTGTCGATGACCGGCATGGAGGCCGGGCACCACGGTCTCTCCGTGGACTTCGAGGACTACTGCGAGCGCTGGGAGTGGGGCGTACGGGCGTTGGTCCAGGACGCCAACACCCTCGCGGCGGCGCTGGGTCTCGCCGCCGGGCTCGTCTGGGAGGAGGACCAGTACCTCCAGGGCACCTTCAAGATCGCGGTGAACGCCGCCGTCGGCAATCCGCACGCCTCCGAGGCGGATGTCGTCAAGCAGAACTGGGGCGATGTGTTCACCCCCGACTACCTGAACCCCGACTGGAGCGCCGAGTCGTTCGAGCGCGCCGGGGACGAGGCCGCGCAGACCTGGAAGGACACCGGGCGGGCGCTCGTCACGGAGGGGAACGGCGGGCGCCAGTCGCGGATCCTCAACGAGATGCTCGGCGTGGACCAGGGCGCCTTCGACCGCGCGGTGGACGACACCTTCGGCCCGTCTCCCGAGGAGCGGGCCGCCCAGCAGCAGCCGAACACCGGGGGGAACTGACCGTGGGCATCGGGGATTTCGTCAGCGACATCACGCCCGACGTCGTCGAGGACGCAGTCGAGGACGGCGTGGAGTGGGCCGGCAACCGGGTCGAGGACGCCGGCAACTGGACCGCGGACCGGCTGGACGACGTCGGCTGGGAGTCCGGCGCGGACTGGGTGCGCGAGCAGTCGCGTTCGCTGGCCAACCGGATGGGCGCCGAGGTCGACGAGATGGACCTCGGGCAGACCGAGGACAAGACCAAACTGATCTACGGCAGCCCGTCCAAGCTGCGCTCCACAGCCTCCCACCTGCGGGATCTCCAGTCGTCGTTCGACAAGGTGGGCAAGGGGCTCAAGGGGCTCGACTCGTCCGCCGTCAAGGGTGAGGCCGCGGACGCGTTCCGCGAGAGCGTGGCGATCGAGCCGCCGAAGTGGTTCAAGGGCGCGGACGCCTTCGGGAAGGCCGCCGACGCCATCGCGAGCTTCGCGCTGACGGTGGAGTGGGCGCAGGGGCAGGCGCAGACGGCGATCGACAAGTGGAAGGCCGGCACCAAGGCCTCCGAGAACGCGGCGAACGCGCACAACAAGCAGGTCGACGACTACAACAAGGCCGTCGACAGCTACAACGCCCAGCCCTCCGACAAGCGGAACCCGTCCTCCCTGCCGCCGAAGCCGGGTTCGTTCAGCGATCCCGGCAAGGCGCAGATGGAGGAGGCGCAGGAGATCCTCGCCGAGGCCCGCAAGCAACGGAACTCGGCAGCCGAGACGGCGCGTACGGCGGTCCGGGCGGCCAGGGACGAGGCCCCGGCGAAGCCGAGCTACGCCGAGCAGGCCATGGACGGCCTCGAGGAACTGCAGGTGATGAAGGACCACTTCGGCGCCGGCATCATCAAGGGCACGGCCGGCCTGGTCACCTTCGTACGGGGCATCAACCCCACCGACCCGTACAACATCACCCACCCCGCCGAGTACCTCACCAATCTGAACAGCCTCGCCTCCGGCCTCGTCCTCGCCGCCAACGACCCCTGGGGCACGGGCAAGGCGTTGATCAACGACTTCATGAAGGACCCCGCGGAGGGCTTCGGACGGCTCGTCCCCGACGCGCTGCTGACCGCGGCGACCGGCGGCGCAGGGGGCGCCGTCAAGGGCGTGCGGGTCGCGGCGGACGCGGCGGACCTCGCCAGTGACGCCAATCGGGCCCGCAGGCTGCTCGACAACGGCCCCAACGGCACCCACAACCGGCCCGACGGGCAGCGCCTGGTCGACGAGACCGACCCGGTGGACCTCGCCTCGGGACGGATGTTCCTGCCCCAGACGGACGTGGTCCTGCCGGGCACGCTGCCGCTGGCCTTCACCAGGCGCGTCGAGTCCGGCTACACCGCCGGCCGCTTCTTCGGCCCGTCCTGGTCCTCCACCGTGGACGAGCACCTGGAGATCGACGCCCGAGGGGTCGTCCATGTCACCGACGACGGCCTCCTGCTCACGTACCCGCATCCCGTGCCCGGGGTCCCCACCCTCCCCGAGTCCGGCACCGTGCGCCGCCTCCTCACCCGCGACGCGAGCGGCGACTACGTCCTCACCGACCCCGAGTCCGGCCTGACCCGCCACTTCACCGCGCCGCCCGGCGTCGCACCCGGTGACGACGGGGACGCCTGGCTCGTCCACACCGCCGACCGGAGCGGCCACACCGTCAGCGTCGACCGCGGTACGGACGGCACACCGCTCGCCCTCGCCGACTCGGCGGGCCGCCGCCTGGCCGTCGCCACGGCGGACGGCCGGGTGGCCGGCCTGGCCCTGGAACTCCCCGACGGCGCCCGGCAGGACGTCGTCCGTTACGCCTACACCGACGGCAACCTCACTGCCGTCACCAGACCCTCCGGCGCCACCCTCACCTTCGAGTACGACGACCGGCGGCGGGTGATCGCCTGGATCGACTCCAACGAGAGCCGCTACGACTACGCCTACGACGAGCACGACCGGGTGATCGGCGAGGGCGGCCAGGCAGGACACGTCCAGCTCACCCTGGCGTACGGCACCCCCGACCCCGCCACGGGCCACCGCGTCACCACGCTGACCACCGCCGACGGCCGCGTCGTCCGCCATCTGATCGACAGTGCCTGCCGGGTCGTCGCCACCACCGACCCGCTCGGCCACACCACCCGCTTCACCCATGACACGCGCGGCAACCTGCTGACCCGCACCGATCCCCTGGGCCGTGTCACCGCCTTCTCGTACGACGAGGAGGGCCGGCTGCTCTCGGTCGTCCGCGCCGACGGCAGCCGCATCGGCACCGTCCGCGACGCACGGGGGCTGCCGGTGGAGTTCACCGACGCGGACGGCGGGCGCACGCTCCAGGAGTTCGACGACCTGGGCAACCTCATCTCGGTCACGGACCCCGGCGGCCACACCACCCGGTACGCGTACGACGACCGCGGCCATCTCCGCTCCGCCACCGACGTGTTCGGCGCCGTGACCACCTTCCGCTGCGACCCGGCCGGCCTGCCCGTGGCGGTCACCGACCCGCTCGGCGGCACCACCCGGTGCGAACGCGACGCCTTCGGCAGGCTCACCCGCATCACCGACGCTCTCGGAGCGACCACCACCCTCGAATGGAACGCAGACGGCGATCCCGCCCGGCGCACCCTCCCCGACGGCTCCACCGAGTCCTGGACGTACGACGGCGAGGGCAACTGCACCGCCCACACCGACGCGACGGGCCTCACGACGCGCTTCGAGTACACCCACTTCGACCTGCTCTCCGCCCGCACCGGCCCGGACGGCGCCCGCCACACCTTCGAGCACGACGCGGCGCTGCGCCTCACCAAGGTCACCGACCCACAGGGCCTGACCTGGACGTACGGCTACGACCGGGCCGGCCGGACGGTGTCCGAGACCGACTTCGACGGGCGTACCGTCGGCTACACCCTCGACCCGGTCGGCCAGGTGGTCACCCGCACCACCCCCACGGGCGAGACCGTCTCCTACGAGCGGGACGCGCTCGACCGGGTCGTCCGGAAGGACGCGGCAGGCGCCGTCACCACCTACGCGTACGACACGGCCGGACGGATGATCCGGGCCACGGGCCCCGACTGCGAGCTGCTCCGGACGTACGGCCGCCGCGGCGAGATCAAGGCCGAACTCGTCGACGGCCGCCCCCTCACCTACGGCTACGACGACGCCGGGCGCCGGGCCCGCCGCGTCACACCCACCGGACACGTCACCTCCTACGGCTACGACGAGGCAGGCCTCCTCACCCGGCTGACCAGCGGTACACGCCGGATCGCCTTCGCCCACGACGCGGCGGGACACGAGGTGCGCCGAGCCTTCGGCGACACGGTGGCCCTGACCTCGGCCTGGGACGAGGCCGGCCGGCTGACCGGACAGCACCTCACCGCCGGCGACCGCACGGTCAACCGCCGCACGTACACCTATCGCGCCGACGGGCACCTCACGGCGCTCGACGACGCCCTGCGCGGCTCGTTCCGCTACGGCCTGGACGCCACGGGCCGGGTGACGACGGTGACGGCCGCCGGCTGGACGGAGACGTACGCCTACGACGCGGCCGGCAACCAGACCTCCGCGTCCTGGCCCGACGGCCATCCCGGTCACGAGGCGACCGGCCCCCGCAGCTACACCGGGACGGTGGTGACCCGCGCGGGCGCGGTGCGGTACGAGCACGACGCCGGCGGCCGGATCACCCTGCGCCGCAAGACCCGGCTGTCCCGGAAGGCCGACACCTGGCGGTA
The DNA here is from genome assembly GCF_036237275.1 of Streptomyces sp. NBC_01353. Classification (GTDB taxonomy): domain Bacteria; phylum Actinomycetota; class Actinomycetes; order Streptomycetales; family Streptomycetaceae; genus Streptomyces. The sequence goes on along the minus strand of NZ_CP108352.1, from coordinate 4,592,136 downwards.
CACCTGGGACGCCGAGGACCGCCTCACGGCCGTCACCACGCCCGACGGCACCCGCTGGCGCTACCGGTACGACCCGCTGGGCCGGCGCACGGCGAAACAGCGTCTGGCCGACGACGGCGAGACGGTCGTCGAGGAGGTCCGGTTCACCTGGGACGGCTCGACCCTGTGCGAACAGACCACCACCGCCCCCGGGATGCCCCGCCCCGTCGCCCTGACCTGGGACCACCGGCAGAACCGGCCGCTGGCCCAGACGGAGCGCGTACTCGGCACGGACGCCTCCCAGGAGATCTTCGACGAACGCTTCTTCGCGATCGCCACCGACATCGTGGGCACCCCCACCGAACTCGTCGACGAGGCGGGCGAACCGGCCTGGCACGCCCGCGCCACGCTCTGGGGCACCACCGCGTGGAACAGCTCCGCGACGGCGTACACCCCGCTGCGATTCCCGGGGCAGTACTACGACCCCGAAACCGGCCTCCACCACAACTACTTCCGGCAGTACGACCCCGAGACCGCCCGCTACCTGACGCCCGACCCGCTGGGCCTCGCCCCGGCGCCCAACCCGGCCGCCTACGTCCACAACCCGTTCACCTGGTCCGACCCGCTGGGTCTCTCGCCGTACCGGGGCCTCGGCCTCAGCGACGAGGCGATGAACGCCATCCAGAAGCTGGAGAACATCAAGGCCGACCCGATCGGCCGCATCAACTCCGACCCCGACCACAACCACTACTCGGCGGCGCGGCGGGAGGCGGGGGGCGAGGTGGTGGCCCGTAAGCCGGACGGAACACCGTTCGACCACGTCCAGGACCTCACGCAGGCGCAGCAGGGCCTGGAGAACGTCCGCAAGGCGCTGTGGAAGGAGATGGAACGGCTGCCGGACGGCATGACGGAACGCGGCCTCGAAGTCCTCCTGAAGAAGCACGACGAGACCGTCTACCACCTCGACCGTGTGAAAGGCTTCCTGCACCAGATCCAGAACCGGAACGGAACTTCAGGCGGATGACCGACGAGAACAGCCACGAGGCCGAGGTACGGGACCGGTGGGCCCGGCCGGAGAACGACTCCGTCCTCGCCGGACTGCGCGACGCGCTGACCGGCGGCGGCGACTGGCGCTCCCTGGTGCGCGCGTGGACCCAGCCGTGGGGCAACGACAACGACCTCGCCGGCATCCCGCTGGCGGGCGTCGACCTCACGGGCGCGGACCTGACCGGCGTTCACCTGAGCTATGCCGACCTGCGGGGCGCCGATCTGAGCGGCTGCGACCTCACCGACGCGTTCCTGACCGGCACCGACCTGGGCGGAGCCACCCTGGTGAACGCGACGCTGACGCGGGTGAACGGCGGCCTCTGCGACCTCACCGGCGCCGACCTCAGCGGCGCCCAGGCCGACGACGCGACGTTCTCCCGGGCGCGGCTGATCGGCGCCACCTTGCGCGGAGCCTCCCTGCGTCGCGCGAAGCTCGTCGGAGCCGAACTCACCGACGCCGACCTCTCGCACGCTGACCTCTCGGAGGCCGTGCTGATCGCGGCGAGAACCGAGGGGACGGTCCTGACCGACGCGATCCTGGACGGCGTACGGCGCGGTTCGCTCAGCCCCTGAGGCGTCCCGCCCTACACCAGCGACTTGAAGAAGAAGCTGCAGTCCTGGAGCGCGCCCGTGGGGTCGGTGGCGTATGCGGGGACCTTGCCGAAGCGCGTCCAGCCGGTCGTCGCGTAGAGGCGGTCGGCCGTGCTGTCGCTCTCCGTGTCGAGCAACAGCAGGGTGACGCCCGCTTCTTGGGCGGCCCGTTCGGCCGTGGACAGCAGGCGGCGGGCGAGGCCCTGGCCCCGAGCCTTCCGGTGGACCATCAGCTTGACGATCTCGGCGCGGTGGCGGCCGTTGGCCTTCGGTTCGAGGGCCAGGCTCACCGTGCCGACGAGACCGTCGGGGGTGTGGGCGGCCCAGACCCTCAAGGTGCCGGCGTCGAGGGCCGGCTGCCGGGTGTGCCACCAGGCGGCCGCGGCCTCGTGGTCGAAGGGCTGGAGGAAGCCCAGCGACGCGCCGCTCGCGACGGCGTCGACCAGGACCTCGGCGAGGCCGTCGACGGCCGGGGCGAACGCTTCGGGGGAGAGGTGGGTGATGGTGGGCACGGTGTCGGTTCCTCGGTTCCTCTGAGTTCTCGGAGCGGCGCGCTCAGGGCAGGACGATCAGGAGCGCGTACCGCACCGGCTCCAGGCCCAGGCAGCGGAAGCGCGAGCGTCCCCAGAGCCGGAACCGCAGACAGTCCCCCGACGCCAGCTCGTGCACGCGACCGCCCTCGGTCACCTCCAGGACCCCCTCAAGGACCCAGATGTGCTGCTCGAGGCCCGCGACCGGAGGCCCGTCGTACGCGATGTCCCCACCGGGTCCGAGCACCCCCTCGACGAGCTCGCCGCGCAGCCCCGGATGCGGGGGCGACACCGAGCGGCGGGTGAACCCCACGGACTCGTCACGCCACACCTCCTGGCGCCCGGCGCGGACCACCAGGGGCGGCTCGGACTCCACCTCCGCGAGGAGCTGGGACATCGTCAGCCCGTACGCCGCACAGAGCCTGCCCAGCAGGACCGCCGTCGGGCTCAGCTCGACCCGCTCCAGGCGCGACAGGGTCGACCGGCTCGCTCCCGTACGGCCGGCCAGGTCCTCCAGCGACCAGCGGCGCTCCGTCCGCAGCTCGGCGAGACGGCCCGCCAGGCGGGTGTCGAGCGCGGCCGGCTCGGATTCGGCACCTGATCCCACTGATCCCATATCTGAGAACCTATCTCAGATACGGGATTCACTGCCATGGCCTTCTACGGTGCCAGCCGGCTGAACGCCACCTCGAAGTGCTCCACCGACACCACCCGCTGCCCTTCCCGCTGCGACGACTCGTCCCGTACCGCGGCCGCCCGGTCCTCGCTGGCCACCATGGACGCCTCGTCCTCCCACAGGGTCAGCGACGTCGCCTTCCCCGTGGCGCGGTCGACGAGGTAGTACGCGCCCCGGAAGCCCGGCAGGGTCTCCACCAGCTTGACGATCACCTCCGACTTGGCGGCCAGGTCGCCCTCCACGGGAACGGGTGACCCCTGGTACGTGCTCAGCCTCGCGTACATCGACGGACGTCCTTTCCTCGGCGGCCAGGCAGCTCAGCACCAGCGTGCGACGGCGGACCGCGCCCCGCATGTCAGCGCGGGACAATGGGGGCGAGGAGGGCGCGGGGAGGACACGAAGAGAGGCCGGGGAACGACCGCGGAGGGCGTGAGGAGGCGGACGCCGTGACGCCGTACATAGCCGTGACCGCCCTGAGCCATGCGGGGCTGCTGCGCGACCACAACGAGGACAGTCTCGTCGTCGGGCCGTGGACGCTCTGCGGGACCGTGACCGACAGCCCCCAGACGATGCTGTTCCCCCTCGACCGGCCACTTCTCGTCGCCGTCGCCGACGGACTGGGCGGGCAGCCGGCCGGTGAGGTGGCCAGCGGGCTGGTCGTGCGCCGACTCGCCGCGCTCGCGCCGGCGCTGGTCGGCACGGAGGCCATGGGCGAGGCGTTGGAGCTGTGCAACCGGGCCGTGTACGCGGCGGCCGACGGCCGCCCGGACCTGGCCACCATGGGGACCACGGTGGCGGGCACGCTCGTCCTGGAGGGGTCGCTGCTGTCGTTCAACGTCGGCGACAGCAAGGTGTACAACGCGACGCAGACCGGGTTGCGCCAGGTCAGCGTGGACGACAGCCCGCCGCCCCCACCCGGACAGCGCACCACCTCGGCCGTCCTGCAGACCCTCGGCGGCAGCCACACGTACAACGCCGTCACGCCCCATGTGGTGAGCTTCCCGCTCTCCCTGGGCGATCGCTATCTGGTGTGCAGCGACGGCCTCACCGACCCGGTGCCGGACGAGGAGATCGAGGATCTGCTGCGGGTGCACGACGACGGGAAGGCGGCCTTCGAGCTGTGGAAGGCCGCCATCGAGGCCGGCGGACCCGACAACATCACCCTCGCGCTCGTCCGGGTGGGGGACTGAACCTCGTCACCGGGTAGGGGACCGAACCTCGTCGGGGACGACCCTCATACGGGCTCCCGCTCCGCCTCCTTCTCCCCGTCCTCCCCCTCCTTCTCGTCCTCCGCGAGGAACTCCGTCACGGCCAGCGCGAACAGCAGCGCCAGCGCCAGGCCCAGGACCACCCAGCCCGTCGGATAGCTCCAGAGGACGTACACGACGACCGCCGCGGCCACGAGGATCCAGGTGATCCACGTCCGGTGGCGGGTGACGAACGGGCCGACCGGGCCCGTCCGCAGGCCCACACGGTCGGCCGTCTGACGCGTGGCCCGGATGCCCGAGTGCCACAGCTGGCGGACCACCGTGGCGGATCGGCCGGGGCCGGAGAGCCAGGCCGCGAGCGCGAGGACCACCCCGAGGACCACGACCATCCTGATCGTCGTCCGCAGGAGGCGGATCAGGGCGTCGTAGACGGACTCGGCGGCCGCCTGCGACACGGTGTCGGGCAGGGCGTTGAGATAGACCGTACGGAAGACGGTCAGGCCGACGGCGAGCACCAGGGCCGCGGCGGCGAAGCCGAGGGCCGCGGCGATCAGGGAGCGGCGCCGGTGGGCGGAGAGCAGCACACCGGCCGCGGCGAGCAGGACGGCGATGACCGGCAGCCAGAAGCCCATCAGCTGGAGGAGCCGGAAGCCGGTCTTCACCTTCCCGATGTCGTCGGCCTTGAGGATGGTGAAGTCGGTGTGCACCTCGGGGATCTTCTCGGCGACCGTGAGGCCGGACTCGACGAGGCGTTGCTTGACCCGTTCGATGACGGGCGCGAGGTCGAGCGTCACCGTGTCGTTCTTGATCTCCACCGCGCCCTCGCCGCTGCCGGTCAGGGCGCGGACGAGCGAGGTGTGGATCGCTCGGTTGGCGTCGGTCCAGACCGTCTCGAAGGCGTCCGAGGCGACGATCTCCTCCGCCTTGTCGTGGACGAAGCTCTGGACCGCGCTCTCCAGGGAGTCACCCAGACGGCCCAAGGCCTTTGCCAGGAGCGGGCGTTGTTCCGGGGCGACGCCCTCCAGGAGGTCTTGGAGGTCGATGTGTTGCATGACCGCGCCGGTGACCCGGTTCGCCACGGCGGCCTGGATGTCCGGGTCCGAGGCGAGCGGTTCGACCGTGGAGACGTAACGGTCGGTGTCGCCGATGACGTCGGCCGTCCAGGCGGCGACGATGCCCAGCGGGGCGAGGACGCAGCCGATGACGATCAGCAGCGCGGCGAAGAAGGAGCGCAGCCGGTGGCGGCGCACGGGCGGCCGGCCAGCCTCCGCCTCCAGGGCGGCGACGCGCGCCCGCAGCGCTTCCAGTTCGCGGTCGGAGTCTGGTGTGTTCATCCCTCCGCTTTCCCGAGCATTCGCCGATATCGCTATGAATCAGGCCAATTCTCCGAGCGGGTGGTGGGTTTGTCGCTCCGGGCTGGGCCGATCGCGCCCCGTCACCCGGGTGCCGCAGCAGCGGGGAGCGGGCCGCCGCCCTCTGTCGTACGATCGGCCGGCCGCGCGATCATGGGGGCATGGTCATGAAGCAGCGCTGCGCCGTACTCGACGACTATCAGGGCGTCGCCCTCTCCTCCGCCGACTGGAGTCCGCTCGCCGACCGCGTCGACGTACGCGTGCTGCGCGAGCACCTGACCGACCGGGACGCGCTCGTCGCCGCGATCGAGGACTGCGAGATCGTGGTCGTGATGCGGGAACGGACGCCGATGGACGCCGAGTTGCTGAAGCGGCTGCCGCGACTGCGGCTGATCGTCACGTCCGGGATGCGCAACGCCTCGATCGACCTGGACGCCGCGGCCGGACTGGGGATCACCGTCTGCGGTACGGCCAGCAGCTCCGAGCCGCCCGCCGAACTCACCTGGGCACTGATCCTGGGCCTGGCCCGCCAGGTACGGACCGAGGCGCAGGCGCTGCGCGAGGGCGGGCCCTGGCAGTCGACGGTCGGGATGGACCTGGCCGGCCGGACGCTGGGGCTCGTGGGCCTCGGCAAGATCGGAGGCCGGGTCGCCCGCATCGGTCTCGCCTTCGGCATGGACGTCCTCACCTGGAGCCCGAACCTGACGCGGGAACGGGCGGCCGAGCACGGGGTGACCCTCGCGGCGGACAAGCGGGAGCTGATGGAGCGCAGCGACATCGTGTCGCTGCACATGGTCCTGTCCGACCGCACCCGGGGGCTGATCGGCGAGGCCGAACTCGATGCGATGCGCCCGTCCGCGTACCTGGTCAACACCTCCCGCGCGGGCCTGGTCGACGGCGAGGCGCTGCTGCGGGCGCTGCGCGAGGGCCGGATCGCGGGGGCGGGGCTCGACGTCTACGCCACCGAACCGCTCGCCGCCGATGACCCGCTGCGCACTCTGCCGAACGTCCTCGCGCTGCCGCACCTGGGATACGTGACGGAGGGCAACTACGCCCGCTACTTCGGGCAGGCGGTCGAGGACATCGAGGCGTTTCTGGCCGGGGCGCCGGTGCGGGTCCTCGGCTGAGCCGGTACGGACGCGCCCCCGTACGCCGGGTGGGGCGCACGGGGGGCGTTGCAGGGGCGTCGGGCGACTCAGACGGCCGTGACAGCCTCGTGCGCCGCCGAGGCGGGTGCCTCGCGCGGAGCCAGGAGCCGTTCGGCGAACACGCCGAAGACGATCCCGAAGGCCGCCCACAGCGCCGCCTGGATACCCAGCGTGGCGAGCCTGAACTCCCACAGCACCGCGGCCGGGAAGCCTTCCTGCACAGCGTCCTCGTTCCCCGGCAGGAAGGCGCACGCGACCGCGACCGCGACGACGAAGCCCGCGCCCGCGACCAGGGTCGCGTTCCAGTTGCCGAGCCGCGGGGCGAGGCGGCGGCCCGCCACGACCGCCGCGACGCCGAGCAGCACGCTCAGCAGGATCATCAGGAAGAAGAGCGTGGTGCGCTGCCCGATGGTGTCCGGGTTGCCGACGGCCGGCGGGGTCGCCGGGTACTTCAGGAACGGCACCAGATACACGGTCGTGAAGGCGGCCGCTGCGACGAGCGCGGCGGTCGCCCTCGGGGTGAAGCGGCCCACCCGTCCGAGGACGAAGCAGAACGCGAGGGAGGCGATGCCTCCGAGGGCGACGCCGTAGACAAGGACGCCGGTGGCCAGGCCGGCCGTGGACTGGACGTTCCGGCCGACGAGTTCCTCCTCCGCCTCGGCGGCGGCGTGCGCGTCATGGGCGTGCGCGGCGGCCGCCTTGGCCTCCTCGACGGCGATCGAGGCGTCGACGGACGGTTCACCGGCGACGTAGGCGACGGCGAAGGCGAAGAGTCCGGCGATCAGGCCCGCGAGCATGCCGCGGACCAGCAGTCTTCCGACGGTGGAGCCAGTGGCGGTGTTCATGGTCGTGCCGCCCCTCAGTGGCAGGGGAAGCCGAGCAGATGACGTCCGTCGTGCACCCATTCGTGCACGTCGGCGCCCGCGAAGACGGACGTGGCGCCCTGTTCGGCGCCGACGAAGTAGAGCGCGACGAGCATCAGGATTCCGGCGAACACGGCCCAGGGCAGTACGGCGCGGACCGGCAGAGAGGCCGGAAGGGCGACGGAAGGGGCGGAAACATTGGCGGTTGAGGCGACGACCTCGGCCATGGTGGTACCTCCTCGGGAACTCGCGTCCCATACGGTGGTGCGCGACGACGGTCCGCGGGTCTGACTCACCGCACGACACCCGGGGGCGTGTGCGGCTCACAGTGGCGCGACCGTGCCGGAGTTTCACCGGGCTTCCGTCTCGCCGTCGTCGATTCAGTTGAATTGCCGCGGTGACCGTACCGCGCCGGGCCTTCGAGGCCAAGAGCGCACGAACGCCTGAGGGATGTATCACCCATGACTGTGCGGATAGCCTTGATCGCCCCCGCCATGAACGCGGCGCTGCGCGAGGCCCGGTTCGACGACGACGGGCCGGTGGAGCCGGTGCGGGCCGACCCTCCCCGCCTCGCCCCTGGAGTACGGGTCGTCAGCTCGCCGTCCGGCCGCTGCCGGCAAACGGCCGAGGCTCTCGGCCTGACGGAGGCGGCACCCGTGGCGGCCCTGGCCGGCTGCGCGATGGGCCGGTGGCGGGGCCGAAGCCTCGACGAACTGACCGCGGAGGAGCCGGAGTCGGTGGCCGCCTGGCTGTCGGACCCGGACGCCGCCCCGCACGGCGGTGAGTCGCTGCGGGCCCTGCGCACCCGGGTCGCCGGCTGGCTGGACACCCTGGAAGCGGGCACCGTCTGGGCCGTCGCAGAACCCGACGTGATCCGGGCCGCGGTCGTCCACACCCTCGGCGCGCCCGACGCCACCTTCTGGCGCCTCGACGTGCGCCCCCTGGCCACGGTCCATCTGAGCGGCCGGAACGGTCGCTGGAACCTCCGCCTGGGCGAGGGGATGGCAGGCACCACGACCGACGGCTGACGGGGACGACGGGAGGGATCACGAACGAGAGCCGACCGCCGCCGACAACGGGCGACGGGAGCCCTGCGGCCGACGCCCGGGCCGACACGCCCACGGCGTCAAGCCGTCCCGGGTCTCGCCCTTCGTCAGGCCCTCGCTGTCACGACGCCCCGAGGCTCGTCCGGACCAGCGACAGGACCTCGTCGTCCGTGAGGCCCAGCGTCCGGGCCTCCGCCACGACCCCGTGGACGCGCTCGACGAGGCGGGCGCGGTCCGGGGGCGTCCGGCACGATGACCGCGCCCCGGCCGCGGCGGAGTTCGATCAGGCCCTCCTCGCGCAGCCGCTGGTAGCCGCGCAGGACGGTGTGGACGTTGGCCCCCAAGGAGTCGGCGAGCTCCCGGCCGGCCGGAAGGCATTCGCCGGGGTTCGCCGAGCCGTCGGCGAGGGCCCCGCGCACACAGGCGGCGATCTGGTCGCCGAGGGGCACGGCGGAGGCGGGATCGACCCGGAAGAGCATGGTCAGGCCCTCCCACGCCGCTCGACCAGGGTGTTCAACAGGGCCGCGGCCGTCCGCGCGTCGGGCACGGTGACCGCGAACTCCCGGCCGCCGTCCAGCCGTACGACCAGACCCTCACCCGAGCGCATCACCATGCCCGTGCGATGGGCGCGGTAGCCCCAGCCGCCGAACTCCGCGAGCGCGTCGATCTCCCGCGCGCTCGCGCTCGCGACCTCGTCGAGCGGCACCCGGACGCGGGGCCAGGGCGAGAGCGCGGGGTGACGACCGGGCGGCCGTGTGGGACGGTGGACGTATGCCGGTACCCGTGATCCTCGACTGCGATCCCGGTCACGACGACGCCTTCAACATCCTGCTGGCAGCGGCTCATCCGGCCGTCGACCTGCTGGCCATCACCACCGTGGCGGGCAATCAGACGGTGGAGAAGACCACCCTCAACGCCCGCCGGGTGTGCGCGGTCGCCGGGATCCGCGGAGTGCCGATCGCGGCCGGCCGGTCCCGGCCGCTGCACGGTGCGCCGCTGGTCGCCGAGAACATCCACGGCGGCTCGGGGCTCGACGGGCCCGGGTTCGGCGAGGGCGAGCCGGACGTGCCGCAGGATCCGCGCGACGCCCTCACCCTCACCCGGGACATCCTGCTCACCCAGCCCGCGCCCGTGACGCTCGTCCCGACCGGGCCGCGGACCAACATCGCGACGCTGCTGCTCGCCCATCCGGAGCTGACGCACCGGATCGAGCGGATCGTGCTGATGGGCGGGTCGACCGGGCGCGGAAACACCACACCGGCCGCGGAGTTCAACATCCTGTGCGACCCGGAGGCGGCGGACATCGTCTTCGACAGCGGGCTGCCGATCACGATGTTCGGGCTCAACGCCACCCATCAGGCCCAGGCGACCCCGGACGTCATCTCCCGTATCGCGGCCCTGGGCACACCGCTCGCCAAGCTCTGCATCGAGCTGCTGACCTACTTCGCCGCCACCTACCGCGAGGTCTACGGCTTCGACGCACCGCCGCTGCACGATCCGCTGACCGTGGCGCATCTGATCGACCCCTCGCTGATCAGCCTGGTGCGGGCGGCGGTGACGATCGAGCTGACGGGTACGCACACGCGCGGGGCGACGGTCGTGGACCTGGACGGCGTGACGGGCCGGCCGGCCAACGCGGAGGTGGGCATGGAGGTCGACGTGCCGGGCTTCTGGGACCTGATCGTGGAGGCCGTGCGGGTGCTGGGCGAACGATCCCGGAACTGACGAGACGGAACGTCTTGCGGAATGACGGGCGGCCCCTTATGGTCAGTAAAACGAGACGAGACGTCTCGTTTCACTACCCCCAGGCGAAGGATCCGCCCTTGTTCCGTGTCCAACTCACCGACGTCACCAAGCGCTACGACGACCGGCTCGTCCTCGACCGGGTCTCCCTCACCGTCCGCCCCGGCGAACGCGTCGGCGTCGTCGGCGACAACGGCTCCGGGAAGTCCACCTTCCTCCGACTCCTCGCCGGCCTGGAGCAGCCCGACAACGGCACCGTCGCCGTGGACTCCCCCGGCGGTCTCGGCCACCTCGCCCAGACCCTGGACCTCCCCGGCACCGCACGCGTCGGCGACGCGGTCGACCAGGCGCTCGCCGACGTACGGAAGCTGGAGCGGGCGATCCGGACCGCCGAGGCGGAGCTCGCCCGCACCGGCGACCTCGCCGGGTACGCCACCCTCCTCGCCGCGTACGAGGCGCGCGGCGGGCAGGACGCCGACCGCAGGGTCGAGACGACCCTGCGGAAGCTCGGCGAGCGGGAGCCGCTCGACCGCGACCGCCCGCTCGGCACGCTCTCCGGCGGGCAGCGCTCCCGGCTCGCCCTCGCCGCGACCCTGGCCGCCGACCCCGAACTGCTGCTGCTCGACGAGCCGACCAACGACCTCGACGACGAGGCCGTCACCTGGCTGGAGGAACGGCTGCGCACCCACCGGGGGACGGTCGTCGCCGTCACCCACGACCGGGTCTTCCTCGACCGGGTCACGACCGCCGTCCTGGAGGTGAACGGCGAGCTGCGCACGGTCCGCAGATACGGCAACGGCTACGCCGGCTATCTGACCGGCCGGGCGGCCGAACGGGCCCGGTGGGAGCGGGAGTACGAGGAGTGGCGGTCCGAGACCGCCCGGTACGCGGCGCTCGCCGACGCCACCATCGACCGCTTCTCCGCCATCCCCCGCAAGGCCCCGGCGTCCTTCAGCGGGGCCGGCGCCTTCCGCGCCCGGTCACGGGCACACGGCGCGATGAGCAGGATCCGGGCCGCCCGCGAGAAGCTCCAGCGGCTCACCGAGAACGCGGTGGCGGCGCCGCCCGACCCGCTGCGGTTCACGGCCGACATCGAGGGCTCGGCGGGGGCGGTCGCGCTGACCGACATACGGGTGGAGGGCCGGCTGCGGCCGGCCTCCCTGCACCTGGCCCCCGGCGAACGCCTCCTGGTCACCGGCCCGAACGGCGCCGGCAAGTCCACCCTGCTCAAGATCCTCGCGGGTGAACTGACCCCGGACGGCGGGACGGTGACGACCCCGCCCCGGGTCGGGATGCTCCGCCAGGACACCGAGCTGCCGGACGACCCCCGTACGGTCGCCGCGGCGTTCGGGGAGGGCCGGGAGGAGGAGCTGCTACGGCTCGGACTCTTCCGGGCCGCCGATCTCGCCACGCCGGTACGGCAGTTGTCGACGGGCCAGCGCCGCAAGCTGGAACTGGCCCGCCTGGTCACCCGCCCGTCGGACCTGCTCCTCCTCGACGAACCGACCAACCACCTGGCCCCCGGCCTGGTGGAAGACCTGGAGGCAGCCCTCGCCACCTACCCGGGCACCTTGGTGATCGTCACCCACGACCGCCGGATCAGGGCCGGCTTCCGGGGCCGCCGGCTCGAACTGGCCCCGGCGACGGTCTGCGCCGCGCGCGGCGCATAGGCAACCCGCCGTGCACCAGGCCGACGACACAGCAACCGCCGCGCTCGACGCCCACGTGAGGCGCTTCTTCGGCGGGCGGACCGTCCGCCCCGTCGACCCGCGCCGCGCCCCCGTGACCTGAGGGCGTCAGCCCTCCCCGTCGTCCTCCAGGTCGCCCTCCGTATCCAGGAACACCTGCCGCAGCGCCGCCAGGGTCTCCGGGTCCGGCTTCTCCCACATGCCGCGCGACTCCGCCTCCAGGAGGCGTTCCGCGATGCCGTGCAGGGCCCAGGGGTTGGCCTCCTTCAGGAAGGCCTGGTTCTCCGGGTCGAGGACGTACGTCTCCGTGAGCTTGTCGTACATCCAGTCGGCGACCACACCGGTCGTCGCGTCGTAGCCGAAGAGGTAGTCGACCGTCGCCGCCAGCTCGAACGCGCCCTTGTAGCCGTGGCGGCGCATCGCCTCGATCCACTTCGGGTTGACCACCCGGGCGCGGAAGACCCGCGAGGTCTCCTCGACCAAGGTCCGGGTGCGGACCGTCTCCGGGCGGGTGGAGTCGCCGATGTACGCCTCGGGCGCCGAGCCCGTCAGCGCGCGGACGGTTGCCACCATGCCGCCGTGGTACTGGAAGTAGTCGTCCGAGTCGGCGATGTCGTGCTCGCGCGTGTCCGTGTTCTTCGCGGCCACCGCGATCCGCTTGTACGCCGTCTCCATCTCCGAACGGGCCGGACGCCCTTCGAGACCGCGGCCGTACGCGTACCCGCCCCACACCGTGTACACCTCGGCGAGGTCCGCGTCCGTACGCCAGTCGCGCGAGTCGATCAGCTGGAGGATGCCCGCGCCGTACGTGCCCGGCCGCGAGCCGAAGATACGGGTGGTCGCACGCCGCTCGTCGCCGTGCTCGGCCAGGTCGGCCTGCGCGTGCGCCCGTACGAAGTTGTCCTCGGCCGGCTCGTCGAGCGAGGCGGCCAGCCGTACGGCGTCGTCGAGAAGCACGATGACGTGCGGGAACGCGTCCCGGAAGAAGCCCGAGATGCGCAGCGTCACATCGATGCGCGGACGGCCCAGCTCGGCGAGCGGGACGGCCTCCAGGCCGTTCACCCGGCGCGAGGCGTCGTCCCAGGTGGGGCGGACGCCCAGCAGGGCCAGCGCCTCGGCCACGTCGTCGCCCGCCGTGCGCATCGCGCTCGTCCCCCACAGGGAGAGACCGACGGAGGTCGGCCACTCTCCGTTGTCGGAGCGGTAGCGCTCCAGAAGAGAGTCGGCGAGCGCCTGGCCGGTCTCCCACGCGAGGCGGGAGGGAACGGCCTTGGGGTCGACGGAGTAGAAGTTCCGGCCGGTCGGCAGCACGTTCACCAGACCGCGCAGCGGCGAGCCGGACGGGCCGGCCGGCACGAAGCCGCCGTCCAACGCGTGGACGGCGTGGGTGAGTTCGTCGGTCGTGGCGGAGAGCCGCGGGACGACCTGCTCGCAGGCGAAGCGGAGCACGGCCTGGACGTCCGCGCCGTACGCGGCGGCGACCGCCGGGACCGCGTCCACGGACCAGTCCGCCGCCTCCATCGCCTCGACCAGCTCGCGCGCCGTCGCCTCCGCCTCGTCGGCGGTCGTCCGGGTCGCGGCCGACTCGTCCAGACCCAGGGCCTCGCGCAGACCCGGCAGGGCCTGCGTACCGCCCCAGATCTGCCGGGCGCGCAGGATCGAGAGCACGAGGTTGACCCGCGCCTCGCCCACCGGCGCCCCGCCGAGCACATGCAGACCGTCCCTGATCTGCGCGTCCTTGACCTCGCACAGCCAGCCGTCGACGTGCAGCAGGAAGTCGTCGAAGCCGTCGTCCTCCGGGCGGTCCTCGAGCCCCAGGTCGTGGTCGAGCTTCGCCGCCTGGATCAGCGTCCAGATCTGCGCGCGGATCGCAGGCAGCTTGGACGGGTCCATGGAGGAGATCTGCGCGTACTCGTCGAGCAGCTGCTCCAGGCGCGCGATGTCGCCGTACGAGTCGGCGCGCGCCATCGGCGGCACCAGGTGGTCCACGAGCGTCGCGTGCACGCGCCGCTTGGCCTGCGTGCCCTCGCCCGGGTCGTTGACCAGGAACGGGTAGATCAGAGGGATGTCACCGAGCGCCGCGTCCGGGCCACAGGCGGCCGACAGGCCGGCGTTCTTGCCGGGCAGCCACTCCAGGTTGCCGTGCTTGCCGAGGTGGACCATCGCGTCCGCACCGAAGCCGCCGTCCTCGGCACGCGCCGCGATCCAACGGTAGGCGGCCAGGTAGTGGTGGGACGGCGGGAGATCGGGGTCGTGGTAGATCGCGATCGGGTTCTCGCCGAAGCCGCGCGGCGGCTGGATGAGGATCAGCAGGTTCCCGCGCCGCAGGGCGGCGAGGACGATGTCGCCCTCGGGGTTGCGGGACCGGTCCAGGAACATCTCGCCGGGCGCCGGGCCCCAGTGCTCCTCGACCGCCGCGCGCAGCTCGGTCGGGAGCTGCGCGTACCAACGCTTGTAGTCGGCGGCCGGGATGCGAACCGGGTTCTTCGCCAGCTGCTCCTCGGTGAGCCAGTCCTGGTCGTGGCCGCCGGCCTCGATCAGGGCGTAGATCAGCTCGTCGCCGTCGCCGGAGACCAGGCCCGGGATCTCCTCGACCGGACCGAAGTCGTAGCCCTCCTCCCGCAGACGCCGCAGGAGCGCGACGGCGGAGGCGGGGGTGTCCAGGCCGACCGCGTTGCCGATCCGGGAGTGCTTGGTCGGGTACGCGGAGAGGACAAGAGCGAGCTTCTTCTCGGCGTTCGGGATGTGACGCAGACGGGCGTGGCGGACCGCGATCCCGGCGACCCGGGCGGCGCGCTCGGTGTCGGCGACGTACGCGGGCAGACCGTCCTCGTCGATCTCCTTGAAGGAGAACGGGACCGTGATGAGCCGGCCGTCGAACTCGGGGACGGCGACCTGGCTGGCGGCGTCCAGCGGAGAGAGACCCTCGTCGTTCTCCTCCCAGGCCGAGCGCGAGCCGGTGAGGCAGAGCGCCTGCAGGATCGGTACGTCGAGGGCGGCGAGCGCGCCCGCGTCCCAGGCCTCCTCGTCGCCGCCGGCCTGCGCCTCGGCGGGCTTGGTGCCGCCGGCCGCGAGGACGGTCGTGACGATCGCGTCGGCGCCGCGCAGGCGGTCGAGCAGCTCCGGCTCGGGGGCGCGCAGGGACGCGACGTACAGCGGCAGGGCCTGGGCGCCGGTGTCCTCGATGGCCTCGCAGAGGGTGCCGATGAAGGCGGTGTTCCCGCTCATGTGGTGGGCGCGGTAGTAGAGCACGGCGATCGTCGGGCCGTCCGTGACGCGCGGCTCACGCTCCAGCGGGCCCCAGGTCGGCGCGGCGGCCGGGGCGTCGAAGCCGTGTCCGGTGAGCAGCACGGTGTCGGAGAGGAAGCGGGCCAGCTGCTCCAGGTTGGCCGGGCCGCCGTGCGCGAGGTAGGCGTGGGCCTCGGTGGCGACGCCGATGGGGACGGTGGAGGTCTCCATGAGCTGGGCGTCGGGGGCCTGTTCGCCGGAGAGCACGACCAGCGGCTTCTCCGCCGTCCGCAGGGCCTGCAGGCCCTCCTCCCAGGCGCGCAGACCGCCGAGGAGACGTACGACGACGAGGTCGGCGCCGTCCAGGAGCCCGGGCAGGTCGTCCAGGGCGAGGCGGGAGGGGTTGGCGAACCGGTACTCGACGGGGCCGCCGGCCGCGCGGGCGCTGAGCAGGTCGGTGTCGGAGTGCGACAGCAACAGAATTCGCATGCGTGCGCAGGCCTTCCTCGGGGTTGTCCGCGCCCCGGGTGGTCGTATGGGTTGGGGCCTCCCCTGCTCGAGCGAAGCCGAGAGCTTGGGGAAGGGAGTTCCTGACTCACCCGGCCGCTGGTGCGACCTGGCTCACAGTGGCGGGACCGCGCCGGATTCTCACCGGGCTTCCTCCCCGGGGTCCTGGGACCCCATGCCGTCTGCATAGTAGATCGTGCTCACGGCGGGCAGGGGTCGTCCCCAGGGGTCGTCCCGATCCACGTGGGTATGCTCGCCGCCATGCCGCCCACCCCACCCACAACGCCCAACCGGGGCGAACCTCTCATACGGGACCGTGGCGATGCCTGCCCCGGCGCGCTGCGCCTGCACCCCGCCGACGACGGCGGTCTGGGCCGACTGCGCCTGCCCGCAGGCCTGTTGACGTCTCGTCAGGTCCAGGTCCTGGCGTCGGCGTCGGAGTCGCTGGGCGACGGCCGGGTCACGGTCACGTCCCGGGGGAACGTGGAGCTGCGCGGCCTCGGCGAGGGCTGTGGCGCCGATCTGGCGGAGCGGCTGACGGAGGCGGGCCTCCTGCCCTCCGCCACCCACGAACGCGTCCGCAACATCGTCGCCTCCCCGACCGCGGGACTGGACGGACTCGGCCACGCGGACGTCCAGTTGTGGGCCCGCGAACTGGACACCCTGCTCTGCGCGACCCCCTGGACGGCGACCCTCTCGGGCCGCTTCCTCTTCGTCCTGGACGACGGCCGCGGGGACGTGGCGGGGCTGGGTGGAGATGTGACCTTGATCGCAGGAGGGCCGTGGGCGGACGGCGACCGGGGGACGGGCGGGAGCCCGTCCCCCGACGAGACCGGAGCCTCGGCGGCCGGAGACCGGGAGCCGGGCGCGAGCGAGCCCTCGGCGGACGGAGCCTCGGCGGCCGGGAGCCCATCGCCCGACGAGACCCGAGCATCGACGGACGGGAGCCAGTCGCCCGGCGGAGCCGGAGCCTCGGTGGGCGGCTGCGCCGGCCCGACCCCGCGCGCGGCCGACGCCCTGTTGTACGTCGGCGCGCAGGCGTTCCGCGTCGCGGGCGCCGACGCGCCGCGAGCGGCGCTCGCCGCGGCCGACGCGTTCCTACGGGCCGCACAGGCCGCCGGGAACGGCGCGTGGCGTGTGAAGGAGCTGCCGGGCTCCGGCGCGCCGGGCGCGGAGGCCGTCGACGCCACCGGTGTGAAGGAGCTGCCGGGCGCCCGGCCCGCGGGCGCCCCGGGCGGTGGCACCACCGGTCTCCTCGACCTCGCCGCCGCGCTCGCGCGGGCCGGGGTCGACGCCCAGCCCGTCATCCCCGCGCCGCCGCGACCGCACGGCGCGCCGCCCGCGCCCGGGCCCCTCGGCGGGAACGCACTGCACGTGCTCGCGCCGCTCGGGCGCCTGACGGCCACCCAGCTGCGGGCGCTGCTGCCCGCCGACGAGGTGCGGCTCACGCCCTGGCGCGGAGCCGTCGTCGTCGGGGCCACCCGAACACGGCTGCCCGAGCTGGAGGCGGCCGGGCTGATCACCCGCCCCGACGACCCCTGGGTCGGTGTCGGCGCCTGCACCGGGCGGCCCGGCTGCGCCAAGTCCCTCGCCGACGTCCGGGCGGACGCCGTACCCGGCACGCCGGGCCTCCCCGTCCACTTCTCGGGGTGCGAGCGCCGGTGCGGCCACCCCCAAGGCGCCCCCGGCACCTGGGTCGACGTCCTCGCCACCGCCGAGGGCACCTACCTCGTCGACGGCCGCCCCACCCCCCGTACCTCCCTGACCGAAGCAGTCGCAACGGCCCGCACAACGAGATGAGCGAGAACGACACGATGTTCGCCTACGAGAAGGACGGCGCGGAGATCTACCGCCAGTCCTTTGCCACGATCCGCGCCGAGGCGGACCTCGCGGATCTGCCCGCCGACGTCGCCACGGTCGCGGTCCGCATGATCCACGCCTGCGGCATGACCGACCTCGTCCGCGACCTCGCCTACTCGCCGCAGGTCGTCTCCCGCGCCCGCGCCGCCCTGCGCGCCGGCGCACCGATCCTCTGCGACGCGCAGATGGTCGCCAGCGGCGTGACCCGCAAGCGGCTGCCCGCCGACAACGACGTGGTCTGCACCCTCTCCGACCCCTCCGTGCCCGCCCTCGCCACCGAGCTCGGCACCACCCGCAGCGCCGCCGCCCTCGAACTCTGGCGCGACCGCCTCGAAGGCTCCGTCGTCGCCATCGGCAACGCGCCCACCGCCCTCTTCCACCTCCTGGAGATGATCGCGAAGGGCGCACCCCGCCCGGCCGCCGTCCTCGGCATACCGGTCGGCTTCATCGGCGCAGCCGAGTCCAAGGACGCCCTCGCCGCCCAGACCCTGGGCCTCGACTACCTCGTCGTACGGGGCCGGCGCGGCGGCAGCGCGATGACCGCCGCCGCGATCAACGCCATCGCGACGGAAGCGGAGATCCAGGCATGAGCGCCAACGCCCCCGGCAAGCTGTACGGAGTCGGCCTCGGCCCCGGCGACCCGAACCTGATGACCGTCGCCGCGGTGAAGGCCATCGCGTCCGCCGACGTCGTCGCGTACCACTCCGCCCGCCACGGCCGCTCCATCGCGCGCTCCATCGCCGCCGAGCACCTCCGCGAGGACCACATCGAGGAGCGGCTCATGTACCCGCTCACGGTGGAGACCACCGACCACCCCGGCGGCTACCGCGGCGCGCTCGACGACTTCTACGAGGAGGCCGCGGCCCGGCTCGCCGCCCACCTCGACGCCGGCCGCACCGTCGCCGTGCTCGCCGAGGGCGACCCGCTCTTCTACGGCTCCTACCAGCACATGCACAAGCGGCTCGCGCACCGCTACGACACCACCGTCATCCCCGGCGTCACCTCCGTGTCCGCCGCCGCGGCCCGGCTCGGCGAGCCGCTGTGCGAGGCGGAGGAGGTCCTGACGATCATCCCCGGCACACTGCCCGAGGACGAGCTGACGGCCCGCCTCGCGGGCACCGACTCGGCGGTCGTGATGAAGCTCGGCCGCACGTTCCCGACCGTGCGCCGCGCCCTGGAACGCGCGGGCCGTCTTGACGACGCGCGGTACGTGGAACGGGCGTTCATGGCGGGCGAGCGGACGGAGATCCTCTCCGAGGTGGACGCCGAGACCGTCCCGTACTTCTCGGTCGCCGTGCTGCCCTCCCGTATCGACGCCGTCACCCCCGAATCCCGGGAGACCGGCGGCGAGGTCGTCGTCGTCGGCACCGGCCCGGCGGGCGCGCCCTGGCTGACGCCGGAGTCGCGCGGCGCGCTGATCAACGCCGACGACCTGGTCGGCTACACCACCTACCTCGACCGCGTCCCGGCGCTGCGTCCCGGCCAGCGCCGGCACGGCTCGGACAACAAGGTCGAGTCCGAGCGCGCCGAGTTCGCCCTCGACCTCGCCCGGCGCGGGCGCCGGGTCGCGGTCGTCTCGGGCGGCGACCCCGGTGTCTTCGCCATGGCCACGGCGGTCCTGGAGGTGGCGTCGGAGGAGCGGTACGCGGACGTTCCCGTACGGGTCCTCCCGGGCGTGACGGCCGCGAACGCGGCAGCCGCCGCGGCGGGCGCCCCGCTCGGCCACGACTACGCCACGATCTCCCTCTCCGACCGGCTCAAGCCCTGGGACGTGATCGCCGCCCGCCTGCGCGCCGCCACCCGGGCGGACCTGGTCCTGGCGCTCTACAACCCGGGCTCGAAGTCCCGTACGCACCAGGTGGCGGCCGCCCGCGACCTGCTGCTCGAACTCCGCTCGCCCGAGACCCCGGTGGTCGTGGCACGGGACGTCGGCGGCCCGGAGCAGTCGGTACGGGTGGTGACCCTGAAGACCCTGGAGCCGAGCGAGGTCGACATGCGGACGCTGCTCCTCATCGGCTCGTCGCAGACGCGCGCGGTCGAACGCGGCGACGGCCGCACGATCACCTGGACACCACGGCGGTACCCGGAGGAGTGACGGGGGCCGCGGGGACGGGGCCGGTCGCGGCGAGGCGGCTCGTCGCGGCGGGGCCGGACTCCGCGGCGAGGTCGGTCGTTGGCACCGGGCCGCTCGCCGGACTCGCACTCCACGTCAACGGGTGGAGGTCCCCAGGCCGGTGGTGTCCAGATACTCGACGCGGACGGACTTCCCGTTCGGGGAGAAGGTGACCCCGGTCAGACCCACGGCGTTCTCGCCGCGCGTCGCGAAGCTGAACGTGTCGCCGTCGTAGTGCGTCAGCGGGTACGTCTCGGGCTTCGGCCCCAAGGACAGCGTCAGCCGCCCGTCGTCGCCCGCGGTGACCTTCAACTGTCCGTAGTAGTCACTGGAGTACGTACCGGTGTAGGCGTCGGCCTCCTTCGCCGGCTTGGCGTCGGCCGGCGGCGGCGACTGCGTCGAGGTCGCCGCCTGCCCCCACTCCGTCCACCTCCGTGACTCCAAGGTCACCGACGGCCCGACGTTCGGGGTCGCCCCCGAGGCCTGGTCCACATTCGTCGCGGGGCTCACCGGTTGACCGCCCTTCGTCGGCCTCTGGTTCGGCCGCCCTCTCTCCGAGTGTGGCGGG
This sequence comes from Streptomyces sp. NBC_01353, assembly GCF_036237275.1. Classification (GTDB taxonomy): domain Bacteria; phylum Actinomycetota; class Actinomycetes; order Streptomycetales; family Streptomycetaceae; genus Streptomyces. The sequence goes on along the minus strand of NZ_CP108352.1, from coordinate 4,571,989 downwards.
TTCCGGCGACGCCTCAAGGGCGCTCCTACGTCGCGTCGGCTCCGCCGATTCCGCTGCGCTCCACCCTTGACCCGCCACCTCCACCCGCCTTTTCACACTCGGAGGGCGGCCCGGGGGCGTGGCCACGCGGGGAGCTGGGTTCGTGCCTGGCCTCCGCTCAGCGCCTGCGGCCGAGTCGTCGGGATTGCGCGGCAGTTGAATGGAGCGGCGGGGCACGGCTCAGCGGCTGACGGCCGCCGTTCGGCCGGGACTCAAGCCCCGCTGGTCACTCCCGGTGGGCTGATCTCCTGCCTCACGGCAGGGGACACGATCGGCTGGAACCGCGTTTCTGCGATGCCGGACCCTGTGTAGGTCACCCGGCCGCGCGGCAGCCGGGTCAACTCGCCGGGCTGGTCAGGACGCAGTTCGGATAATCGTGGTCCGGATCGCCGACGGCGGCCCAGAGCTTCAGGGCCTTGCCTTGCCTCAAGGCGGCGTAGGAGTCGGGCTTCCGCTCACCCGTTTCGGGGTGAGCGGCGTCGAAGGTCACACCGACGAAGCTTTGCTTCTCGTTGGAGCCTTGCTTCCAGGTGCCTGTTCCGGACCAGGTCAAACCTTCCTCCCAGCCGACGGCGATGCACACTTTATCGGCGATGAACGTCCCGTCCTGCTTCAGCGTGAGGGTGCCGTCGTCTCCATCGGTCCATGTGGTCGCAAGTTCGGCCGGCTTCAGAACGACCGGTTCGCCCTCAGGCGGCGGCAGGTCGTAGAGCCTGCCGCAAGCCGTGAGAGCGGCCAAGGCGAGCAAGATCAGCGCAGTACGACAGGAACGCAACACACTCCACCCCTAGCGGGTTCCGCAGGCCGCGTGCGCGACCGGTGAGCTCAAGAACGCATGCCGCACCCTGACACAGAGTTTGAACGCGTTCAAGTCGTAGTGGTCGGCGGCCACTCTTGACGAGGCATGAGGCGGTACGGCAGCGAAGTACCGCAACCACAGCGGCCGATCGCGGTCGGGCACGTGAGGTGGGGGCGGCGTCGGAGCAACGACTGCCGTCCCTAACTCTCCACTACTCGCGGTAACTTCGCCGGATGGGGCCCTTTGGGGCCCGACGGAGGCGAGTTGGGGAGACTTAGGGACGCTCACGCCCACCAACTCACCTCACCACCCACCGGGAGTGACCAGCGGGGCATGAGTCCCGGCCGACCGACGGCGGTCACACGCTGAGCGCCGCCGGGCCGCCCCATTCAACTGCCGCGCAAACCCACCCACGCACCCGCAGGCGCCGATCCCGGCCGAGGCGCAAACCCGCCTGCCCGCGCGGCCACGCCCCCCGGCCGCCCTCCGAGTGTGAAAAGGCGACCGGAGGCGGTGGGTCAAGGGTGGAGCGAAGCGGAATCGCGCAGCGACGCGACGCAGGAGCGCCCTTGACGCACCGCCTCCGGTCGCCACACTCGGAACGAGGGCGGCCGCACCAGAAGCCCACAAGAGCCGCCAGGCCGGGCCCCTCAGAAACCCGAAGCCCGCAAACCCGCCCAGACCACAGACCTCAGAAACCCCCCACCACCCCCACCACCCCCACCCACTCCACCGCCTCCCCCACCGTCCCCGCCACCGCGACCCCCTCCGGCACCGCCGGCCGCCGGACGATCACCACCGGGACCCCCGCCTCCCTCGCCGCACGGAGCTTCGGGGCCGTCGCCGCGCCGCCGCTGTCCTTGGTGACGAGGACATCGATGCCGTACCGACTCAACAGTTCCGACTCCCCCTCCAGGGTGAAGGGCCCCCGGTCCAGGAGGACTTCGGTGCGGGCGGGCATCGGGGGCTGGGGGGCGTCGACGGACCGTACGAGGAACCACTGCGGGCACTCGGCGAACGCGGCGAGTCCCATCCGTCCGGTCGTCAGGAACACCCTCCCCCTAGGACTTCGTCCTGGGAGGTGCCCCCAGCCGAAGTCCCCCACGACCCCCGCCGCCTCCTCCAGCGAGGCGACCTCGTGCCAGTCGTCGCCGTCCACCCGGACCCAGCCGGGGCGGCGCAGGGCCAGCAGGGGAACATGGGCGGTGGCGGCCGCTCGGGCCGCGTTGAAGCTGATGTTCTCCGCGAAGGGATGGGTGGCGTCGATGACCGCGTCCACGTGGTGCTCGCGCACCCAGGCCACGAGTCCGTCGACGCCGCCGAAGCCCCCGACGCGTACCTCGCCGGCCGGCAGCCGGGGCTCGGCGACGCGTCCGGCGAGGGAGCTGGTGACGCGGACGCGGGGGTGCAGCGCCGTGGCGAGGGCGCGGGCCTCGGTGGTGCCGCCGAGAATGAGTACGTGCACGGGAGTCCTTTCATGAGTGCCGGCGGCAGTCCGGGCGGCGGGCGCGACGCCCAACTCAAGCACACGGGTCTGCGCCCGGGCTGGACGACCGGTGCCTGTGCGACGGCGGCGACGACGGCCGCGTACACGGCGCTGCTGACCGGCGAGTTTCCCGACCCGGTGACGATCACGCTGCCGAAGGGCGGGCGTCCGGCGTTCGCGCTGGCGGCGGAGGAGCTGACCCCCGACGCCGCGATGGCGGGGATCGTGAAGGACGCGGGCGACGACCCGGACGTGACGCACGGCGCACTGGTCCGGTCGACGGTACGGATCCTCCCGGCCGGGTCCGGTGTCGTCTTCCGGGCGGGGGCGGGCGTCGGTACGGTGACGCTGCCCGGCCTGCCCCTGGAGGTCGGGGAACCGGCGATCAACCCGGTCCCGCGGCAGATGATGCGCGCGCATGTGGCGGAGGTCGCGGCGGCGCACGGCGGCACGGGCGATGTGGAGATCACGGTCTCCGTCGATCATGGCGAGGAGATCGCCCGCTCCACCTGGAACCCGCGGATCGGCATCCTGGGCGGGCTGTCCATCCTGGGGACGACGGGCATCGTCGTGCCGTACTCGTGCTCGGCCTGGATCGACTCCATCCGTCGCGGGGTGGACGTGGCGCGGGCGGCGGGTCTCACCCATGTGGCGGGGTGTACGGGCTCCACCTCCGAGAAGACGGTGTCGACGCTCTACGACCTGCCGGAGATCGCGCTGCTCGACATGGGGGACTTCGCGGGGGCGGTCCTGAAGTACATCCGCCGCCATCCGGTCGACCGGCTGACGATCTGTGGCGGCTTCGCGAAGCTGTCGAAGCTGGCGGCGGGCCATCTGGACCTCCACTCGGCCCGCTCGCAGGTCGACAAGGGGTTCCTGGCCGACCTGGCCCGTACGGGCGGCGCGTCGGAGGCTCTCGCCGAGGAGATCGCCACGGCGAACACGGGCCTGGCGGCCCTCCGCCTCTGCGAGGCCGCGGGCGTCCCCCTGGGCGACCTGGTGGCCGCCCGCTCCCGGGACGAGGCCCTCGCCGTCCTCCGCGGCGCCCCGGTCGCGGTCGACGTCATCTGCATCGACCGCGCGGGCACGGTGGTGGGCCGCTCGACCACGGCGGGGCCGTAAGCCGGCACCCCACCGACACCGGATGCGCCGCCTCCCCCGCGAACCTAGGCTTGCGAGGGCAAGGCCCCCAGGAGAGAGGGATGTGCCCGATGGCGAAGCGAGGCAACAAGAAGCGCGCCCGCAAGAAGAAGAAGGCGAATCACGGCAAGCGGCCGAACGCCTAGAAGCCGGGGCCGGACACCCGTCGGGTGTCCGGCCCGGGCGCGTCACGGGGTGTTGAGGCCCCACCGCTCACAGGGCGACCGGCGGGCGGGGATGAGATCAGCAGACGTGCCGCTCCCGCGCCGGGTCGTAGAGGTGGCTGTCGCGGAACTGCGAGGCCGCCAGCGTGCGGCCGACCAGGATCACGGCCGTCTTCGTGATGCCGGCCTCCTTCATCTGCGCCGCGATGTCCTCCAGCGTGCCCCGCAGCACGATCTCGTCCGGGCGGCTCGCCATCGCCACGACCGCGGCCGGGCAGTCGGCGCCGTAGTGCGGCAGGAGCTCGGACACGACCCGGTCGACGTAGCGGGCGGCCAGGTGGAGGACGAGCAGGGCGCCGCTGCGGCCGAGCGTGGCGAGATCCTCGCCCTCCGGCATGGGAGTGGCCTGCTGGGCGATGCGGGTGAGGATGACCGTCTGGCCCACGGTCGGGACGGTGAGCTCCCGCTTGAGCGCGGCGGCGGCCGCCGCGAACGCCGGGACGCCCGGCACGACCTCGTACGGGATGTCCAGCGCGTCGAGCCGGCGCATCTGCTCCGCCACGGCGCTGAAGACGGACGGGTCGCCGGAGTGGAGCCGGGCCACGTCCTGGCCTGCCTCGTGGGCGCGGACGATCTCGGCCATGATCTGGTCCAGGTCGAGGTCCGCGGTGTCGACCAGGCGCGCGTCCGGCGGGCACTCGGCGAGCAGCTCGCGGGGGACGAGCGAGCCCGCGTACAGGCAGACGCCGCAGGCGGCGAGGGTGCGGGCGCCCCGCAGAGTGATCAGGTCGGCGGCGCCCGGGCCCGCGCCGATGAAGTAGACGGTCATGCTCCAACTCCTGCTTTCGTTACGGACCACTGCGTGACCGGCATCGCCTGGCGCCAGCCGGTGAAGCCGCCCACCGGGACGGCCTGGGCGACGGCGAGCCGGACCAGCTCCCCGCCGTGCCGGCGGTAGCGCTCCGCCAGCAGCGCCTCGGACTCCATGGTCACCGTGTTGGCAACCAGCCGGCCGCCCGCGGGCAGCGCGTCCCAGCAGGCGTCGAGCAGGCCGGGGGCGGTCAGGCCGCCGCCGATGAAGACGGCGTCGGGGGTGGGGAGGTCGGCGAGCCCGTCGGGGGCGGCCGCGGTGACGACCCGCAGCGCCGGTACGCCGAGGGTGGTGGCGTTGCGCGCGATGCGGGCGGCCCGCTCAGGGGCCTTCTCGACGGCGATCGCCCGGCAGGAGCGGTCGGTGCGCATCCACTCGATGCCGATGGAGCCGGAGCCGCCGCCGATGTCCCAGAGCAGTTCGCCGGCGGCGGGGGCGAGGGCCGCGAGGGTGGCGGCGCGGACGTACCGCTTGGTGAGCTGTCCGTCGTTCTCGTACGCCTCGTCCGGCAGGCCGGGTACGGCGCCGAGGCGGAGGGTGTCGGGGGCGCGTACGCAGTCGAGGGCGAGGACGTTGAGGGCGTCGAGCCGCTCGTCGTCGGACCAGGTGCCGGCCGTGCCGTCGACGAGCCGCTCGTGAGGGCCGCCGAGCTGTTCGAGCACCCGCATCCGGCTGCCGCCGTACCCCTTCTCCCGCAGCAGAGCGGCGACCAGCGCCGGGGTGTGGCGGCTCTCGCTGAGAACCAGCAGCCGCCGCCCGTCGTGGAGGGAGGCGGTGAGCGAGGCGAGCGGCCGGGCGACCAGGGAGACGGTCTCGACGGCCTCCAGGGGCCAGCCGAGGCGGGCGCAGGCGTACGAGACGGAGGACGGGTGCGGCAGGACGTGGAGCCGGTCGGCGCCGACGGTCTCGGCGAGGGTGCGGCCGATGCCGTAGAACGTCGGGTCGCCGCTGGCGAGGACCGCGATCCGGCGCCCCTCGTGGGCGGCGAGCAGTCCGGGGACGGCGGGGCGCAGCGGGGAGGGCCAGGTGACGCGCTCGCCGGGGCACTCGGCGGCGGGCAGCAGATCGAGCTGGCGGGGGCCGCCGATCAGGACCTCGGCGGCGCGCAGGGTCCGGCGGGCGTTCTCGGGGAGCCCGTCCCAGCCGTCCGCGCCGATTCCGACGACCGATATCGCAGGCAGGGGAACGGTGCTCACGTCGGCGAACTCTACGGGAGGGCCCGTTCGCCCTCCTCGTGACCGTGCTTACTTCTGGGCGTTCTGTCCCACGTAGAAGAGCAGCCAGACGAAGCCGGCGAACGCGTGCGTGGCGAAGACGTACACGAAGACGCGCAGGAGGACGCCGCGTTCTTTCCAGCGCTCGTAGTCGGACATGCCCACCAGAGTACGGGCCGGAGTACGGGCGCCCCGGCCGCTTGTAGCTAAACGGATAGCTATCCGGTACGGTGAAGGTGATGAGAGGGACCCGCGGAATACAGGGCTCGGGCAGACGGTTGAGCGTGACGGTTGATGGTTTAAGCTTCAACCAATAGTCCGGGAAACGCCCCAGCGAGAGGTGAGCACGATGCAGTTCGGGATCTTCACCGTCGGCGACGTGACGACCGACCCCACCACCGGCCGTACCCCGACCGAGCACGAGCGGATCAAGAACACGGTCGCCATCGCGCTCAAGGCGGAGGAGGTCGGGCTCGACGTCTTCGCGACCGGCGAGCACCACAACCCGCCCTTCGTGCCGTCCTCCCCGACGACCCTCCTCGGGCACATCGCCGCACGGACCGAGAACCTGATCCTCTCCACCTCGACCACGCTGATCACCACCAACGACCCGGTGAAGATCGCCGAGGACTACGCCACCCTCCAGCACCTCGCCGACGGCCGCGTCGACCTGATGATGGGGCGCGGCAACACCGGGCCCGTCTACCCGTGGTTCGGCCAGGACATCCGCCAGGGCATCCCGCTCGCCATCGAGAACTACGCGCTTCTCCACAAGCTGTGGAGGGAGGACGTCGTCGACTGGGAGGGCAAGTTCCGCAGCGCCCTCCAGGGCTTCACCTCGACACCCCGCCCCCTCGACGGCGTCCCGCCGTTCGTCTGGCACGGCTCCATCCGCTCCCCCGAGATCGCCGAGCAGGCCGCGTACTACGGCGACGGCTTCTTCGCCAACCACATCTTCTGGCCCAAGCAGCACACCGAGAAGATGGTCAGCCTCTACCGCCGGCGTTACGCGCACTACGGTCACGGCACCCCCGAGCAGGCCGTCGTCGGTCTGGGCGGCCATGTGTTCATGCGCAAGAACTCCCAGGACGCGGTACGGGAGTTCCGCCCGTACTTCGACAACGCGCCCGTCTACGGCCACGGTCCGTCGCTGGAGGAGTTCAGCCGCGAGACCCCGCTGACCGTCGGCTCCCCGCAGGAGGTCATCGACCGCACGCTCTCGTTCCGGGAGTACGTCGGCGACTACCAGCGCCAGCTCTTCCTGGTGGACCACGCGGGTCTGCCGCTGAAGACGGTCCTGGAGCAGCTCGACATCCTCGGCGAGGAGGTCGTCCCGGTGCTCCGCAAGGAGTTCGCCAACCTGCGGCCGGCCGACGTCCCGGCGACCGCCCCGCTCCACCCCGCCGTACGCACCCAGGAGGCGTAAGTCATGCAGACCCTGAAGCTGGTCGCCGTGTCCGCCGGGCTGAGCGCCCCGTCCTCGACGAGGCTGCTCGCCGACCGGCTCGCCAAGGCGGCCCAGGAGCGGCTCACCGAGCAGGAGTACGTGGTCGAGGTCCGGGTCGTCGAGCTGCGCGACCACGCCGTCGACATCGCGAAGAACTTCGTGACGGGCTTCCCCTCGGCGGAGCTCCAGGAGTCGATCGACGCGGTGACGGGAGCGGACGGGGTCATCGCGGTGAGCCCGGTGTTCACCGCCTCGTACAGCGGTCTGTTCAAGTCCTTCTTCGACCTGATCGACCCGGCCGCGCTGACCGGCAAGCCGGTGCTGATCGGCGCGACCGGCGGCACCGCCCGCCACTCCCTCGTGCTCGACCACGCCATGCGACCGCTCTTCTCCTACCTGCGGGCGCTGGTCGTCCCGACGGCCGTGTACGCGGCCTCGGAGGACTGGGGTTCGGGCGGCGACGAGTACACGGACGGGCTGCCGTCCCGGATCGCCCGGGCGGGACACGATCTCGCCGACCTGGTGGCGGCGCGGGGCCCGGCGGGGGAGGCGGACGACGACGAGGTCGTGCCGTTCGAGCGCCAACTCGCGGACCTGCGGCTCGACTGATCGTCGCAACTCGCGGCTCGCGTCGGGGCTCGCCGTGGGGCGGTTCACGGTGAGTGACGCCAGATCATGCGTCCGGGACGAACCGGGCGCATGATGCCTTCATGGACATCAAGCTCGAACTGATCGGCGTCCCCGTCACCGACATCGACCGGGCCAAGGCCTTCTACGAGCAGGTGGGCTTCCACGCCGATCACGACATCCCCGTCAGCGACGACATCCGCTTCGTCCAGATGACCCCGCCCGGATCGGCGTGCTCGATCACCTTCGGCAAGGGCATCACCACCATGACCCCGGGCTCCCTCGACAACATGCAGGTCGTCGTCACCGACATCGAGGAGGCGCACGCCGACCTCAGCGCACGGGGCATCGAGGTCAGCGAGATCGACGACCAGCCCTGGGGCTCGTTCGTCTACTTCGCGGACCCGGACGGCAACCGGTGGGCGGTCCAGCAGACGACTCCGCGGGGTAAGTGACGGCTCACGTCAGGCAGGTGCCAATCGCGGTTGTAGAGCGTCAGGCAGGTACTACTTGCGGTTGTAGAGCCGCATCGTGATCGCTCCGAAGACGACCACGAACAGCGCCGACCACCCGAGCGACCAGGCGATGTCCGCCGCCGGCCAGTTCCCGGCCATCAACTCGCGTACGGCCGTCGCCAGATGGGTCACCGGGCTGTTGTTCACGAAGGCCTGGAGCCACCCCGGCATCGTGCTCGGATCGACGAAGACGTTGGACAGGAACGTCAGCGGGAAGATCACCATCATGCTGACGCCCATGACGGACTTCTCGCTGCGCAGCATCAGTCCGAACATGGTCCAGATCCACGAGAACGCGAACGAGAACACCAGCAGCAGCGCGACCCCGAGCAGCACGCCGGCGATACCGCCGTCCGGCCGGTAGCCGATGATGATGCCGACGGTGAGCATGACCGCAGAGGCGATCAGATAGCGGACGACGTCGCCCAGCAGATAGCCGACCATCGGCGCGGGCCGCCAGATCGGGAGCGTACGGAAGCGGTCGAAGACGCCCTTCTCGATGTCGGTGTTGACCGAGACGCCCGTGTACATCGTGATCATCACGACGCTCATCACAAGGATGCCCGGCAGCAGGAACTGGATGTACGCCGAGACCGAGCCGGCCAGCGCGCCTCCGAAGAGGTACGTGTACATCAGCACCATCATGATCGGGAACGCCGTCACGTCGAACAGCTGCTCCGGCACGTGCTTGATCTTCAGCATGGCCCGCCAGCCGAAGGTCATCGAGGCGGAGAGGGCGCTGGGGCGGGGAGGGCGGGACCTGCCCACGAGCAGCGCCGCGAGTTCGTCCGCCTTCGGGGCGACGAAGTCGAGGGTGTCGGTGGTCTGCGTGTCCTTGCCGGTGGTGACGGTGGTCATGCCGTCGGTCCCTTCCGGTCGGTGTCGGTTCCGTCGGCGCCGGTGGCGGGGGTGCCGGGATGGTGGGTTCCGTTCCCTTGGGTGCCCGTCGCGTCCGCGGGCCTGTCCGTCAGCGCCAGGAACACCTCGTCGAGGCTGGGCTGGCCGAGCCCGAAGTTGTCGACCGTGATCCCGGCCCGCGCCAGCTCCGCCAGCGCCCGCGCGGCCTGCTCGGCGGCGTCGAGGTCGGTTCCGTGACCGTTGACGGTGGCGGTGAGCGCGACGGGGTCGGGTTCGAGCTGCACGGACGCCTTCAGGGCGCTCTGGAGGACCCGCTCGGCCTCCGGGCGCTGCTCGGGGTTCCGGAGCCGTACGTGCACCGAACCCGAGCCGACGGAGGCCTTCAGCTCGCCCTTCGTGCCCTCCGCGATCACCTTCCCGTGGTCGATGACGGCGATACGGGAGGCCAGCTGGTCCGCCTCGTCCAGGTACTGGGTGGTGAGCAGGACGGTCGTGCCCTGGGCGACCACGGCGCGGACGATGTCCCAGACCTGGTTGCGGCTGCGCGGGTCGAGGCCGGTGGTCGGTTCGTCGAGGAAGAGCAGGTCGGGGGTGTTGAGGATGGACGCGGCGATGTCGATACGGCGCCGCATGCCGCCCGAGTAGTTCTTGATCTGCTTGTCGGCGGCGTCGGCGAGCCCGAACGCGCCGAGCAACTGCGCGGAGCGGTCGCGGGCGGCGGGGCGGGTGTGGCCGAGGAGGCGGCCGAGCAGGACGAGGTTCTCGGTGCCGGTCAGGTCCTCGTCGACGGAGGCGTACTGGCCGGTGAGGCTGACCCGGCCGCGCACGGTGTCGGCGTCCTTGACGACGTCGTTGCCGAAGACGCGGGCCCGGCCGCCGTCGGGGCGGAGGAGGGTGGCGAGCATCTTGACGGCGGTGGTCTTGCCGGCGCCGTTGGGTCCGAGGACGCCGTAGACGGTGCCGGCGGGAACGCGCAGGTCGATGCCGTCGACGGCCCGGTTCGTGCCAAAGACCTTGACCAGGCCCTCGGTCTCGATGGCGAGGTCGGTCATGCGCTGTCCTCCCGGCTGCCGGCGTCGGTTCCGCTTCAACCAGTCTCCGACGGCTCCGGTCGGGATGCCAGGGGAAGGACGGGGGGTCGTCTGTACGGGTGGGGGGCGGGGGCGTCACCGGGGCGGTGGGGGGTGGCGGGGCGGGCGAGGGGGCGGGGGGGCGGACCGGCCGCTACGGCAACCTGCGGGCCGGGGGCCCGCCGGAGGCGTCCTCGTGCGTGTAGAACCAGTAGAACGCGATGCCGCCCACGGAGGCCGCAACCACCAGCGCCAGGATGATCGTCGACAGCACGCTCGTGTCGGACAGGCTGACCAGGAACCCCATCGCGAGGCCCGCCAGCGCCGCCCACGCGGCGGCCCGCAGCTCGCGCATCAGGACGTGACCGCCGCGGCGCAGTGCGTACATCGCCCCGGCGAGCACGATCGCGGACACGAAACCGAGCAGGACCTGGCCCCAGGTGATCGCTCCGCCGTCGCGTTGGAGGAAGGCCGCGTAGAAGCCGTAGATGACGCCCATCGTCACGGGCAGCCCCAAGCCGTGGGTGCTCATGGGCCGTCGGGTCGGCACCGCTGCGTGTGCGGCCATGGCAGGAGCTCCTTCACTCTCGCCCCCTCCACCTTCACCCTCAAGGGCACACCCGGAGCCCCCGCTCCCGCAACTGGACAGCCCGGCTCCGAGCCGATCCTGGGTCGATCCAGGCCGGCCCAGGCCGATGCGGGCCGATCCGGGCCGATCCGAGCCGATGCGGGCCGATGCGGGCCGATGCGGGCCGATCAGCCCGCCGGTCGCACCGCGACCGCGTCGATCTCGAAGAGCATCCCCGGCAGCGCAAGGGACGCGACCCCGCTGAGCGTCTGCGCGGGCAGCCGGTCGCCGAAGGCGCCGTGGAGCGCCTTGCCCAACACCTCCAGTTTCGCGAGGTCGTGGTCGACGATGTACGAGCCGAGCCGCACGACGTGCTCGAAGCCGAGCCCCACGCCCTCCAGCGCGAGCCGGAGGTTGGTGAAGGACAGCTCGACCTGGGCGGCGAAGTCCCCCGGGACGGGGGAACCGGTCGCGTCGGAGGCGTACTGGCCGCCGATGAAGACCAGTTCGCCGGGGGCGGAGGCGGCGTGGCTGTAGCCGAAGGGGGACGGGTCGTGGAGCGTCGCCGGGTTGGTGATCGTGCGCTGGTCGGTGCTGGTCATGAGGTGGGGATCCTTCCGGGGAGTACGGCCGCCAGGCAGGCGGCCAGAGTGAGCGCGGCGCCCGTGCGGAGCACCGCGACGAGCGGGGTCGCGTCGACGAGCAGCCCACCGAGGAGGGCGCCGAGCGCGATCGAGAGGCAGAAGACGCTGACGTAGAGGCCGGTCGCCGTCTCCACGTCCTCGGGTGCGGCGGCCATGAACCAGGACTGCAGCCCGACGGAGACCCCGCCGTAGGCGAGCCCCCACAGGAGCAGCAGGCCGGCGCCGGTTGGGGTCGCACCACCGGTGTGGGCGAGCGCGAGGAGCGCCGCGGTGAGGACGGCGGAGAGGACGGCGAGCGTACGGCGGGGGGAGCGGCCGGCCGCGGGGCCCGCGGCGAAGTTCCCGGCCACGCCCGCGAGTCCGTACCCGAGGAGGAGCCCGCCGACGAGTCCCTCGGAGACGCGGACGTGCTCGGCGAGCACGGGCCGTACGAAGGAGTACGCGAGGAAGTGGCCGGTCACCAGGAGGAGGGTGAGGAGCAGTCCGGTGCGGACGCGCGCGTTGTCGCGCGGCAGCCGCAGCAGCCCTCCGAACCCGGTGCGGAGTCCGGGAGCGCGCCGGGTGCCCGGCAGGCGTGGCAGCAGCCCGGCAAGAGCCACCGTCGCCGCCACCGCCATCACCCCCACTCCCGCGAACGCCCCACGCCAGCCGGTCCATTCCGCCGCCGTGGTGGCCGCCGGGACGCCGAGGACGGAGGCGGCCGAGACTCCGCCGAAGATCACGGCGGTGGCCCGCCCGATGTCGGCCGTGGGGACGAGCCGGGGCGCCAGGCCGCCCGCGAGGGCCCAGAAACCGCCGATGGCGATCCCGAGCAGGACACGGGCGCCGAGGACGACCGCGAAGTGTCCGGCGGCCGCGGTGGCGAGGTTCGCGGCGGCGACGAGCGCCATCAGGACGACGAGGACCGCGCGCCGGTCGGCGCCGGCCGCCCGAAGGGCGATCAGCGGGGCGGCGACGGCGGCCACGAGGCCCGGGACGGTCACCATCAGGCCCGCCGTACCGGCGGACACGCTCAGCTCGGACGCGACCGGGGTGAGCAGGCCGACCGGCAGCAGCTCCGCCGTCATCACGGTGAAGATGCCGAGCGTGACCGCCCCGACGCGGGCCCAGCTCCCTTGGCCCCTAACCTGGACATTCAACATCCAGAATAACCCCCTTGAAAGGCCCTCCCGTCGGGAGGGCACCTCGAACTCGGAACCACCGATCGGATCGCCGAGCCGGTCAGGCGTTGGCGAACCAGTGGCGGATACGGTCCGGGGCCGCGGGCGCCTGGAGCTCCGCCCGTTCCCGTACGTCGTCCAGGGTGCGGGCCGCCAGCTCCCGCCTCCAGGCCAGCTCCGCCGCGCCCATGGCGCCCGCGATCGCACACTCGGCCCCGTAACTCCCCTCCGGTCCGGCACCGGGCCCCTGCTGCCGGATCTCGGAACAGCGGAACGCGTCCTCCGGGCCTTCGATCGCCGTGACGACGTCCATGAGGGTGATCCGGTCGAGCGGCCGCGCCAGTCGGAAGCCACCCTTGGGCCCGGAGACCGAGCTGACGATCCCGGCCCGGGAGAGGGCCTGGAGCTGCTTGTTGAGGTAGGCGGCGGGCAGTTCGTGGTACGCCGCGAGCCGCGCTGCCGTCACCGCCCGCTCCGGCCCGATCCAGGCCAGGTTGAGGCAGCTGTGCAGCGCCCATTCGACGCCCTCGTTCATCCTCATGTTCTGGATATTAGATGTCCAGGATCCCCGATGCAAGCGCGGCTCGACCGTCCTCCCTCATTGCACCGAGGAGGAGCGGCTGCCTAGCCTCGGACCATGCCCTCCGCAGAGATCGACGGACTCACGATCGGCTACGAGGACCGGGGCACCGGCCCCGCGCTCGTCCTGGTCCACGGCCATCCCTTCGACCGCACCATGTGGCAGCCCCAGATCGACCGCTTCTCGGCCACGCACCGGGTCGTCGCCCCCGACCTGCGCGGCTACGGAGCGACCACCGTCGTCCCCGGCACCACCCCGCTCTCCACGTTCGCCGAGGACCTCGCCGCCCTCCTCGACCACCTCGGCATCGAGGAGTTCATCCTCGGCGGGCTCTCCATGGGCGGTCAGATCGTCATGGAGTGCCACCGCCTCTTCCCCGGCCGCATCCGAGGCCTGGTCCTCGCCGACACGTTCCCCGGCGCCGAGACCGAGGAGGGGAAGGCCGGCCGCCGCGCCCTCGCCGACCGGCTGGTCCGGGAGGGCATGAAGGGGTACGCCGACGAGGTCATCGACCGGATGGTCGCGCCGTACAACACGCATGCCGCGCCCCACGTCCACCGGATGATGTGCGCCACCGATCCCGAGGGCGCGGCGGCGGCGCTGCGCGGCCGGGCCGAGCGCCCCGACTACAAGGCCGTGCTCCGCGCCGTCTCCGTACCCGCGCTGGTGGTCGTCGGCCGCGACGACGCGTACACCCCGGTGGCGGACGCGGAGTCGATGCACGCGCTGCTTCCCGACTCCACGCTCGTCGTGGTCGAACGGGCCGCGCACATGCCGAACCTGGAACGTCCGGAGGAGTTCGACGCGGCGCTCGACGCGTTCCTCGACTCTGTCTGAAGCTCGGCTGTGCGAGTCCGGCTGTGTGCGTCCGGGTGTATGCGTCCGGGTGTATGCCCCGGCGTCCGCTCACTCGTTCGGAGCAGTTGAACGATCGCTTCCAGGGCAACGGCCGGACGATGAGCCCATGAGCCAGAACACCGCACCCCGCGCGCCCCAGGCCGCGTCCGGCGGCACAGGGGCATCCAGCGGCACCCTGTTCGCCGGTGTCCTCATGGTGGTCATCGGCATCCTGGACATCCTCCAGGGCATCGCCGCCATCGCCGAGGACGACGTCTACACCCGCGTCGGCGACTACGTCTTCAAGTTCGATCTGACCAGCTGGGGCTGGATCCACCTCATCCTCGGCATCCTCGTCGCCCTCGCGGGCGCCGGGATCCTCAAGGGATCCGAGTGGGGACGGATGGGCGGCATCACCCTGGCCTCCCTGAACGTCATCGCCCAGTTCCTCTTCCTGCCCTATCACCCCTGGTGGGCGCTCTTCTCGATGGCCATCTCGATCTTCGTGATCTGGGCGCTGGCCACGGACGACACCTCCTTCCGGAAGAGCGGCGTGGCGTGATCCGCGGCCGCGCCCTCGCCGTCTCCGCCACCGCCCTGCTCACCCTGGCGGTGACCGGCGTCGCCGGCTGTACCGAGGAGAGCCAGCAGGCGGCGGAGGACATCGTCTCCTCCGCCACGGCGGCGGCCGCTTCGGCGGCCCAGGAGAAGATGAACCAGGTCAAGGACGGGGTGAACGCCACCGGGGACGTGAAGGCCGGTCCGACCGAGGTCGACGGCGACCGGATCACCACGGAGCTCACCGCCACCAACCCGACCGACAAGAACGCGGACTACACGATCCTGGTCAACTTCCGTGACGACGGCGGCAATCTGCTCGACGCCGTCGTCGTGAACATCGACGTCGTCGAGCCGGGGAAGTCCAAGACCGGGACGGCGCGCAGCAATCGCACGCTCTCCGGGGAGACGACGGCGGAGGTCCAGCAGGCGCTGCGACACTGAGGGCGTGACCTCCGTCCGTACCGCCGTCGAGACCCTCCCGCCCCCCGTACGGCCCAGACGGCGCCTCGCCGCCTGGGCCGCGGGGTTGTCGGTCGCCGTGCCGAGCGTGGTGGTCGGATGCCGGCTCATCGGCGTCGACGCGGTCACCCCCGTACCGCAGTTGCTGTCCTTCCTGCCTTGGCTGGCCGTCCCGGCCGGTCTCGCGCTGCTGCTCGCGCTGGTCGCCCGGCGGCGGCTGCTCGCCGCATGGGCGGCGCTCGTCCTCGCGGTGACCGCCTGGTTCGTCCTGCCGTACGGCCCGGACACGACCACCGCCCGCGGCCCCGTCGTCGAACGGCTCCGCGTGCTCACCGCCAACGTCGAGTTCGGCCAGGGCACGGAGGCCCTGGCCGAGACGGTGCGACGGGAGCGGCCGCAGCTCGTGTACGTCTCCGAGTGCGACCGCGTCTGTGTCCGCACCCTCACCGCCGCCGTGGGCGCGAGCCTCCCCCATCGGGCGGTCGTGGACGGCTGGGGCTCGACGGGATCGGTCGTCCTGAGCGCGTACCCACTGACCGCGCAGCCCCCGATCCCGGCGGTGATGGGGATGCCGGGTGCCACGGCGCGGATCGGCGGCCGGACCGTGCAGCTCCGGCTCGCGCACCCGCTGCCGCCGATCCCCCGCCAGGTCGACCAGTGGAAGCGCGAGCTGGGACGGGTGGAGGCCTTCGCCGCCGCGCACCGAGACGGCGGGCCCGTGATCCTCGCCGGCGACTTCAACGCCTCCCAGGATCACGCCGCCTTCCGCTCGCTCCTCGACGCAGGCCGGCTCCACGACGCCGCCCGGCTCGCGGGCGCGGCCCGGACCCCGACGTGGCCGCGGGAGGGGCAGGGGCCGCTGCCGCCGTACGTCCAGATCGACCATGTGCTGGTCAGCGACGACTTCCGGGTGCGCGGGGTGCGGTTCCTCGACCTCACGGGGTCGGACCACCGGGCCGTGCTCGCCGAGCTCGACCTGCACGCGGGCCGCTGATCGGCCACGCTGGATTACATGGACCAGATGTACGACGACGAGCAGATACTGGCGAACATCGGCGCCCTCGTCGAAGAGGAGCGGGCCCTGCGGCAGCGGGTCGGCGGGCTGCTCGACGAGGAGCGAACCCGGCTCGCCGAGCTGGAGGTGCAACTGGACCAGTGCTGGGACCTGCTGCGCCAGCGGCGAGCGAAGGCGGAATTCGGCGAGGACCCGGACACGGCGGCGGTCCGCCCAGCCGCGGAGGTGGAAAGCTACCGCAGCTAGCTGTACGCCCTCGGTTTGCGGGCGGGCGCCCCGCCGCTCACGCGGGGTTGTGGGCGAGCGCTCCATCCGCGCCAGTTATGGGCACGTGTTCCGCATGGCGGTACCCACCCGCAAGCCCCGCCCGCGCGCGTTGTGGGCAGGCGTTCCGCAGGGCGGAACGGGTGGGCACAACCCACGACGGCGCCGCACCTGTGGGCACCGTACGGACCGGGAGCCTGGGCCCGGCAAGGGCGCCGTTCCGTTGTGCCCACCCGTTCCGCCCCAGCGGAACAGTTGCCCACAACGGGGGTGGGCGAGCCCGGGGGGTGGGTACCGCCCCAGCGGAACGAATGCCCACAACGGAGGGCCCCAGACGAGGGGCGCGTGGGCGCCGACCCGGTGGAACGCCTGCCCACAACAGGTCAAAACCCGCCCGCGCCGTAAGTTGGTCGCATGGCGCGTACCCCCCGGCTCACCCCGCCCCCCTGGCTCACCGCCGGGCTTCGACCGGCCGCCGCGCCCATCCCGTGGGCCGCCGTCGCCCGCGCCTCCGTCGCGCTCTCCGCGCCCCTCGCCGTCGGGTTCGCGATCGACGAGCCCGTCTACGGCGCCCTCGTCTCCATGGGCGCCCTCTCCGGCGTCATCGGCGACACCGCCGACGCGTACCGGATGCGGTTCTACAACATCGCCGTCCCCCAGCTCTTCGGTGCGCTCGGCGTCACCCTCGGCACCCTCGTCTTCGACCAGGGCTGGCTCGCCGTCGTCGTCCTGACCCTCGTCGCGCTCGTCTCCGGGATGATCTCCTCTATCGGCGCCGTCGCCTCCGTCTCCGGCCTGCTGCTCCTCCTCAACGCGGTCGTCGGCGCCGGCCTGCCCATGCCCGAGCCCTGGTGGAAGGCGCCCCTGCTGCTCACCCTCGGCGGGGTCGTCGTCCTCTTCCTCACCCTGCTCGGCTGGCCGCTGCGCGGCGGCATCCCGGAGCGGGCGGCGGTGGCCGGCACATACCGGGCCGTCGCCGACGTCCTCGAAGCCGCCGGCTCGGAGACGTACGAAGAGAAACGGCAGGCCGTCACCACCTCCCTCAACCAGTCCTACGACCTCGTCCTCGCCCGCCGCACCCGCTTCCACGGCCGCGCACCCACCCTCGTCCGGCTGCTCGCCCAGCTGAACGTGGTGATCCCGCTGGTGGAGGCCGCCCCGGCCGCGCACTTCGCGGCCCGGCGGTTCCACCGGCCGCTGCCCGCCGAGATCCCGGCCGCCGTGCGCGAGCTTGCCGACACGATCGAGGAGGGCGGCCGCACAGGCACCCCCGTCCTGGACCTCCCGGAGGCCGTGCGCCCGTCCGAGAAGGCCGTCGACCAGGCCCTGCGCTACGCGGCGACCGTCGTCCACGAAGCGGAACCGAACCCCTTCAACGTCGACGACCGCCTCGGCCGCCCCGCCGCCCTGCGCGTACGGGTCCGCCGCACGGCCCGCTCCGTCCTGTTCTCCGAGGCGTCCTGGCGGTACGGGCTGCGGCTCGCGCTCTGCATCGGCCTCGCCCAGGCGCTGGTCTCGCTCATCGACGTACCCCGCTCCTACTGGGTCGCCCTCACCGTCACCTTCGTCCTGAAGCCGGACTTCGGCTCCGTCTTCTCCCGCGCCGTGCTGCGCGCCGCCGGCACCGCCGGCGGGCTCGTCACCGCCGCCCTGGTCTTCGCCGAGGTGCCGCGCGGCTGGTGGTACGTCCCGATCATGCTGGTGCTCGCAGGGCTGATCCCGGCCTTCTCCGCGAAGGGGTACGTCTTCCAGACCGCGGCGATCACCCCCGTCATCCTGCTGCTCTCCGACCTCCTCAACCACCAGGGCTTCGACCTGGTCCTGCCCCGGCTGTGGGACTCGCTCGTCGGTTGCGCGATCGCGCTGGTCGCCGGATATCTGCTCTGGCCGGAGTCCTGGCACAGCCGGATCGGCGACCGGCTCGCGGACGCCGTCGCCGACTCCGCGGCCTATGTGAACCGCGCGTTCTGCGCGCCCGAGCAGGCGGACCAGGCCGCTCGGATCCGGGCCCGGCGCAGGCTCTACCGCGACCTGTCGGCCGTACGCTCCGAGTTCCAGCGCGCCCTGACCGAACCGCCGCCGACCGGCACCGTCGCCTCCGCCTGGTGGCCGCTGGTCGTCGCCGTGGAACGGATCGTCGACGCGACGACCGCCGCCCGGGTCCGCGTCAACCACGGCGCACCCGCCCCCGACCCGGCGGAAGTGGCGGAAGTGGAACAGCAGTTGCGGGAGCTCGCCGACGGGCTGCGCAGCAGCGCCGTTCTGGTGGAGGTACCGACGGAGCTGCGCGGCGACGAGGAGGGGGTCCTCGCACCGCTGCGCCAGGAGGTGAGCGCGGCCCGGGCCATCGCCACTCCCCGGCGCGAGACGGACTAAACACCCGACGCGGGGCGTACGGATGCCCTTACCGGCGGTCACTGAACGGAACCCTCCATACCGCCGTTACCGGAATCCACAGGTGCGACTACGATGCGCTCGATTCACCTTGATCCGTGCTCGTTCCGGCGAACAAGTGACCCGGCGACACGGTCACTTCGTCCTGCGCCACCCCCACGTGCCCCCAAGGACATCCGCCATGCGCACCACCACCGGCAGAGGGCTCCAGCCCAATGTCCTCGGGACCTTCGACACGATCGTCATGGCCGTCGCGGGCAGCGCACCCGCCTACTCGCTGGCCGCCACCACCGCCGTCCTCTTCGGCGCGGTCGGCCTCGCCGGACCGGCGGCGCTGCTCTACTGCGCGATACCGATGCTGGGCATCGTGCTCGCCTACGCCCGCCTCGGCCGGATCGACGTCAACGCGGGCGCCGGATACTCCTGGGTGGGGCGCACCCTCCACCCCTTCCTCGGCTTCCTCTCCGGCTGGGCCCTCGTCGTCTCCGCGACCGTCTTCATGGTCGCCGGCTCGCTGCCCGCCGGCGCGATGACGCTCTCCCTGATCGATCCGGACCTCGCCGACAACACCCCGCTGGCCGCCGCCGTGGGCGCAGGCTGGTTCCTGATAATGCTGCTCGTGGTCCTGGGCGGCGCCCGGCTCACCGTCCGGGCCCAACTGCTCATGTCGGGCGTCGAGATGCTGATCCTCGTCGCCTTCGTCCTGGCCGCCGTCCTGCACCGCGGACACGCCACCGCCTTCGACTGGTCCTGGTTCGGCTTCGAGCACTTCGACGGCCCGGCCGGCTTCGCCTCGGGCGCGCTGATCGCCGCGTTCTACTACTGGGGCTGGGACGTCACCAGCAACCTCAGCGAGGAGACCCGCGACAGCCGCCGCACCGCCGGGCTCGCCGCCCTCGTCGGCGTCGGCGTCGTCTTCCTGCTCTTCGAGGCGTTCACGGTCGCGGTCAACGTGCTCCTGAGCGCGGGCCGGATCGAGTCCGCCGGGGCGAACGTCCTGGCCGTCCTCGGCCAGCAGATCTGGCCGGGCGTCGGCGGAAAACTGCTGATCATCGCGGTGCTGCTGTCCACGGTCGCCACTCTGGAAACCACCCTCATCCAGGTGACCCGCTCGCTGTTCGCGATGGGCCGCGACCGCACGATGCCGGCCGCGCTCGGCACCGTGCACCGCCGCTGGAACACACCATGGGTGGCGATCGCCGCCGTCGGGGCCGCGGCGCTGCTGATGTTCGGCGCGGCGGCCGCCGCCGGTTCCATGGGGTCGATCCTCCGCGACGCGGTCTCCGCGATCGGCCTCCAGATCGCGTTCTACTACGGCCTCGCGGGCATCGCCGCGGTCGTCGCGTACAAGGGGATGCTGCTGACCTCCGTACGCAACTTCCTCATCGGCGGCGCCTGGCCGCTTCTGGGCGCGGCGTTCATGCTGTGGGCGTTCGTCGAGTCTCTGGGCGAACTCTCCACGACGTCCCTGACCATCGGCCTCGGCGGGCTGCTCGCCGGGGTCGTCCCGATGCTCGTGTACTGGCGGAAGGGGAGCGCGTACTACCGCCCGGCCCGACTCGACGCGGCCCGTGCGCTGGCGGCGGCGGACCCGTTCGGCCCGACGAGGCCGAGGGCCCGGCGGGCGGACGAGAGCCTGGCGACGGACTTCTGACGGCGGGGCTCCCGCTCGCCACTCGACTACCGGTCACTGAACTACTGGTCACTGAACTACTGGCTTCTGAGGGAGGACCCGGATGGCCGCTCTCCGCCGACCGTCCCGCTCGGCGCGCTCGGCACGCTTCACGCCCGACCTCAACCCGGACTTCGGGGACCGCGCGCTCACCGAGGCGCGCCACGACATGGTCATCGGTCGCTGGCAGGGCGTACGGGACCTGCTGCGGGCGACGGGCGAGGACTGGCCGCGTCGGACGCACCGGCTGCGGCTCCTGGCGCACGCCGCCGCGGGCAGCTCGACGGTCGATGCCTGGCGGGCCGCCGAGCCGGACAGCCCGGACGCGGCGGTGCTACGGGCCGCGACCGAGGTGGTCCGGGTCTTCGACACGGCCATCGCGGCCGGCCGGGGCAGCATCGTGGACCGGGGACGGCTCGACGCGACCGTGGACTCCTGCCTCGGCGCGGCGCAGGCGGCGCCCGCGGACCCGATGCCGTGGGTCTCGCTGCTGTCGGTGGCGCGGCTCTACGAGGGCGGGGTGCAGCGGCGCGAACTGCGACAGTGGTTCGACGAGTTGCGGCGGAGGGACCCGTACAACACGGAGGGTCACGCGCAACTGCTGCGCTACTGGTCGGCGCGGTGGCACGGCACGCACGGCGCGATGTACGACTTCGCGCGGGACGCGGCGGGCGTGGCACCACCGGGCTCGCCGCTGCCGATCCTGGTCCAGGTCGCGCGGGTGGAGGAGTACCGCTACATCGCGGACGGGGCGCTCGGGCGGGGCCCGGTGCGCGGCTTCGACCAGCACTGGAAGCACGAGCTGGCGGTGACGGAGCTGCGCCGGACGCACGCCCGCTGGATCGGCGGCCGGGAACCGGGGCGTCCGGTGGCACCGGAAGAGGTGCCTGACCTCAACTACCTGGCGCACGCCGCGTGTTACGCGGGCCAGGTGGAGGTGGCCCGGGAGGTGCTCGGGATGCTCGGGGCGCGGGCGTCGTGGGTGCCGTGGTCGTACACCGGCGATCCGGAGGAGCAGTTCGTACGGTTCAGGGAGGGCCTGGGGGTGGTGTGAGGGGCGGTGCCACGCCCCCCACACCACGTCTCACTCGGCTCAGACGCCGATGTCGCGGCCGTCCTTGCGCCAGACGGCGACGACGGACGGGCGGACGATCTTGCCGGGTCCGTCGGGCCACTCCGACTTGGGGTTCTCGACGGAGGCGCCGTCGAGCTCGCCCGGGTGCTGGACTGCGACGACGACACGGCGGTCCTGGATGATCGGGCCGCAGGTCTCGGCGCCCTTCGGGACCGTCAGGAACTGCTTGAGCTCACCGCGGCGCTCACCCTTCGTGGCGACGCCGAAGAGGCCGTCGTGCGAGCCGAGCTGGTTGCCGTCGGTGGAGATCCACAGGTTGCCGTGCGGGTCGAAGGCGACGTTGTCCGGGCAGGAGATGGGGGAGACCTTCTCCTTGGGGAAGCCGGCGAAGTACGTGGCCGGGTCGTTCGGGTCGCCGGCGACGAGGAAGAGACGCCAGGCGAAGCCGTCGGAGGACGGGTCGTCCCAGTGCTCGGCGAGCTCCAGGATCTGGCCGTGCTTGTTGAGGTTGCGCGGGTTGGCCTCGTCCGTACCGGCCTTGCCGGCCTTGCCGCGGTCGGTGTTGTTGGTGAGCGCGACGTAGACGCGGCCGGAGCGCGGGGACGGCTCGACGTCCTCGGGGCGGTCCATCTTCGTGGCGCCGACCTTGTCACCGGCGAGGCGGGTGAAGACGTACACCTCTTCGGCGGTCATGCCGGGTACGTGGGAGACGTTGCCGGTGGCGAGCGGGATCCACTGGCCGCTGCCGTCGAACTCACCGTCGTCGGGCAGCTTGCCCGTGCCGTCGATCTCGGTGGCCGGGCTGTCGCCGGTCAGCTTGGCGACGTAGAGGGTGCCCTCGTCGAGCAGGGTCAGGTTGTGCTCGCGGGCGGCGCGGGAGCTGCCCTTCTTCATCCGCTTGGACGAGACGAACTTGTAGAAGTAGTCGAAGCGCTCGTCGTCGCCCATGTAGACGACCGGGCGGCCGTCCTCGGTGAGGCGGGGCTGCGCGGCCTCGTGCTTGAAGCGGCCGAGCGCGGTGCGCTTCTTCGGGGTGGAGTCGGGGTCGTACGGGTCGAGCTCGACGACCCAGCCCTGGCGGTGGACCTCGTTGGGCTCCTGCTTGAGGTCGAAGCGCTTGTCGAACCGCTCCCACTTGCGCTCGGTGGCGCCGGAGCCGATGCCGTAGCGCTTGTCGGTAGCGCTGGAGCCGTTGGCGAAGTACTGGTTGAAGTTCTCCTCGCCGTGGAGGGTGGTGCCCCACGGGGTGGTGCCGCCGGCGCAGTTGTTGAGGGTGCCGAGAACCTTGCGGCCGGACGGGTCGGCGGAGGTCTTCAGCAGCGCGGAGCCGGCGGCCGGGCCGGTCAGCTCGAACGCGCTGGTGGTGTGGAGGCGGCGGTTGAGCGGGTGCCGGGTGACGGGCGTGAGCTTGCCGGAGCGGTGCTCCTCCTGGACCACGACGACGGAGAGACCGTGAGCGGCCCAGGCGATCTCGACCTGCTCGCGGGTCGGGTTGGCGGCGTCGTAACCCTTGAACATCAGGATTTCGTCGGTGTACTCGTGGTTCGCGACGAGGACCTGGCGGTTGTGCTCGCCACGGAGCGGAAGCAGGCTCAGGAAGTCGTTGTTGTAACCGAACTGTCCGGCCTGCGCCTTGGCGGTCTGCTTGTCGGCGTCGAAGGCCGGGGCGCCGCGGAGGATCGGCTCGCCCCAGCGGATGACGACGTTCTGCTCGTAGCCGGAGGGGACCGTGACCTTGTCGGCGGTGTTGGGCGCGACGGGCGCGAAGCGCAGGCCGCGGGCGCCGTCGGCGGGCTTGCCGGGCTTGTGCCCGTGGCCCTGGCCGTCTGCCGGGGAGGCGACGGCGGGGGTGCTGCCCGAACCGACGACGGCGCCACCGGCGGCGGCCGCGACGGTGACGACGGCGGCGGCGCGGATCATCGAACGGCGGGAGTAGGCGCCGGCTATGACGTCGCCGACGTACTCGTTGTCGCTGGTGTTGGGCACCTCGTGGAAGCAGGCGTCACCACAGCGGAACCGACAGGTGAGGGCGGAACGGCCGCCTCCGTGCGGGTTGGTGCTCAGCAGCGGCAGCAGTTTGCGCACTTGGTCCTCCTCCGGCGCGTACTTGCGCCGCCCCTTGGTCCCGACATGGTGTCGGGATTCCATCCGCGGTGACGTTATGTGTGCACATCTGCACGGGGGCGGCGCCGGGGTGAACGTCGGATGAATGTGGGGGAACCGGGGGCGGTTGGGGGGCCGTTGAGGACGGATCGGCGAGGGGCCGGAGGGCGGACGGGGGTGCCGCTCGGGAGGCCGCTCGGGGGGCCGCTTGGGGGGCCGCTTGGGGGGCCGCTTGGGGGCCGGACAGGTGGCCGATGGGGCGCCGATGGCGACACACCAGGGGCCGCTAACCTTACGTGTCCGCCCTGGCCAGGGATGATTCCTCCCAGTACGGACATTCATCGCACCCAACTCATGCGAAAGGCCTCGCCCATGGGCATTCGGAGCTTGCTGCGCAAGGTGTTCGGACGCGACCGTGCGGACCGGCACGACGAAACTCCGGCAACCTCCGTCCCGCCCCAGGCGGACCGCGCGACGTCCGAGGAGAAGCAGTCGGTGACGCTCCCGTCTCCGACGTCTGCGGAACGGACGACGGAGCCGGCGGGAACGGCTGCTGCGGCGCCGGAGCGGGCGCGCGCGTCGACGCCCACCCGCCCGAAGGATTCGGCGGCCCAGCGCGCCGCGGACGACCTGGTGGCGGCGGCCTTCGACAACCCGAAGGTCCCCGGGGCGAGGTCGGCGGAGCCGAAGGCGACGGAGGCTGTGGCCGCGGTTGAGCCGGAGACGGTTGCGGCCGAGGCGGAGACGGTTGCCGCCGAGGCCAAGGCGGAGACGGCTGTCGCCGAGGCTGAGACGGCGCCGGAGACGGTTGCGGCCGAGGCGGAGACGGTTGCCGCCGAGGCCAAGGCGGAGACGGCTGTCGCCGAGGCTGAGACGGCGCCGGAGACGGTTGCGGCCGAGGCGGAGACGGAGACGGTTGCGGCCGAGGCTGAGCCGACGCCGGAGACGGTTGCGGCCGAGGCGGAGCCGGAGGCGACCGCGGCGGCTAAGGCTGAGCCGGAGGCCGAGGTGCTCGCTTCGGACGCGACCGAGGTGACCGAGGCGGAGGCAGAGGCGCTGACGACGGACTCGGCGACGGCGGAGCCGGAGGCGACGACCGAGGCGGACGTCGAGGCGGCGGACGCGACCGAGGCCGAGCCGGAGGCGCTCACGGAGGACGCGGCGGTCGAGGTCGAGCCGTCGGCCGAGGCGAATGCCGAGGCAGTGGACGCCGAGCCGGAGGCGACGACGGACGCGGTGGCTGAGGCCCAGCCGAAGGCGGCGGCCGAGGCGGACGCCGAGGTCAAGGCTGAGGCAGCGGAGGCCGAGGCGGAGCCGGCGGACGCGGCAACCGCGCCGACGGACGCGACCGCGGACGACGACGTCGTGACGGCGTCGGCGGGCGACGCCGAGGCAGCCACGGCTCAGGAAGCGGCCGTTGCCGAGCCGAAGGCCGAAGCTGTCGCCGAGCCGGAGGCGCAGAACGACGCCGAGGCTGACGCGGCAGAGCCGCAGGCTCAGGACGCGCTCGTCGCGGCTGCCGCAGACGTCGCTCCCGTCACGGAGACCGCGCCGGAGGCAGACGTCGCGCCCGACACCACCCCCGGACCGGAGGCCGAGTCGGAGACGTCCGCCGACGACGCCACCGCCGAGCCGGAGGCCGAGGCCGCACTCGTCGCAGACGAGACCGCGCCCGAGGCGGTCGCCGCGGCCGTGGAGTCCCCGGTCTCCGAGTCACCCAAGCCGAAGGCGCAGGACGCCCCCGCCACCACGCTCGCCCAGGTCAAGGCCGACGCCCCCCACCTGGTCGACGCGTACAAGGCTGCCGGGGCCGTGCTCAAGAAGCAGGGGCTCGTCGGGGCGCGGGCCGCCGTGTACCTCGTCGTCGACCGGTCCGGGTCGATGCGCGGGTACTTCAAGGACGGCTCCGTGCAGCGCATCGCCGAGCAGACCGTCGCCCTCGCCGCCCACCTCGACGAGGACGCCACCGTCACCGCCGTCTTCTTCTCGACGGACATCGACGGCACCGCCGAGCTCCGCCCCCAGGGCCTCGAGGGCCGCATCGACGAGATCAACGCGGGCCTCGGCCGCCTGGGCCGTACGAACTACCACCGCGCCGTCGAAGAGGTCCTCGCCCACCACGAGAAGGCCGACCCGACCCGACCCGCGTTCGTCGTCTTCCAGACCGACGGCGCCCCCGAGTCGAAGACCGCCGCCACCCAGGCCCTCGCCGAGGCCGCCGACCGCCCGATCCACTGGCAGTTCGTGGCCTGGGGCGAGGAGGACAACAAGGCCTTCGACTACCTCCGTAAGCTCACCGCCCCCCGCACCGGCCACTTCCTCGCCGGCGCGACCCCGTCCGAGACCGCGCACTCCGCGTTCTACGGCGGGCTGCTCGCCGACTGGCAGATCTAGCCGGGGCGCGAGGCCTCAGGACCTGGTGGTGACGGGCAACGTCACCGTCACCACCAGGCCCCCACCCTGCTCCACCCCCCGCGCCACGGCCCCGACCGTTCCCCCGTGCGCCGCCGCGATCGACCGTACGATCGACAGACCGAGCCCCGCGCCCGGCCCCATCCGGTCGCGCCCCTGCCCCCGCCGGAAGGGTTCGAAGAGCCCGGGCACCTCGTCGGCCGCCACCACGGGCCCGGTGTTGACGACGGTCAGCACGCCTCCCTGGACGGACACCTCCACCAGCCCGCCGGGCACGTTGTACGCGACCGCGTTCGCGACGAGATTCCGTACGAGCTGCCCGAGCAGCACGCGATTCCCCCGTACGACACCGCCGGCAGAGGCCACACCGTCCCCCGCGACACCGCCCGAGGCGCCCCCCGCAGAGGCCCCCACAGCGGCCGCACCGACCGTCCCGACCACCACGTCCACCCCATATGTCTCGCACTCCTCCTCGACGACCTCCCCCAGCCGCACGTCCTCCCGCGCCTCAAGGCCCCGCTCGCTCCGGGCCAGGAGCAGCAGCCCCTCGATGAGCCGTTCGCTGCGGCGGTTGCTGTCCAGCAGCACCTGCTTGACCTCGGAGGAGTCGTCCAGCCCGACCTGGATCGCGGTGCGCTGGGTGGCGAGCGGGGTCCGCAGCTCGTGCGAGGCGTTCGCGATGAACCGCCGCTGACTGTCGAACGCCGCCTCCAGCCGCCCCAGCAGCGCGTCGATCGTGTCGCCGAGCTCCTTCAGCTCGTCGTCGGGCCCGCCCGCCGCGATCCTCCCCCAGACTCCGTCCGGGGGGACCCCCACGTGCAGGTTCCGCTCCGAGAGCCGCCGCGCCCGCGCGGTCATCTCGTGGACCGGCCGCAGCACCCGACCGGCGGTCCACCAGCCCACGACGACCGCGCCGAAGGCCATGACGACCAGGGCGAGGCAGGACCACATGAGCCACTGCTCGCCCGCCGCCCGGCTGACGTCGTCACTCAGCCGGTACGCGGTGACCGTCTCGAACGGCGCCACCACCCGTACCCGTGCCGCTATGGCCTCCGCCTCCCCCTGCGTACCGGCCCGGGACAGCAGGTTCACGACCCCCAGCAGACAACCGCCGAGGACGACGAACACTCCCCCGTACACGAGCGCGATCCGGGTCCGGATCGTCGACCCCGCCCCGAGGAGACCCGCGCTCACAGCGCGTACCCCACGCCCTGCACCGTCCGGATCAGCGCGGGCTCGCCGAGCTTCGCGCGCAGCTTGCTCATGCAGACCCGTACCGCGCCCGTGAAGGGGTCGATGTGCGCGTCCCAGGCGCGTTCCAGGAGCTCCTCGGCGGAGACCGTGGCGCCGTCCGCCTCCAGCAGGATCTGGAGCACGGAGAACTCCTTCGGCGAGAGGTCGAGCGCGCGTCCGTCCCGGGTCACGGTCCTCCGCACGGTGTCCATGACCATCCCCGCCCGTTCCAGCTGCGGCGGTACGGGACGGGCGCTGCGCCGCCGCAGCGCCCGTACCCGGGACACCAGCTCGGGGAACTCGAAGGGCTTGCCGAGATAGTCGTCCGCGCCGAGGTCGAGCCCCTCGACCCGGTCCTCGGTGGAGGCCGAGGCGGTCAGCATCAGGATCCGGGTCCGGGCCGTCCGGGCGACGAGCGCGCGTGCGACGTCGTCGCCGTGTACGCGGGGCAGGTCGCGGTCGAGGACGACGACGTCGTAGTCGTGCAGGCCCAGGTAGGCGAGGGCGGCGTCGCCGCTGTAGACGGTGTCGACGGCGAAGCCGGCGCGCCGCAGCCCGGTGGCGACGAGCTCGGCGAGGACCGCCTCGTCCTCGGCGACCAGTACCCGCATACGTTCCTCCCTCGCCCCTGCCTCACCGGTACTTTCTACGGGGCCGAACGTTTCGCGGACGTCTCCGTGCGCCCGGGCCCGTTATCGATGTGAGTGGATCTTGAACTGCCCGTTAGGATTTCGACCATGGCGGCCACTGGATCCGAGAAGCAGGGGGCGAAGGCGTTCTACGTCTCGACCCCCATCTACTACGTCAACGACGCTCCTCACCTGGGCCACGCCTACACGACCGTCGCAGGCGACGTGCTCACGCGCTGGCACCGTCAGCGCGGCGAGAAGGTGTGGTACCTCACCGGCACGGACGAGCACGGTCAGAAGATCATGCGCACGGCCGAGGCGAACAACGTCACGCCCCAGGCCTGGTGCGACAAGCTCGTCGAGGAGGCCTGGAAGCCCCTCTGGGAGCACCTGAACATCGCGAACGACGACTTCATCCGGACGACGGAGAAGCGGCACACGGACCGTGTCCAGGAGTTCGTGCAGGACCTGTACGACAAGGGCGAGATCTACAAGGGCGGGTACGAAGGCCCGTACTGCGTGGGCTGTGAGGAGTACAAGCTCCCGGGCGATCTCATCGAGGCCGAGGACGGCACGAAGCTGTGCGCCGTCCACAAGAAGCCGGTGGAGATCCTCAAGGAGGAGAACTACTTCTTCAAGCTGAGCGAGTACGGCCCGAAGCTCATCGAGTTCTACGAGGCGAACCCGGGCTTCATCCAGCCGGAGTCGGCGCGCAACGAGGTGCTGAACTTCGTCAAGCAGGGCCTCGAGGACCTCTCGATCTCGCGCTCGACGTTCGACTGGGGCGTCCCGGTCCCGTGGGACGAGAAGCACGTCATCTACGTGTGGATCGACGCGCTGCTGAACTACGCGACAGCGGTCGGCTACAACGAGAACCCGGAGAAGTTCAACGAGACCTTCCCGGCCAACGTCCACCTCATCGGCAAGGACATCCTGCGCTTCCACGCCATCATCTGGCCGGCGATGCTGATGGCCCAGGGCCTGCCGGTGCCGGGCCGCGTGGCCGCGAACGGCTGGCTCATGGTCGGCGGCGAGAAGATGTCGAAGTCGAACCTGACGGGCATCAAGCCGCAGGACCTGACCTCGCACTTCGGCGTGGACGCGTACCGCTGGTACTTCCTGCGCGCGATCGCGTTCGGCCAGGACGGCTCGTTCTCCTGGGAGGACTTCACCGCCCGCTACACGAGCGAGCTGGCGAACGACTACGGCAACCTGGCGTCCCGGGTCGCGGCGATGGTCGGCAAGTACTTCGACGGCGCCCTGCCGGCCGCGACGGCCGACGGCGACGCGGAGAAGGCGATCCACGAGGGCCTGGCGAAGGCGGTCGCGACGGCCGACCTGAAGATCGGCGAGGAGCTGGACTTCCAGGGCGGAATCCTGGCGATCTTCGACTTCGTGAAGCAGGTCAACGGCTACATCACGGAGCAGGAGCCGTGGAAGGTCGCGAAGGACGAGTCGGAGACGGGCCGCGCCCGCCTGGCGACGATCCTGTACACGGCGGCCGAGTCGCTGCGCGCGGTCGCGGTCCTGCTGAACGCGATCATGCCGGAGACCTCCCAGAAGCTCTGGGACTCCCTCGGCGCCGAACCCACCCTGGGCGCCCTGTCCAGCCAGCCGGTCCAGTCGGCCGGCGACTGGGGCCGACTCCCGGCGGGCTCGACGGTGACGAAGGGCGCGGTGCTCTTCCCGCGCCTGGAGGAGCCGAAGAAGGGCTGACGCTCTCTTCTCGTACGCACGGCTGTGGCCGCCGCTCCCTCCGGGGGGACGGCGGCCATCGTCGTACGCGGACGGACGAGGTGGAACCGAGATGTCCGGGTGGCCGAACAGGACCGGTCGCCATGGTGGCCGGCATACGGTTCGAGGCATGTCCATGCCGCCGCCCCCCGGGCCATTCGCGCACCAGGGGCCCCCGCCCCCGGCGTACCCGCAGCCGAACACGTACGGGCCCGGCCCCGCGCAATCGCCGTACTACCCGCCGCAGGGTGCCTGGGGCGCGCCCCCGCCACCGCCGCCGCCGAAGAATCGGACCGGTCTGATCCTCGGGATCGTCGCCGCGTCCATCGTCGGGTTGCTGACGCTGTCGTGGATCGGCAACGGGGGCCTCCGCGGCGGCTCCGCCTCCGGGTCCTACCCGGCCGCGACGCACCGGCTTACCCTCCCACAGACCCTGCTGGACGGCCGGTACACACTCGCCGACGACCGCTCGGGCCAGGCCGACGCCGAGCTCGAGAACACGAGCACCGCCAACATCCGCGACCCGAAGGGCGTGATGGGCCAGTACACGGCTGCCGGGGAGAACGGCACCGGCGTCCTGGTCGTCTCCGGCCTGTACGGGCGGATCAAGGATCCGGACCTGGCCAGGGAGAAGATCCTCAAGGGCGCCCGCGAGGCGGCGGGCACCAGTGTGCTCGTCCCGCCGAAGGACGTCACCGTGTCCGGGGCGAACACGACGGTGACCTGCCAGGTCCTCGCCACGGAACAGGCGGACGGAGGCCGGGTGACCTACCCCCTGTGCGCATGGGCGGACGACAACACCAACGCAGCCGTCGGCGAGATGACGACGGAGTCCGCGGGCGTGAGCCCGGAGTCCATCGACCTGACGAAGGCGGCCCGAACCACACTCAAGGTCCGCGAGGAGACGCGCCGCCCGCTCAGCTGACCGTGGAGCCGACGCGGGTACGTCACCGGCTGCCCAGCCGGTCCAGGCCACGACCGCGTGAGGCAACCTCCCGGCGGGCGCACCGGTGACGGAGAGCGCGGTCGGGCGGCCCGGCACACACGTGCCGGGCCGCCCACTCGGGCCACCTCCGTTTCCGGCCAACGTGATTGCAGTCGGGAACGGCGGTGTGTGACGATCGCACACGTGTGCGTGACGGGGGAGGGGCACATGCGACTGTCTGATCTGGCTGACACATCGATGGCGACACCGGCACCACCGCTGGCGGATCCGTCTGCCGCTGCCGAGCACGAGTTCGCGGTGCTGCTGGGTGAGTTCCGGCGTACGGCGGTCCTGGTGCCGATCGATCCTTACGGAAGTCCGTGGACGGCCGAGCACGGCGGGGTGCGCTGGATCTGCGCGTTCTCGAACGAGGAGTCCCTGGCGCGATTCGCGCGGGCACAGGGTGAAGCGGCGCGTGAGTGGGAGTACCGCACGATCCTCGGCGCACGCCTGCTGGACGTACTGGTGCCGAAGCTGACCGCTGCGTCGGGCGCACCCGCCGGGGTGGCGCTGGACGCGGGCAGCGACGACGGAATGGTGTTCCCGCCGGTCGAGGGCGTCGTCCCGGACTCGGCGGTGGTGGATCTCGGGGGTGGGGCATGAGCGGTACCGATCCGGACCTGGCGGCGCCGGAGGGCGCGCTCGAACTGATCGCGCAGGGCATCGACAAGGCGCACGGGGAACTGAAGGACCTGTCGGTCGGTCAGCAGGCCATCACCGGCCGCGGAGTCTCCACGCTGGCGCTGTCGGGTGTGCAGTTGGGACATCTGGGGCTCGCGGAGCAGTTCGGGACGTTCTGTGATCGCTGGGGCTGGGGCGTGCGGGACTTGATGCAGAAGGCGAACGTGTTCACGGCCGCGCTGGGGGTGTCGGCGGGCGCGTACGGCGAGCAGGAGCGCTACATCAAGGACACGATCAAGATCGCGACGAACGCCTTCAACGGCAATCCGCACCTGTCCGAGGACGAGGTCAAGCAGAAGACCTGGGACGAGATCAAGAACCAGAGCCCGACCGACAACGCCGACTACAGCCCCGAGTCGATGGCCCAGGCTCAACGCAATGTCGAGCAGAACTGGCGGGACACGGCGTACGACGTCGAGGACGGGCTGCTCGACTCGATGGGCAATGCCGGCGTCATCGACCCGGAGCAGCGCGCGGCGATGGACGAGCGGCTACGTGAGGGCATCGACCCGTCACAGGCGGCCGTCGACCAGGCCCGGCAGCCGAACTGGGGGGACCGCTGACGATGCCGGAGTGGGGGGAACTGTTCGACAGCGGCAAGAGGCTGGTCGGCAAGGGCATCGACGGCGCCACGAACATCATCGGCGACGGCCTGGACTACGTGGGTGCGGAAGGCGCCGCGGACAAGGTCGAGGACTGGGGCGACCGCGCCGCGTCCTCGCTCGGGGCGGAGGTCGGCGAGGCGCAGCTCGGGCAGTCCGAGGAACCGAACGAGCTCGTGCACGGCAACGTCGGCGAGATCACGGCGACGGTGAAGAACCTGCGTGACTTCCAGTCGGCGTTCGACAGCGTCGGCCGTGGCCTGAAGGGGGTGGAGGGATCCGGCCGCTGGAAGGGCGAGGCGCAGAAGGCGTTCCAGGAGAAGTTCCAAGCCCTGCCGACGAGCTGGCTGCACGCGTCCGATGCCTTCGGAGACGCCGCGGCGGCTCTGGAGGCGTACGGGACGACCGTCACCTGGGCGCAGGGCAAGGCGCGTGAGGCGATCGCTCTGCACAAGCAGGGCAACGCATCCTCGACGACGGCACAGGCCGCGTACGAGAAGAAGGTCGCCGACTACAAGGCATCGCTCGACGGTGACGATCCGCTGCCGTGCCCTGCCCCGGGGACGGACCCGGGCGACGCCCAGCGGGCCCGCGCGCAGGAGATCCTTACCGACGCGCGCCGCCAGCGGAACGAGGCGGCGGAGACGGCGAAGAAGGCGATCGCGGCCGCTCTGGCCCACGCACCCGCCGAGCCGTCGCTCGGGGACCGGCTCAAGATCGACGCGATGGACTACGCCCTGGGCACGGGCGCCGAGCGCCTGCACTTCGTCGGAGGCGCGGTGAAGGGCGTCGTCGGCATCACCAACTTCGTCCGCTCGATCGACCCACGGGACGCGTACAACCGCACGCACCCGGCCGAGTACTACGAGAACGTCAACATGACGCTGTCCGGTGTCGCCTCCACGGCCGCCCATCCGGACCGGGCGCTGAAGGCTGCGTGGGAGTCGGCGAAGAGCGACCCGAGCGAGTTCGGGGGACGGCTGCTCCCGGAGGTACTCGGCCCGAAGGGCGCGGGTGGCCTGAAAACGATCTCGCGCGTCAAGGACCTCGTCGACAGCCCGAAGAACAAAGGCCGCCAGGGGCACACGGAGGACCCGCACGGCACCTGCCGCCCGGACGGGGCGAAGTGCAAAGGCGGCGACCCCGTCGACATGGCGACGGGCAGGATGATCCTGCCTCAGACCGACATCACCCTGCCGGGCAACCTGCCACTGGTGTTCACGCGCACCTTCGAATCGTCCTACCGTGCGGGGCGCTGGTTCGGTCCGACGTGGGCGAGCACGCTGGACCAGCGCCTGGAGATCGACGCCGAAGGAGTCGTCCTCCTCTGCGCCGACACCAGCCTGCTCGCATTCCCGCACCCGGCGCCGGGTGTCCCGGTGCTGCCCACGCATGGCAGCCGCCGCTGGTCACTGGACCGCGAGGGCGACACGTACGCGGTCACGGATCCGGACAGCGGCCGCGTCCACCACTTCGCCGTGCACGCCACCGACCTGGCTCTCCTCACCCAGATCGACGACCGCAACGGCAACTGGATCACCTTCGAGTACGACGCGTCCGGTGCCCCGACCTCAGTCGTCCACCACGGCGGCTACCACCTGAAGCTGACGACCGACGGCTCCCGTGTGACCGCCCTGCACCTGGGCGAGCAGGAGATCGTCCGCTACGGATACACGGACGGCCACCTCTCTTCGGTCACCAACTCCTCCGGGCGCCCGCTGAGCTTCGGCTACGACGAGCACGGTCGGATGACCTCCTGGACCGACACCAACAACAGTCGCTACGAGTACGTCTACGACGACCAGCACCGCTGCGTCTCCCAGGCCGGCCAGGACGGCGTCATGGCCTTCCAGTACACCTGGGCCGACGACCTGACGACGATCACGGACGCCCTCGGCCGCACGACACGGTACGAGGTGGACGACCGCAGACAGATCGTCGCCGAGACCGATCCGACGGGGGCGGTCACCCGCTACGAGCGGGACGGCCGAGGACGCCTGCTGTCCCGTACGGACCCGCTGGGCTCCATCACTCGCTTCTCGTACGACGAAGACGGCCGCGTCGTCGCGGCGGTGCGCCCGGACGGCCGCACCACGACCGCCGAGTACGACACGCTCGGCCTCCCGGTCCGCGTGACACGGCCGGATGGCACGACGGTCCGCCAGACATACGACGAGCACGGCAACCGCACGTCGGTGACGGAGACGTCGGGTGCGCGGACTGCGTTCACCTACGACGAGGCGGGCCGGCTCACCGCGGTGACGGACCCGCTGGGCGCCACCACGCGCATACGCACCGACCGCACCGGCCTGCCTCTGGAGGTCACCGACCCTCTGGGCACCACCACCCGCTACGAGCGGGACGCCTTCGGCCGTACGGTCCGGATCACGGACCCCCTCGGCACGGTGACCCGTCTGGACTGGACGGTCGAGGGCCGGCCGGCGCGCCGTACCGCACCGGACGGCACGACGGAGTCGTGGACGTACGACGGCGAAGGCAACTGCCTGACCCACACGGACGCGATGGGCGCCACGACCCGCTTCGAGTACGGCGACTTCGACGTGATGACGTCTCGTACGGGCCCGGACGGGGTCCGCTACGCGTTCACCCACGATGCCACGCTCCGGCTGACCCAGGTCACGAACTCTCAGGGGCTGACCTGGGACTACCGCTACGACCCCGCCGGTCGAGTGACCGCGGAGACGGACTTCGACGACCGGACGCTGACGTACGCGTATGACGGGGCGGGCCGGCTGGCGTCCCGTTCGAACGCCCTGGGGCAGACCGTCCGGTTCGAGCACAACGAGCTCGGCCAGGTCGTCCGCAAGGAGGCGGCGGGCGCGGTGACGACGTACGAGTACGACATCTTCGACGAACTGGCGGCGGCGACCGCTCCTGACGCGGCCCTGACCCGTCTCCGCGACCGCCACGGCCGCCTGGTCTCGGAGACGGTGAACAGTCGGACGGTGTCCTTCACGTACGACGAGGTGGGCCGTCGGGTGGGGCGGACAACGCCGGCCGGTTCCACGAGTTCGTGGTCGTACGACGCGGCGGGCCGCCGGACGGAACTGACATCCTCGGGCCGGACGCTGACCTTCGCCCATGACGCCCTGGGCCGGGAAACCTCCTGGGGCATCGGCGACTTCGCTGCCCTGACCTCGTCGTTCGACACGATGGGCCGCCTCACCGATCAGGAGGTCACCGGCGGTTCGGGCCGGCTTCTGCAGCACCGCGCGTACACCTACCGGGCGGACGGGGGTCTCGTCGGCATCACGGACGAGCTCTCGGGCGCCCGCCGCTTCGACCTGGACGCGGCGGGGCGCGTCACGGCCGTCCATGCGAACGACTGGACGGAGCGGTACGCGTACGACGAGGCCGGCAACCAGACGGAGGCGTCCTGGCCGTCCACCCACCCGGCTCACGCCTCGACGGGTCCACGCGCCTACCAGGGCACGCGCATCACCCGCGCGGGCTCGGTCCGCTACGAACACGACGGCCAGGGCCGGATCGTCCTACGCCAGAGGACCCGCCTGTCGCGTAAGCCGGACACCTGGCGCTACACGTGGGACGCGGAGGACCGCCTCACGTCGGTGACCACCCCGGACGGCACGGTCTGGCAGTACGCCTACGACCCGCTGGGCCGCCGAATCTCCAAGCGATCCCCCTCGGAGACCGTCCACTTCACTTGGGACGGCACGACGCTGTGCGAGCAGACGACCGAGGACATCACCCTCACCTGGGACCACGCGGGCCTACGCCCCCTGACCCAGACGGAGCGCAGGGGGGACACAGACGAGGACCGCTTCTTCGCCATAGTCACCGACCTGATCGGCACCCCGACCGAACTGGTCGACGAGTCGGGGGATCTGGCCTGGCGCACCCGCACCACGCTCTGGGGCACGACGACATGGAACCGCGACGCGACGGCGTACACCCCGCTCCGCTTCCCGGGCCAGTACTTCGACCCGGAATCGGGCCTCCACTACAACTACTTCCGCTATTACGACCCGGAGTCGGCGCGCTACCTCAGCCAGGACCCCCTGGGCCTCGCCCCGGCCCCCAACCCGGCGACGTACGTCCACAATCCACACACGTGGAGCGACCCGCTAGGCCTGGCCCCGTGCCCTTTCGAGAATCAGCTGCCGGGTGAATTGGCAGGCGAACTCGCGGATGCCGAACGCCTCGGAGTGAAACCTTTGAAGGTCGGACAGGATGGGTTCGACGAGGCTATCAACTCCGGCACGATTAAGTGGGCGGTGACCATGGACGGGGAGTTGGTGGTCATACCGAAGAACGTGGGTACCGTGGAACTGAAGCACCCCGTGCTGACCAATGGAGCCCCTGTACGGGCTGCGGGCGAAGCGGAGATCGCCGGCGGGCAGGGATCATACTTCTGCATGGAAATCAACAACAGCAGCGGACACTACAAACCTTCACTCGAGAGCCTTGAAACAGGCAGGGAAGCCTTTGAGCGTGCAGGAATCAAATTCCTCTGATGATCTTCCGGATGGCGATGATCGACCCGCAAGCGGAGTCGATATTCCCAACTCCTCGCTGCCAGAATTGGAGCAGCACGTCGAGGTAACCGCGGCGACAGCTTCGCCAGTGGACGCATGGGAGCAACTGCGCGAGCTGAGCGTCGGCAGGATGCAGTCCATCAGGTACTCGAATGACACTCGGATCCGATGGGGTCGCCTCGCACTTTCCGCAATCTCCAAGAAGTCTACGCTGGCAGCCGACGACCACTTGAAACTGGCAGCAGAATCAGTACGCGTACGGTCGTACATGATCCAGGAATTCGGAGTGAGCGAGTCCAACGAAGTGCGAAACCCTACCGCGCTTTACGCGTACATTATTGGCAACATCGGCATGTCGCCCACCGAAGCCGCCTTGATGGCCACAAACTGGCGGAACGCTCCGCGAGAACAGATGCTTCGACTGCGACGTGCCAAAAACATGATTGCTCCGTTGGCGGCGATTCAGGGGATCTTGGGCGAATATGGCCCGATCCACCCGGACATCGCGGCATGGTTGACTTTGATCCCGAGACTCCCATGACTTGATGGCGGCAGGCCGTCGCTGCGCGTCGCTCGGTTCAGTGCACCCAGTCCTTGAGCGGCTCGGTGGCCAGCTCGAAGCCCACCGGGTCCGGGAGCATGACCGTCTTGCCGAAGGTCACGGTGGTGACCACGTCGTAACGGCCGTCGCCGGGCTGGGAGTGAACCTTGACCTCGCCCGCGACGCGGTCGATCAACAGATAGACAGGGATACCGGCCTCGGCATAGGCACGTGGCTTCTCCACTCTGTCCCTTTGGTCGGTGTCGGAGTCGTGCGAGGTCACCTCGACCGTCATCAGAACGCCCTCGGTGCCTGCCCATTCACCCTGGCCAACGAACGTACCGCTGGGCGCGAGGACCCCGTCGGGGCGGGCGTTGCCCTTGCGGTACGTCTCAACGCGCAGCCCTTGGTCCGGGTACAACCACCAGCCCACGTCGGTCTGAATACACCGGCGGGTGAGCCACTCGATGATCCGCCCGTGGTCGCCGTCCGGCAAAGCCTTCTCCCCGATCTTCCCATCGATGAACTCCAGACGCAGCGCGTCGCTCAGCCGGTCGCCCACGCGCGCGAGCTCCTCGAACGTGCTCTGGGTCATGGCACGCGTCCGCTGCTCGACAGCACCCACGTGGGCCTCCTCCGGGATCGGTGGTGCCTTCCACGGTACGTGTTCCCCCGCCCTCGCGGCCGGGTTCGTCGCTGTCGCCATGACGGGCAGCCTGGCATATGCCAGAGGCTCGGGATCTGTGGATGCCGAGCCTTCACACCTGCGGGTGACACAGCCGGTTCACAGGCCGGGGCGAGAATGTACCCAGGTCCCGGGCCTAGCCTGCCGCGCATGATGGTGAGCAGCGAGGACGGGCGCCTGGGGCGGGCCGCTGTGGCGGGGCTGCCGGCCGGGGCCGCGTTGACGCCCAGTCCGGGGCTGTCGGACGGGCGCGAGGGGGACCCCGGGGCCCT
Organism: Streptomyces sp. NBC_01353; assembly: GCF_036237275.1. GTDB lineage: Bacteria > Actinomycetota > Actinomycetes > Streptomycetales > Streptomycetaceae > Streptomyces. The sequence continues at coordinate 4,534,136 of NZ_CP108352.1, read as the reverse complement.
GCGGTGGGCCGGAGAGGCGATGGTGCCCGGGCTTGCTGCGATGGCCGCCGTGGCGCGGCGGGTCGGGGAGGCCGGCAAGGGGTTGCGGGTCGAGCTCGGGGCGATCGGGCGGGCCGCGGAGCGGGACATGGCTCGGGCGGATGGGGGGCGGGGACTGCATCACGGGGCTCTGTGGCCGCTCGGGTTGCTCGTCGCCGGGGCCGCGCTCGCGCCGGGAGGGACTCCGGAGGAGTTGACCGGGTTCGCGCGGCAGATCGCCGCCCATCCGGACCCGCGTGCTCCCCGTACGCCCACGATCGGATCGGCGATGTCCGTACGGTTCGGGGCCGCCGGCGCGAAGGGTGAGGCTCGGGCCGGATTCCCGCACGTACGACGGGCATTGGACGCTCTCGACGCGGCCCGGCGGGGCGGGGCTCGGGAGCCCGAGGCTCGGCTCCGGGCTCTGCTCGTCGTCATGACGACCCTTCAGGACACCGGGCTGCTGCACGCGGGCGGACCGCACGGGCTGCGCGAGGTGCAGGACGGCGCCCGGGGCGTCGTCGAGGGCCGACTCGCCCTCGACGACTTCGACCGGCGGCTGCGGGAGCGCGGCCTGAGCCCGAGGGGCAGCGGCCATCTGCTGGCCGCTGCCCTGTTCCTGGACGCGCTACGCGGGTGACGCCTTGATCAGGACGAGGCGGAGGCCGAGGCGGACGCTCCCGGCTGTGCGCCGCCGTCCGTGCCCGTGTGGGTCTCGTCCGGGTCGACGCCCATCGTGAGGGTGGCGACCACGCCCTTCGCGATGGCGCCCTTGCGGTACTTGAGCGTCAGCAGGCCGCCCTCGGTGCCGTTGCCCGGATAGATGGTGTCGTCGTCGAGCGTCGTGCGTTCCGTCGTGCTGGTGGAGTACGGGGCGACCTTCGCGGAGTCCAGGACCGCGGACTCGGCGAAGAACAGCTGGCCCGTGTGGCAGGTGTGGCCGCCCTCGTAGCCGGTCGACGTCATCTTCCCGCCGACGTGCACCTTCGTGTGGACGTGGACGCAGCGGCCTCGGTACCAGCCGGGGAAGACCGTCTTGAACTCCACGTACCCCTGTTTGTCGGTGAGTTGGGTGCCGCGCAGGTAGCGCTTGTCGTCCGTGGGCTCCTCGTGGCCGCCACCGCCACCGCCGCCAGGTCCTCCGGTGGGGGGTGTCCCGGTGGGAGTCCCGCTCGGCATGTCGGTCGGCATGTCGGTCGGCATGTCGGTCGGCATGTCCGTCGGCGGTGTTCCGCCGCCACCACCGCCGCCGCCCGTGCTCAGGCTCTCGTACCCCGAGTAGATCCCCAGCGCGTCGCAGTGCCAGATGTCGACGGCCGCGTTCCGCAGCGGCTTGCAGGTGTCCGCGTCGATCACCTTCAGCCGCACGGTCAGCGGGATGCCCTCCCGGTCTTCGGTGATGTCCCGCCGAATCTTGTCGGCGTCGATGTAGTACGGCCCTTCGGTCGTCTCCGACGTCAGGCGGTAGCACGCCTCTCCCGACGCGCTCTTGCCCGACGAGCCGGACGTGCCCTTGCCCGACGAGCCGGCCGACGCCGTCGCGACCGCCCCGGCGCCGATCCCGGCCGCGACCACCACACCGCCGCCCGCGACCAGCGCCCGGCGCCGCGTCATGGTCCTCTTGTGCTTCGCGTTCTCGCTCATGGGCGAGGACCCTAGGAAGCCCCGCTGTCAGAGGTATGGGCGGCAGCTGTGAGTTGCTGTGCGTGCGGCCAAGAACCTGGACGCGTACGGCAAAAGGGCCCGGGATCCGAGGATCCCGGGCCCTTCAGCGAGTGAACGTCAGCGACTACCGCGCCGCGTCCGGGTGGACCGCGTCCGTCACCGGGCGGTCCGTCACGACCTTCGTCTCGACCGGCTTGCGGAGCTGGATGTTCAGCTCGCGCAGGCGGGCCTCGTCCAGTTCCGTCGGGGCGCCCATCAGGAGGTCCTGGGCGTTGCCGTTGAGCGGGAAGGCGATCGTCTCGCGGATGTTCGGCTCGTCGGCCAGGAGCATCACGATGCGGTCCACGCCCGGGGCGATGCCGCCGTGCGGCGGGGCGCCGTACTCGAAGGCGCGGAGCATGCCCGCGAACTCGTGCTCGACCGTCTCGCGCGAGTAGCCCGCGATCTCGAAGGCCTTGAACATGATCTCGGGCTCGTGGTTCCGGATCGCGCCCGAGGACAGCTCGATGCCGTTGCAGACGATGTCGTACTGCCAGCCGAGGACGTCCAGCGGGTCCTGGGTCTCCAGGGCCTCGAGGCCGCCCTGCGGCATGGAGAACGGGTTGTGCGAGAAGTCGATCTTGCCGGTCTCCTCGTCCCGCTCGTACATCGGGAAGTCGACGATCCAGGCGAACCGGAAGACGTTCTCCTCGAACTGGCCGGCACGCTTGGCGGCTTCGACCCGGACCGGGCCCATGATCTTGGAGACCTCGTCGAACTCGCCCGCGCCGAAGAAGATCGCGTGGCCGGGCTCCAGGCCGAGGCGCTCGGTGAGGACCTTGACGTTCTCCTCGGTCAGGAACTTGGCGATCGGGCCGGTCAGCGAACCACCTTCGCCCACGCGGACCCAGGCCAGGCCCTTCGCGCCGAGGGAGACGGCGAAGTCGCCGAGCTGGTCGAAGAACTTGCGCGGCTGGTCACCGGTGTTCGGGACGGCGAGCGCGCGGACGTGCTTGCCCGCGAAGGCCTTGAACTCCGACGCCTCGAAGACGTCCGAGATGTCTACGAGTTCGAGCGACGTCCGCAGGTCCGGCTTGTCGTTGCCGTACTTGAGCATCGACTCGCGGAACGGGATCCGCGGGAACGGGGAGGTGACGTGGCGGCCGCCGCCGAACTCCTCGAAGAGCTCGGTCATGAGCTTCTCGATCGGCTGGAAGACGTCCTCCTGCTCGACGAAGCTCATCTCGACGTCGAGCTGGTAGAACTCGCCCGGCGAACGGTCGGCGCGGGCGTCCTCGTCGCGGAAGCACGGCGCGATCTGGAAGTAGCGGTCGAAGCCGGAGATCATCAGCAGCTGCTTGAACTGCTGCGGCGCCTGCGGCAGCGCGTAGAACTTGCCCGGGTTCAGGCGGGACGGGACGACGAAGTCGCGGGCGCCCTCGGGGGAGGTCGCGGCGAGGATCGGGGTCGCCATCTCGTTGAAGCCGAGGGCCACCATCTTGGAGCGGATGGAGGCGATGACGGCGGAGCGCAGCATGATGTTGCGGTGCATCCGCTCGCGGCGCAGGTCGAGGAAGCGGTACTCCAGGCGCCGCTCCTCGTTCACGCCGTCGTCGGCGTTGATGGTGAACGGGATCTGCTTCGCCGCGCCCAAGACCTCGACCTCGGCGGCCTCGATCTCGATCTCGCCGGTGGCGAGCTCCCCGTTGACGTTCTCCGCGCCACGCGAGACGACCTTGCCGTCGACACGGACGACGGTCTCCTTCGTCAGCTTGTCGAGGACCTCGGCCGCGGCGGTGCCGGGCCGGGCGACGAGCTGCGTGATGCCGTAGTGGTCGCGCAGATCGATGAAGAGGATGCCGCCCAGGTCGCGCCGATTGTGCAGCCAGCCGCTCAGCCGGACGTCGGTGCCGACGTCAGAGGCGCGGAGCTCGCCGCAGGTGTGGGACCTGTACCGATGCATCGTCGTTCATCCAGTCTTCTGGGATCGATGGGGAGCCTGGACATATCCAGGCCCATCAAGGGTACCGGGCGCCCCAAGATCGACCTTCGAATACTCTCAGTGGCGACCAGCACTCCGATATTCATAAAGTAGGGCAATGCGCACCGAGGACGTCCTGGCCGCGATCGCGACCGGCATGTGGTGCTGGGACAACGCGTCCGGGATCGTCACGCTCGACGCCGAGGCGGCCCGGCTCCTCGGGCTGCCCGCCGAACCGGTCCAGCTCACGGAAGCCGCCGTCCGCTCCCGTTTTCATCCCGTCGACTGGAACGAGATCGACGGGGTCGTGAACCTCGCCGTGGCCGAGGGGACCCTCGCCGAGGCCCGGCTGCGGATCATGGACGGACACGGACGGGTGATCCGTACCGTACGGAGCAGATCCAAGCCGCTCATCGAGGCCGGTGACTATCAGCTCGTCGGCACGCTCCAGGAGGTCGCCGAACCCCAGCCCGGCACCGCCGCCCGTACGCCCATCACCGGCGACTGGCGCCGCTCGCGCGAGGCGTTCCTGCTCGACGCGGGGCGGGCGCTGGCCGAGGCCCGGTCGACCGCCGAGGTGCTGCGGGTCGCCGCCTCGCTCTCCATGCCGGGCTTCTCGCCCGACGGACTCGCCGTCTTCGGGGTCGCGGGCGAACGGCTCACGATCATCGGCCACCACGGGCACAACGCGGGCGACGAGGGCCCCTTCACCTCGATGTCGGTCGACACCGACTATCCGGCGGCCGAGGTCGTACGGACCGGGCGGGCGATCTATCTCCCGTCGCCGGAGGAGTACCTACGGCGCTTCCCGGTCACCTGGCCTCTCGCGCAGCGCTTCGGCCGGCAGTCGTGGGCGTACCTCCCGCTCATCGTCGCCGGGCGCACCATGGGCGCCTGGATGGCCGCCTTCAAACACCAGGTCGCCTTCACCCCCGACGAGCGGTCCGTCCTGACCACGGTCGCCCGGATGCTCGCCCAGGCCCTTGCCCGGGCCGGGGTCGCGGAGTCCGAGCGCGAGCTGTCGCTGGGCCTGCAGCGCACGATGATGCCGGTGCTCGGCCCCGGGATCCCGGGCCTGCACGTCGCCGCGCGGTACGTCCCCACCGGCGGCGGACTCCAGGTCGGCGGCGACTGGTACGACATGATCCAGCTTCCCGGAGGCCGTATCGCGCTCGTGATCGGCGACGTCCAGGGCCACGACGTCCGCGCCGCCGGGCTGATGGGCCAGCTCCGGATCGCGCTGCGGGCGTACGCCTCCGAGGGCCACCGCCCGGACGCCGTCCTCTCCCGCGCCTCGCGCTTCCTGTACGGGATCACGGACGGGGACGGGGACGGGTCCGTCGCGGGCGGGGGCGGGGACGGGGGCGGGCACGAAGCCGGGGCCGGGCCCTTCAGGATCGGCGGGGAGGGCCCCGACAAGGGCACTCACAACGGTGGGCCGCGCTTCGCGACCTGCCTCTACATGGAGATCGACCCCGTCACCGGCGCCGTGGACATCGCCCGGGCCGGACACCCCGACCCGGCGGTGCGGATGACCGACGGGACGGTTCTCCTGCGGCCCACCGCCGGCGGCCTGCCCCTCGGCATCGACCCGGACACCGACTACCCGACCACCCGGTTCACCCTGGAGCCCGGGGAGACCCTGATGATGTGCACCGACGGGCTCCTGGAGACCGGCGGCCACGACCTGGACAGCGGCTGGGAACGCATCCGTGCGCTGCTCGAAGGGCACGACGGGGACTCCCTGGAGGACCTGGCCGACAGCCTCGTCGAGGCCGTCCACGGCCCCGGCTCCCACCACACGACCGGGCCGCTCGCCGACCGGCGCGAGGACGACATCGCGGTCCTGCTCCTGTCCCGCCAGGGCCCGGCCGTCCGCGAGGCGCCGCGCCGCACGATGATGACCGTCGCCCAGGCGGAACCGGAACGGATCGCGGCGGCCCGCCAGCACATGCGCCAGCTCCTGCACGACTGGGCGGACGAGGACCAGCTCGACTCGGCGGTCCTGATGGTCTCCGAGATGGTCACCAACGTCCTGATCCACACGGACGGCGACGCCCTGATCGTCGCGGAGGTGACCTGCGACGACGGCGGCCGCCGGCTGCGGGTGGAGGTCGCGGACGCGAGCGACGAGCTGCCGCACAAGCGACACCCGGGCGAGATGGCGTCGTCGGGTCGCGGCCTGGTCCTGATGGAGATGCTGGCGCACGCGTGGGGCGTGGACCCGCGGGGCGAGGGCAAGTCGATCTGGTTCGAACTGAACGAGCCGGCGAAGGGAGAGGGCGGCGTCGGCGCGTAGAGGCTGCACGCGCGCGTGGGGGCGGCGCATGCGCGTAGGGCCCCACGCGCGCGTGGGGGCTGACCGGACGGGCGCGCGGCCACCGCGCGCGGGTGCGGCGCCTGAGCGGGCCTCGGGTGCGCGGCAGCGCCTCGGGGCCGGGGCCAGCCCCTCGGGTGCGGGCAGCACCGCCCGCGAGGCGCGGACAGGCCCGGAGCCGTGGGTCGCCACCGCGAGGCGCGCACGGGCCCGGCGCCACCGCGCGCGCCACCTGGTCCGGCGCGGGAGACTGGTGTCGTACGGCCGTCGCCGGGGGGACCACGGAGTTTGCCATGGACACCCACAAGGTCGGCAGCGACACCACTGTTCTGGCCGACAGCCTCGAAGTCCCGGGGATCGGCCACATCCCCGCCAACGCGTACGTCCTCACCGCCAAGGAACCGGTCGTCGTCGACACCGGACTCTCCCTCTCCGACCGGAACTTCGTCAGCGCCCTCGGCTCCGTCATGGACCCCGCCGACGTCCGCTGGATCTGGCTCACCCACCCCGACCGCGATCACACCGGCGGCATCTTCGACCTGCTCGTGGCCGCGCCGAAGGCCAAGGTCGTGACCACCTTCATCGGCGCCGGGATCATGACCACCGAGCGCCCGCTGCCGATGGACCGCGTCTACTTCCTCAACCCCGGTCAGTCCCTCGACGTCGGCGACCGTATGTTGCACGCCTTCAAGCCACCGCTCTACGACAACCCCGCCACGGTGGGCTTCTACGACGAGAAGACCCGGATCTGCTTCAGCTCCGACTGCTTCGGCGGCCCGATGCCGACCGCGGAGCTCGCCGAGAGCGGGCACGCGAACGACCTCAAGCCCGAGGAGCTGCGGCAGGCGCAGCTGCTGTGGGCGACCGTGGACAGCCCGTGGGTGCATGTCGTGGACCAGGCGAAGTACCGGGCGACGGTCGAGCCGCTGCGGGAGATGAACCCGGAGATCGTGCTGTCGACCCATCTGCCGCCCGCGGTGCGGATGACCGACCTGATGATCGAGACGATCACGATGGCCCCGGACTCGGACCCGTTCGTGGGCCCGGACCAGGCGGCACTCGAGCAGATGCTGGCGTCCTTCGAGCCGGGCGGCATCCCGGCGGCGACCTGAGCGCCGACGTCACTCCTCGGCCGGGGCGCCCGCGCCCGAAGTGCCCGTGTCCTGGGTCCCGTACCGGCTCCGCAGCTCGCCGATCACCCCGAAGGCGGCCGCCGTCACCGGTACGGCCAGCAACATGCCCAGGATCCCGGCGACGGACGCCCCCGCCGTGATGGCGAGCATGACGACGGCCGGATGCATCTGAACGGTCCGGCTCTGGATTGCGGGCTGGAGGACGTTGCCCTCGATGACCTGGACGGCCAGGACGACCCCGAGGACCCACAGCGCGATGACGAAGCCGCGATCGGCGAGGGCGACGAGGACGGCGACGGCCCCGGAGAGGAACGCGCCGAGGTACGGGATGTAGGCGGTGACGAAGACGAGCGCACCGAGCCCGACGGCGCCGGGCACGCGCAGGATCAGCAGCCCGATGGTGATGAGGACCGCGTCGACGAGGGCGACGACGGTCGTCCCGCGCATGAACCCCTCGACGGCCTCGAACGCGCGGCGGCCCATGGCCTCCAGCGTGTCGCCGGTCGAGCGGGGGGCGAGCGAGCGCAGGGCCCCGGCGGCCTTGTCGGAGTCCTTGAGGAAGAAGAAGATCAGCAGCAGGGCGAGGACGCCCATGGCGGCCACCTGGGCGACGACGCTCAGCCCCGAGAGCACCCCGGAGGCGGCGGTCCCGCCGAACTTCTCCAGCAGCGCCTTCGCGTTCTTGGCGAGGTCGTCGATCGAGGTCCCGGCCGCGCCCAGATGGTCGGCGATGTCGACGGCGGCCTGCCGCAGCGAGGCGATGATCTGGTCGCCGGTCTCGATGAGCGCGAGGACCACGATGTAGGTGGCGCCGCCGACGAAGCCGAGGACCGCGAGGACCGTGAGCCCGGCGGCGAGCGACTTCCGCACCTTCATCCGCAGCAGGCGCCGGTAGAGCGGCCCGAGGAGCGCGGTGCCGAGGATCGCGAGCAGGACAGGTGTGACAGCCGTCTGGAACACCACGCACAGCCAGATCGCGACCGCGGCGACCCCCGCGACGAGCAGCAGGACGACGCACCAGGCGGCGACGCGGCGGGCGACCTCGGGGAGGAGGGGGCGGGGACTCGGCGTCTGCACCCGTCCACCGGACCACGGCACCCGGCGTGTCGTCCTGCGCTACGGACCCGGATGAGTGACGCCTCGTCAGGGAAGCGCATACGAGATACGGCCGCGTCCATGGGCGCGGGTAGGTACGGGTGGAAGAGGTGTGCCACCCCGGGCCGGGGTGGCACACCGTGCTCACTGCCTCAGGGCTTCCAGGGGTTCGACGCGGGCAGCCCGCAGCGATGGGTAGAGACCGGCGAGGAGACCGGTGAGGGACCCGACGGCGGGGGCGGGCAGGGCGACATAGGGGTGGACGATCGCGGTCCAGCCCTGGGCGAGGGCGACCGCGACCACCACGCCGACGCCGATCGCCGCGCCGATCAGCCCGCCGAGCGTGCCGAGCGCGGTGGACTCCGCGAGGAACTGGCCCGCCACGTGCGAGGGGCGCGCCCCGAGTGCGCGCCGCAGGCCGATCTCGCCGCGCCGTTCCAGGACCGCGACCAGGGTGGTGTTGGCGATGCCGACGGCCCCGATCACCAGGCAGATCGCCGCGAGCAGCAGGAACAGGCCGGACAGCGAGGTGTCCACGGAGTCCCGCAGGGTGTGCGGGTCGGGCGGCGGCACGGCCGTGAGGTGCTGCGGGGCGTCCGGACGGAGGGCGAGCGGGGCCTGGTCCGCGATCAGGGAGGCGGCTCCGGGCCTGGTGCGGATCACCATGGTGGCGGGTGCGTCGACCGGCGGGCCATAGGCCTGGAGCGCGGTGGTCTCCGGCAGGATGACGCCCAGCATCAGTTCGGGGACGGTCTCCGCGTCGGCGACGATCCCGACGACCGTGTACGCGGTGTTGTCCACGAACACAACCGGCTGGTTGTCCACGCGGCTGACGCCGAGGATGCGGGCCGCCCCGGCACCGAGTACACACACCGGTTCAGCCCGGCCGCGGTGGAACTGGTTGTAGAGCACCCCCGAGGAGACCTCGGCCCGCGTCGCGGCCAGCAGGCCGGGCGAGGCCGCGTAGACACGTATTCCCTGAGCCCCGTCGCCGTCCTCTCCCGGGCGCCCGGGCCGAGTGCCCACCGAGGGGTTGCGCAGCGAGGGCTGCCACCAGACGCCGGCCGCCTCCACGCCGTTGAGGCGCTGGACGCGTTCGTCGGCGTCGGCGGGAAAGTGGAGCTCCGGCGCGGTGGCGCTGTCCTCGGGAAGGTGGTCGAGGACGGTGACGGTGGTCGCCTTCAGCGTGGTGAACGCCTTGCCGATCTGCCCGGTCGCGGTCGAGGTGAGCCCGAGGACGGCGACGAACGCCCCCACGCCGAGAACCGTGCCCAGCATGGTCAGGACGGACCGGCCCGGCCGCTGCAGCAGTCCGGCCAGGGACTCGGCCACCAGGTCGCGCGCGCGGAACCGGGTGGTGGAGGGCAGGTCGGTCATCCGGCTGCCCCGGCGGGGAGCCCGGCGCGTTCCGAGGACACGATCCGGCCGTCCCGGAGGGTGACGGTGCGCTGGGCACGCGCAGCGACGGCCGGGTCGTGGGTGATGACGACGATGGTCTGGCCTTCGGCATGGAGTTCGACGAAGAGGTTCATGATCATTTCTGAGGTGCGGGTGTCGAGGTTGCCGGTCGGTTCGTCGCACAGCAGCAGGGCCGGCCGGTTGACCAGCGCGCGGGCGATGGCCACACGCTGGCGCTCGCCACCCGAGAGCGTGGTGGGCAGCGCGTCCAGCCGGTGTCCGAGGCCCACCCGACGCAGGGCCTCCCGCGCCCGCTCGGTCCGCACCTGGGGCCGCGTGCGCGTCGCGGTGTAGAGCTGCGCCAGGACCACGTTCTCCGTGACGGTCCGATGGGGCAGCAGGTGGAAGGACTGGAAGACGAATCCGATGCGGTGTCCCCGCGCCGCGGTCCGCTGTCGTTCCCGCAGACCGGCGACATCGGTCCCGGAGAGTTCGTAGGTGCCCGAGCTCGGCCGGTCGAGCAGACCGAGCAGGTTGAGCAGGGTGGACTTGCCCGAGCCGGAGGGTCCGACGATCGCCGTGAACTCGCCGCGCTCCACGACGAGGTCGACCGGGTGCAGCGCGTGCACCTCCACGGTGCCGGGGAAGGTGCGAGTGACCCCGGTGAGCCGGATGACCGGGACGGAGGAGGCGCCGACGCCAGGCCCCGGGGCGGAAGCCGCCCCCGGGTCCGGGTCCGGGTCCAGGGCCGGGTCCGAGGCCGAGGCCAGGTCGGAGGCCAGGTCGGAGGCCGAGGCCAGGTCCGGGTCCCAGGCCGAGGCCAGGCCGGAGGCCGAGGTCAGGTCCGGGGACGTGTTCCCGGCGGCCGGTCCGAGGCCCGCGGGGCGCCCCCGGAAGGGGCGCGGCAGACGCAGCGGGCTCACCGGCCGACCACGACCCGGTCGCCCTCCCGCAGGGGCTCGCCGCGGGCCGGGGTGACCTGGACCAGGCCGTCCGCCGAGGGGCCGGCGGTGACCCGCACCTTCCGCTCACGACCGCCGGGCCCCTGCACCGTCACCGTGGTGTGGGTGTCCGCTCCGGTCAGCAGCGCGGCCTGCGGTACGACCAGGACGGCGGTGCCGGTGAGCGGGGACGTCACGGTGATCATGACGTTGTGGCCTTCCAGCCGGTCGTCCCACGCCTTGTCCGGGGTGACCGTGACCGGCAGGTAGGGGGCGTTCCCGTTCACCGACGCTCCCGCACCCTGGCTCTTGCCCTGGCCCTGGCCCTGGCCCTTGGCGTCCTTGGCGTCGCCTGGTGTCACCCGCTCGCCGATCGAGGCGACCTTCCCGGACACCGTGATGCCCAGGGTCTCGCTGGTCACCTCCACCCGGGTCCCCGGCACGAGGCGCCCCTCGAGGGTCGGATCCAGGTAGCCGGTGAGCCGTGGACCGCCGCTGGTGAGCACCACGACGGGCCCCTCCAGACGGTCGCCCACGGCCGCCGGGAGACCGGACACCCGGGCCGGCAGGTCCTTCACGAAGATGGCCTCCGAGGCGGGCAGCATCACCCCGTCCGCGGCGACGGCGAGGTCGTACGCCTCCTTCGCCTCCCGCAGCCGCTTACGGGCCCCCTCCGGATCGGCCGCGGGGCCGGCGGCGCGGCCGGCCTCCGTACCGGATCCTGCCGTGGAGCCGTCGCCGTCCGGACCCTCTGTCGTCGCTTCCCCGTTCGATCCGGAAGGGGTCCCCTGCTCCAGCTGCGTGACGGTCGCGGACGCTTCCTCCCACGCCGTCCTGGCCTGCCGTACCGCCTCTTCCGTCCGGGCTCCGGTGACGGGAGGCTCGTATCCCATCCGCCGGTACAGCGCGGCGACGGCGGCCTTCGTACCCGGGCCGAAGTATCCGCTCCGGTCGCCTCCGCGTCCGATACCGAGGCTCGCCAGGGCCTTCTGGAGCTGGTCGACGTCGTCGCCGGAGATGCCCGGCAGCAGGTCACGGTAGCCGGGGAGCGCGCCGGGCAGGACGAACACCGGGCGGCCGGAGACCTCGGCCAGCGGCCGGCCCGCCTTCGCCCGGTCGCCCTCCGCCACCAGCACCTTGGTGACCACCAGCGAACTCCGCGCACCGCTCTCGCCCTGCGCTCCGTCCTTGCCCGTCGCGGCGATCGCGGTCGGCGCGATCTCGGTCTGCCGTCCGGTGGCGAAGTCCCCGCGGAAGACGAGGGTGCGCACCAGCTTCTGCCGCTCCACCGCGGCGGTGATCACACTCGGGGTGGGGGGCGCGCTGTCGGCGACAGCCTGTGCGGGCGACTTCACCATCGTGGAGCCGAGCACCCCGCCGAGGGAGAGCAGCGCGGTGGCCGCCGCGGTCAGGAGCCCGGCCCGGCGGCGGCCCGCCGGTCCCAGGGGCACTACTGCGCCCCCGCCGCTGCGATGATCCCGTTGATCCGCTTGGCGTCGCTCTCCTGCGTCTTCTGCTCCTCCTTGAGCGTCTCGGCGTTCTCCTCGATCTGGTCCTGCTGGTACGCGGTCTCCACCGCCACCCAGGTGCCGACGACGTTGGACTCCTTGCCGCACGTCCAGGAGGCCACTGCCGTCTCGATCTCCTCCGAAGTGGCCTTCGGCGCACTCCACTTCCGGTCGCCGATCGCGTCGAACGGGCTCTTGTAGACGCTGTAGCCCTTGCCGGCCATGCAGCCGGCCCACTTCTTCTCCGCGGCGATCACCCGCGGATCGTTCTTGGCGACCTCGAAGGAGCGCGCCTTGATCGCCGCGGCGGTCTCGGCGTGCCCGACCCGGTCCTCCTTGCCGTTCGCCAGCTTGCGCTGGGCCTCCCCGGCACAGCCGCCCTCGGGCACCTTCATCCCGTTGTACGTGGTCACGGGCTCGCTGCTGCCCTCCTTCATGCCGCGCAACACCTCGGTGACGGCGGTCGGCTGACGCACCATCTGATTGGCGGTCAGGGCCCGTGGGTCCCCCTGGGGCATGTGGAAGCCGTACTTCTGGGCGACTTCGAGAGAGGCGGGGGTGCCGTAGCGGCGAGTGTGCGCGGAGCCTTGAGTGACCGTCGCGGCGGGCAGTGCCTGCGTTTGCAGGCCGAAGCGGGACAGGCACTGCTTCTTCAGCAGGTTGAGGGCCTGCCCGGTCTGCACGATGCGGTCGGTGGACACGTCGTAGGCGTCGATCGGCAGGACCAGGTCGCTCGTGGCGTCCTTCTCCTCGACCTTGCCGACGCCGGGAACCTCACGCTGCTCCTTGGCGGGCGGCGCCGCTCGGTCACTCCCGGCTTCCTCGCCGCCGGAGCTGCAGGCGGTGGCGGCGAGCACCGTAAGTACGGCCGCGGTCAGCCGGGTACGAGCGGAACGAGTCGTGATCATGAAGGCACCTTGCGCGAGAGGCGGGCCGGGAGGGAAGAATTGCCGATGTACCGGGCGGCAGATTCCGGCTGCCGCCCGGTACATCGGGGTGGAGGAAAGAGCCGCGGGTCAGAGGGTGATGGACCAGCGGGTGCCGATGCCGACCATGGTCGAGGCGTTCTCGTTCCAGGTGTAGTAGAGCGGTCCGCCCTGGTCGTCGTAGGCGTAGTCCCAGTTGCCCGCGTAACCACTGTTGAACCAGACGGTGCCCCCGACACCCTGGCTGTACCGGACCTCCATGGCGGTGGCGTTGTTCTTCACGTACGAACCGGAGCCGGTTCCGGTGTTCTCGCGGAACCTCTCGCCGGCCAGGTCGTAGGTGCTTCCCTCCTGGGCCCACACCGCCTGGGTTCCGGTGTTGTGCCAGAACAGGCACATCGGCATCGATCCCTGAAGTCCGGGGACGTAGCACTTGGAAGAGTTGGCGTTGCCGGATGAACGGTGGTGCGGCTTCCAGTATTCGTCGGCAGACGCCGGGGCCGTGGTGACGGCCAGCACCGCCACGGCGGCAGCGGCGGTTCCGAGAGCCTTCTTCAGCATGCGGTTACTCCTCATTCCCGTGGGCCCTCTCCGGCATCGGGGACGTCCCCGGCCATGGAAGCGGCACCCGAGCGAGGGGTGCCCCCTACGTTCGATGAGTCCACGCAGGGGCGTGCACAACGTGTCCGCCTGGTGAACGAAACGAGGAGAGCCACCCCGTAAACGCCCATGATCATCACAGGATTGACATAGATGCGTCAAGCATTTTTCGCCAACTCTCATATGGATCCCCTAGTTGACGGAGCATCTCTTGTGCTAAAGAACGGACCCGGCGACCTTCGGTCGCCGGGTCCTCGCACGCGCTCTTCGCCCTCACACGCCTCAAGGTGCAGACAAGGTGGAGGGGAGAGCGCCCTGGGCAGTTTTCCGCCAATGTGCCCCCAGGGCCCTACAGCCCTCCCTCGCCCATGCCATGCACCGCCGGGATCGTGCCGAGGCGCCCCGCCTGGAAGTCCTCGAAGGCCTGGCGCAGCTCGGCCTGGGTGTTCATGACGAACGGGCCGTAGTGGGCCATCGGTTCGCGGATCGGCTGCCCGCCGAGGACGACGACCTCCAGGTCGGGCGTGTGCCCGTCCTGCTTCTCGTCGGCCCGGACCGTCAGCGCGCCGCCCTTGCCGAAGACGGCGGTCTGGCCCATGTGGACCGGCCGTCGCTCCGCACCGACGGAGCCGCGCCCCGCGAGGACGTACACGAGCCCGTTGAAGTCCTCGCGCCACGGCAGGGTCACCTCGGCTCCCGGCCGGATCGTCGCGTGGATCATCGTGATCGGGGTGTGCGTGACGCCCGGGCCGGCGTGCCCTTCGAGGTCGCCGGCGATGACGCGGAGCAGCGCGCCGCCGTCGGGGGAGGTCAGCAGCTGCACCTGGCCGCCGCGGATGTCCTGGTAGCGCGGGGCCATCATCTTGTCGGAGGCGGGCAGGTTCACCCACAGCTGGAGTCCGTGGAAGAGTCCGCCGCTCACGACGAGGGACTCCGGCGGGGCCTCGATGTGGAGGAGTCCGGAGCCGGCGGTCATCCACTGGGTGTCGCCGTTGGTGATGGTGCCGCCACCGCCGTTGGAGTCCTGGTGGTCGAAGATCCCGTCGATGATGTACGTGACGGTCTCGAAGCCGCGGTGGGGGTGCCACGGGGTGCCCTTGGGCTCACCGGGGGCGTACTCCACCTCTCCCATCTGGTCCATCATGATGAACGGGTCGAGGTACTGGTAGTTGATCCCGGCGAACGCGCGGCGCACCGGGAAGCCCTCGCCCTCGAAGCCGGACGGGGCCGTGGTCACGGCGAGCACGGGGCGGGAGACGGCGTCGGCAGGGGCGGCGACGCGCGGCAGGGCGAGCGGGTTCTCGACAGTCACAGCGGGCATGGCGGGACCTCCTTGTGCAACCAGTTTAGTTGAACGATGAACTTCCTGCCACCCGGAACGCGGAACGCCCGGGAGGAATTCCTCCCGGGCGTTCTCCCACTTCTCCAGCGTGCGTCAGCCGTACATCCGCCGCATCGCGAAGTCGACCATCTGTTCCACGGCCTTCGCGTCGAAGACCATCCGGTGGTCGCCCTCCATGTCGAGGACGAAGCCGTAGCCGGTCGGGAGCAGGTCGATCACCTCGGCGCCGGTGATCACGAAGTACTTCGACTCCTTGCCGGCGTACCGGCGCAGCTCCTTCAGCGAGGTGAACATCGGGATGACCGGCTGCTGGGTGTTGTGCAGGGCGAGGAAGCCGGGGTTGTCCCCGCGCGGGCAGTAGACCTTCGAGGTCGCGAAGATCTGCTGGAAGTCCTCGGCTGCGAGGGACCCGGTCGTGAAGGCCCGTACGGCGTCGGCGAGCGACGGCGGCGACGGCTCCGGATACAGGGGAGCCTGCTGCCCGTACCCGCCCTGCATCCCGCCCTGCACGCCGCCCGACATCGGCTGCTGCGGCGGCGGGGCGTACTGCTGCTGGGCGCCCTGATTCTGGTCGTAGCCGTACATGGGCCCCAGCCTAGCGAGCGGACGCGGCGCGCAGAGCGGATCAGGTCGGCCGAGACGGAGCGCACACCCCGGGCACGGACGACAAAAGGGGCACGAACCCCCGAGAACGGGCCACGGACCCCCGGGCACCGCACGGCGTCCGACCGAAGCACCCGGCCATTCGCACGATTCTTCGCATCGGCCCCTTTCTCTTGCTCCCGCACCGACGACGAGAAGGGCCCCGGGGCGCACCCCCGGACCCCGGGGGTGCGCCCCGGGCCCCTTTTTCTGCGGCTCGCGTCACAGATGGCCGGATGGGGGTTGCTCTTATTACCGGCGGGTAGCATCATCGTAGAGAAGCGTGGGCTACTCACCGGTAGTACGAGCACGCTCGCATACCAGGACATCCGCCTCCCCGATCCTTACGGAGCCGTCGCCATGGGGCACTACAAGTCGAATCTCCGCGACATCGAGTTCAACCTCTTCGAGGTGCTCGGGCGCGACAAGGTGTACGGCACCGGTCCGTTCGAGGAGATGGACGTCGAGACCGCCAAGAGCGTTCTGGAGGAGCTGACCCGCCTCTCCGAGAACGAGCTGGCCGAGTCCTTCGCCGACGCCGACCGCAACCCGCCGGTCTTCGACCCCGAGACGAACACCGCCCCGGTCCCGGCCAGCTTCAAGAAGTCCTACAAGGCCTTCATGGACTCCGAGTACTGGCGCCTCGGCCTGCCCGAGGAGATCGGCGGCACCACCTCCCCGCGCTCCCTGATCTGGGCCTACGCGGAGCTGATCCTCGGCGCGAACCCGGCCGTGTGGATGTACTCCTCCGGCCCGGCCTTCGCCGGCATCCTCTTCAACGAGGGCAACGAGGCGCAGAAGAAGGTCGCGCAGATCGCCGTCGAGCGCCAGTGGGGCTCCACCATGGTCCTCACCGAGCCGGACGCCGGCTCGGACGTCGGCGCCGGCCGCACCAAGGCGATCCAGCAGGACGACGGCTCCTGGCACATCGAGGGCGTGAAGCGCTTCATCACCTCCGGTGAGCACGACATGGAGGAGAACATCCTCCACTACGTCCTCGCCCGCCCCGAGGGCCACGGCCCGGGCACCAAGGGCCTCTCGCTCTTCCTCGTGCCGAAGTACCACTTCGACTGGGAGACCGGCGAGCTGGGCGAGCGCAACGGCGTCTACGCCACCAACGTCGAGCACAAGATGGGCCTCAAGGCCTCCAACACGTGCGAGATGACCTTCGGCGACCAGCACCCCGCCAAGGGCTGGCTGATCGGCGACAAGCACGACGGCATCCGCCAGATGTTCCTCATCATCGAGTTCGCCCGCATGATGGTCGGCACGAAGGCGATCTCCACCCTCTCCACGGGCTACCTCAACGCCCTGGAGTACGCCAAGGAGCGCGTCCAGGGCACCGACCTGGCGAACTTCATGGACAAGGCCGCGCCCAAGGTCACCATCACGCACCACCCCGACGTCCGCCGCTCGCTGATGACGCAGAAGGCGTACGCGGAGGGCATGCGCTCCCTCGTCCTCTACACGGCCGCCGTGCAGGACGCGATCCAGGTCAAGGAGGCCGCCGGCGAGGACGCGAAGGCCGAGATCGGCCTGAACGACCTGCTGCTGCCGATCGTGAAGGGCTACGGCTCCGAGAAGGGCTACGAGCAGCTCGCGCAGTCGCTCCAGACCTTCGGCGGCTCCGGCTTCCTGCAGGAGTACCCGATCGAGCAGTACATCCGGGACGCCAAGATCGACACCCTCTACGAGGGCACCACGGCCATCCAGGGCCAGGACTTCTTCTTCCGCAAGATCGTCCGCGACCAGGGCGCGTCCCTGAACGCGCTGGCCGAGGAGATCAAGAAGTTCCTCGCGGTCGGCACCGGCGGCGAGGAGCTGGCCGGCGCCCGCGACGCGCTCGCCAAGGCGGCCGTGGACCTCGAGGGCATCGTCGGCGCGATGCTCACCGACCTCACCGCCACCGGCGAGGACGTCAAGAACATCTACAAGGTCGGCCTCAACACCACCCGCCTGCTGATGGCCTCCGGTGACGTCGTCGTCGGCTACCTGCTCCTCAAGGGTGCGGCCGTCGCCGCCGAGAAGCTGGCCGCCGGCGCCTCCGCCAAGGACCAGACCTTCTACACGGGCAAGATCGCGGCCGCGAAGTTCTTCGCCGCCAACGTCCTGCCGGGCGTCAGCGCCGAGCGCGCCCTCGCCGAGGCCGTCGACGGCTCGCTGATGGACCTGGACGAGGCCGCGTTCTAGTACGCGCCCCCGTCCACTGACGAACGGCTCGCTCCCGGGGAGGGGAGTGGGCCGTTCCGTCTTTCGGGGCGCCGTTCTCGCATTCCGACGCCTGCGTAAGGTGAACCCATGACGAGCACTGCCCGCTTCGACCGCGGCCACACCGACGACCTCATGACCTTCCTGGCGGCGTCCCCGTCGCCGTACCACGCCGTGGCGAACGCCGCCGAGCGACTGGAGAAGGCAGGCTTCAGGCAGGTCGAGGAGACCGCGGCCTGGGACGCCTCCGCCGGCGGGAAGTACGTGATCCGCGGCGGGGCGCTCATCGCCTGGTACGTGCCCGAGGGCGCCGACACCCACACCCCGTTCCGGATCGTCGGCGCCCACACCGACTCCCCCAACCTGCGGGTCAAGCCGCAGCCCGACATGGGCGCGCAGGGCTGGCGGCAGGTGGCCGTCGAGACGTACGGCGGAACGCTGCTCAACACCTGGCTCGACCGCGACCTCGGCCTCGCCGGCCGCCTCACCCTCCGCGACGGCAGCCACCACCTGGTGAACGTGGACCGCGCCGTGCTGCGCGTGCCGCAGCTCGCCATCCACCTCGACCGCCAGGCCAACGACGGCCTCAAGCTCGACCGGCAGCGCCACATGCAGCCCATCTGGGGCCTCGGCGAGGTCCACGAGGGCGACCTGATCTCCTTCGTGGCCCAGGAAGCCGGCGTCGACGCCGAGGACGTGGCCGGCTGGGACCTGATGGTCCACTCCGTCGAGGCCCCCACCTACCTCGGCCGCGACCGCGAACTCGTCGCCGGCCCCCGCATGGACAACCTGATCTCCGTCCACGCGGGCGTGGCCGCCCTCGCCGCCGTGTCCGCGCAGCCCGACCTCGCGTACATCCCGGTCCTCGCCGCCTTCGACCACGAGGAGAACGGCTCCGAGTCCGACACCGGCGCCCAGGGCCCGCTGCTCGGCTCGGTCCTGGAGCGCTCCGTCTTCGCGCGCGGCGGCGCGTACGAGGACAAGGCCCGGGCCTTCGCCGGCACCGTCTGCCTCTCCTCCGACACCGGCCACGCCGTCCACCCCAACTACGCGGAGCGCCACGACCCGACGCACCACCCGCGCGCCAACGGCGGCCCGATCCTCAAGATGAACGTCAACCAGCGCTACGCCACCGACGGCAGCGGCCGCGCCGTGTTCGCCGCGGCCTGCGAGAAGGCCGGCGTGCCGTGGCAGACGTTCGTGTCGAACAACGAGATGCCGTGCGGCACGACGATCGGCCCCATCACCGCCGCCCGCCACGGCATCACGACCGTCGACATCGGCGTCGCGATCCTCTCCATGCACAGCGCCCGCGAACTGTGCGGCGCCAAGGACCCGTACCTGCTCGCGAACGCGCTCGTGGCGTTCCTGGAGGGATAGTCACCCCCGACCCGGGTACCCGATCCTGACTACCCACTAGGAGGCGGGATTCATGGGCCTGGGAGGCTGCATCATCCTCATCGCCGTGGGCGCGATCCTCACGTTCGCCACGGACTGGGAGCTCGACGGCGTCAACCTCGACCTGGTCGGACTGATCATGATGGCGGTCGGTCTCATCGGCTTGGCCACGTTCACCAGCATCGCCCGGCGCCGACGGGTCGTCGTCCCGCCGACGGCTCCCACGGTCGTGGACGAGGACCGGCGCGACGGCGGCTACTGACAGCCCCAGCGCCCACGACCCGGGGCGTCCGGCGCCGCGCACGGCACCGGACGAAACATCCGGGAAAGGCCACTCCTGACACCGTCGACCTCATGGATCGTCACGAGGGCCCTCCCCGGGGGAAGTTCATCGCCTGCGTCGCCACGGCCGTGCTGATCGGCACGGCCGTGGCGGGCTACGGCATCGCCACGTACAACGAACGCCCGCCCTGGGGCACGGACATCGCCTACGAGGGCGGCTATCTCCAGGCCGTCCGGATCCGGAAGGCCGACCTGGACGGGGAGCGGACCCGAGCGCTGCTGTCCGGCGAGTGCGCGGACATGGAGCGCTGGGGAATGGGCGGCGACCGGGCCGTCCACGACCCCGGAGCATGGGTGGAGGGCTGCCTGGACGGGGCGGCGGGGCGCCCTTCCAAGAACCAGGGGTTCGTGCGCTAGGGGGTGTCCGGCGGATCAGGGCCGGATAGGACGCGGCGACTGGTGCGGTACATCGCAAGGCGCCGGAATGACCTAACAGCGGAGCTATTCGGGCGTTTCGGCAACGCGGCGAGGTGCCGTGCCAGACGCCGCGGCCCCGGCCATGATCTGTCGGACACCCCCTAGTGCCGCCGCGACGGGCCCGAGGGCGCCTGGGCCTGTCGGCCCGTGGACGCCTGACGCCTGGCGGACACGATCAGGTCGTGTCCGCCAGGCGTCACCCTCTAGGCGTCCATCCCGGCGAGGATGAGCGGGAGCCGCTGGGCGCCCGCCGCCGTCACCTTCACCGGTACGCCCCAGTCCTGCTGGTGCACATGGCAGGCCGGGTACTCGTTGGCCGGGTCGTCGTCGCAGGACGCCGCCATCGCCGACACGTGCAGCACGCCGTCGGTGATCGCCGGGTTGAGGTCCAGTTCCCGGAAGAGGTCCGTACCGGTGCCCTCGCCGGCGAGCAGCAGTTCCGGCGGGGTCGAGGAGACCAGGAGCCGGGTCGAGGGGCCGTACCGCTCGTCCAGCTTCTGCCCCGTCGGCGCCTGGAAGACGACGTCGAGCCGGAGCCGGCCGGGCGCCACCTCGGTGGCCTCGCGCTGCGTGCGGTGGGCGACCGCCTCGACCTGGACGGCTTCCTCGGGCAGCCGCAGGCGGGTCAGCCGGTGCCGCGCCGACTCGACGACGACGATCTCGTCCCCGACGAGGACGGCGTCGCTCGGCTCGCGCAGATCGGTGGCGAGGGTCGTCACCTCACCCGTCGCCGGGTCGAAGCGGCGCAGGGCGTGGTTGTACGTGTCGCTGACGGCGACCGACCCGTCGGGGAGGGCGGTCACGCCCAGCGGGTGCTGGAGGAGCGCCTCGGCGGCGGCGCCGTCGCGGTGGCCGAAGTCGAAGAGGCCGGTACCGACGGCGGTGTGGACGACGCCGTCGGTGTCGATCCAGCGCAGGGCGCTGGTCTCCGAGTCGGCGATCCACAGCCGGTCCTCGGTGGCGGCGAGCCCGGAGGGCTGCGCGAACCAGGCCTCGGCGGCCGGCCCGTCGACGAGCCCTTCGTTGGTCGTACCGGCCGCGACCTCGACGGTCCGCGTCGCGGGGTCGTAGGTCCACAGCTGGTGGACGCCGGCCATGGCGATCCACACCTTGCCCTGCCACCAGGCCACGTCCCACGGCGACGAGAGGTCGACCTCCAGGGCCGGCCCGGAGGTGGTCGACCCCTGCCACCATTGCTTCCCGGTGCCGGCGAGCAGCTCGATGGCGCCGCTCTCGGGGTGGTACGTGCGCAGCGCGTGGTTCACGGTGTCGGCGACGACGACCGTGCCGTCGGGCAGCACGGTGAGTCCCTGGGGCTCACGGAACTCGCCGTCCCCGATCCGGCGCACCACGGTCTCCCCGTCCGGCGCCAGCTCGACGAGCTGGTGGCGGGTGGTGTCGGAGACCAGGAAGTTCCCGGAGGGCAGCAGGACCGCCTTGCCGGGGAAGCGCAGATCGGTCGCCACGGGCTCCGGCGGCACGTACGGCCCGTCCCCACGCCGCAGCGTCCCCTTGGCCCCGTGCTCGGCCTCCAGCTCCTCGACGAGCGTCCGAATGGCGTTGGCGTGCCCCTCACCCGCGTGCTGGGCGACGACATACCCCTCGGGATCGATGACGACGAGCGTCGGCCAGGCGCGTACGGCGTACTGCTTCCAGGTCGCGAGCTCGGGGTCGTCGAGGACGGGGTGATGCACCTCGTACCGCTCGACGGCGTCGACGACGGCCTGGTGCTCGGCCTCGTGGACGAACTTGGGGGAGTGGACACCGACGATCACGAGGGTGTCGCGGTGCTTCTCCTCCAACTCACGGAGCTCGTCGAGAACATGCAGGCAGTTGATGCAGCAAAACGTCCAGAAATCCAAGATCACTACGCGACCTCGGAGGTCGGCGAGGGTCAGTTCCTTCCCGCCGGTGTTGATCCATCCGCCCTTGCCGATCAGCTTGGGGGCACGGACACGGGCACGGCGGGTCGCGGGCGCGGGGGTGGGCGCCGGGGCGGCATCGTTCATGCTTCAAGCTTGCCATCCACGTATGAAGGCCGGATCACACGCGTCGTACGGCGAGGCCCAGGACAGGGGAGCGACGGTTGACCGGGGACTGCTCGGCGCCACCACCGAGCGCTTCACCCGCCCCTTCGCGCCTGCGTGAACCGGCATCCGACGGGGAAGCCCTGACGTCATGAAATACCTCGTACGGGACAAAATCTTCGCCGTCGGCGACGACTACTGGATCGAGGACGAGGGCGGGCGGCACGCCTTCCTCGTCGACGGCAAGGCGTTGCGGCTGCGCGACACGCTGGAGTTGAAGGACCCGCTCGGGCAGGTCCTGATCACCCTGCGTCAGAAGATGTTCAGCCTGCGGGACACGATGACGATCGAGCGGGACGACCGCCCGCTCGCCACGATCCGCAGGAAGCGGCTCTCGCTGCTCCGCAACCACTTCCGGGTCACGCTGGTCGAGGGCACCGAGCTCGACGTCAGCGGCCGGATCCTGGACCGGGAGTTCACCGTCGAGTACGACGGTGAACTCCTCGCCCACATCTCCCGGCAGTGGTTCCGCGTCCGGGACACGTACGCCGTGAACGTC
The DNA here is from genome assembly GCF_036237275.1 of Streptomyces sp. NBC_01353. Lineage (GTDB taxonomy): Bacteria > Actinomycetota > Actinomycetes > Streptomycetales > Streptomycetaceae > Streptomyces. The sequence goes on along the minus strand of NZ_CP108352.1, from coordinate 4,511,640 downwards.
GTCCGTGAGGACACCGACGCGGCGCTGTTGATCGCGGTCGCGGTGTGCGTGATCCGGATGGCGGAGCGGGAACGGGAGGGCTGACCCGGACGGCCCGAGACCCCGCCCGCGCTAGACCGCCTTCGCCGCCACCTCCAGGGCCTGCTCCAGGTCCGCCCACAGGTCTTCGACGTGCTCGATGCCGACCGACACCCGTACCGTCCCGGGGCCGATGCCCGCCGCTTCCAGGGCCGCCGCGTCCAGCTGGCGGTGCGAGGTGGAGGCCGGGTGCATCACCAGGGTCTTCACATCGCCGAGCGAGGGGCTCAGCGAGGCCACCCGTACCGCCCCGACGAAGGCGCGGCCCGCCTCCCGGCCGCCCGCGAGGTCGAAGGAGATCACCCCGCCGCCGCCCTTGGGCAGCAGCCGCCGGGCGACGGCCTCGTCGGGGTGTCCGGCGAGCGCCGGATGGAGCGCCGCCGAGACCGCGGGGTGCGCGGCGAGCCGGCCGGCCAGGTCGAGGGCGCTCGCGCACTGCCGCTCGATCCGCAGCGGCAGCGTCTGCAGGCCGCGCAGGGTCAACCAGGCGGCGAAGGGGTCGGTCGACGCACCCAGCTCGACCGCGTGGTGGCGGACCCGACCGTACAGCTCGGCGTCCTTGAAGACCGCGATGCCGCCGAGGACGTCCGCGTGCCCGGCGAGGTACTTGGTCGCGGAGTGGATGACGATGTCCGCGCCGTGCTCGATCGGCCGGAACAGCAGCGGCGAGGCGAAGGTGTTGTCCACGGCGCTCGGCACGCCGGCCTCGGCGGCGACGGCGATCAGGGCGGGCAGGTCGCCGACGCGGGTGGTCGGGTTGGCGATGGTCTCCAGGTACAGCAGCCGCGTCTCGGGACGCAGGGCGCGGCGTACCTCCTCCGGGTCCGTCCCGGAGACGTAGGTGACCTCGACGCCCCAGCGTTCGGCGAGGTCGGTGAGGACCGCGTACGTACCGCCGTAGAGGCAGCGCTGGGCGACGACATGGCCGCCGGCGGAGAGCAGGGCGAGCAGGACGCCGTTGATGGCGCCCATGCCGGAGGCGTACGAGAGCCCGGCGGCCCCGCCCTCCAGGCGGGCGACGGCGTCCTCGAGGGCGCGGACGGTGGGGTTGCCGAAGCGGTTGTAGAGGAAGGTGCCGGGCGCGTGGAAGGCGTCCGCCATCGCGTCGGCGGTGTCGAAGGAGAAGATGTGCCCCTGGTACAGCGGGACGCTCATCGGGCTGCTGCCGCTGATCTCCGGCTGCGGCGGGTGGACGGCGAGGGTCTCGGGACGGAGGGCTCCGGTGTCGTCGCTCATGGCCCCAGTGAAGCGGGACGGAGCCCGCGGGCCCAGAACCAATCCCGCCGGATTGGTCCGCCGACCGTGCCGCGCTCTCGTCTGGTGGACGACCCGTCAGGCGCCTTGGCCCGTCAGTCCCCTTAGGGCGAAACCCACGGACTGATCACGGCCCGATCCGCGCTAGGCGGGCTGCGGGGCGGGCGTTTCCTGAGCGGCCGCGACGTTGCGGGTCTCGCGCATGATCAGCAGGCCGTTGACCACCATCAGTGTCGCGGTCAGGCCGTGGACGCCGAGCGCGGTGGCCACGGAGCCGTGGTGGGCCAGCACGTTGGCCATGTCGCCGTACGCGGCGAGTGCTTCCACCAGCAGCACCCAGCCCAGCGCCCGGCGGTGACCCGTCACCAGCAGGATGCCCAGAACCAGGGCCAGGACGACGTCGCGGATTCCCTTGATGATCAGGAAGCCGTCGCCGTCGCCGGACGGCCAGCTCGGCAGGCCGTAGCCCGGCGCCGTCGTCTCCGGGCTCAGGATGTACTCCGTCCCGAACCAGAGGATGAAGAGGATGAAGGCGGCGGCCAGGACGGTGTTGATCTTCTTCAGCGACATTGTTCTTCTCCATGCGAGTCTTCGTCAGCTTGGTGGGCTTCGTGGAGCTTGCCGAGTCGTGTGGGGCCTGATCAGGCCGCGTGGAACGCGGCCGATCGAGGGGCGCAGCTTGCCGGGATCGCAGTTGTGGGATCTGAGCGGCAGCTGCATTCCCGAATGTCGGGATTTCGGTGGTCAGCCGCCCCCGAGGAGTGGGGATCGGCCACCGGCGCGGTCTCGGCCCGCGGGGTCAGAAATCCGATGCCTTCTCCGGCTCACCCCGACGGGGCAAAAGCCGTCGATATACAGGGGCGAACCAGTGCATGTCGGGGCAGCGGTGGTATCAGGCGAGGGCGGCGACCAGCAGGGTGAACGCGGCGACGATGACGGCGACGCGGATGTAGTGGTAGCGGTTCCAGCGGTGCAGCTGCTCCTTCCAGTCGGCGGGCCGGTTCTCGGGGGTCCAGGTCTTGTTTCGGTTGTTGATCGGGACGAGCAGCAGGATCGACATGACCACGCTGAGGATCAGCAGTCCGGCGGCGGTGACGACGAGTCCGGCGCCGGGGTGGTGCCATCCGGCGACGGCCCAGATCGCGCTGAGGACGAGCGAGCCTATGTACCAGAACGGCATCAGGGCGCCCAGCATCCGGCCGCCGTGGGCGTGGCCGAGCTGGCCGCTGTCCTCGGGAAGCGCGTCCAGGATCCGGTTCATGATGAAGATGACGGAGAACTCCACCCCCACCATCAGGCCGACGACGACGGTGGTGACGATCTCGAGTGTGTTGAGCATGACGATCCCTCCGTGAACTAGCGTTGCTAGGTGATGAGGCAACGCTAGTACTGCTAACGCTCGATTGTCTAGCGGTGCTAGGATCGAATCATGTCGGTAAAGGAACGCAAGGAGCGCGAACGGGCGGAGCGCGAGCGCCTCATCGTGGCGACAGCCCGCGAACTCGCCGAGCAGCAGGGGTGGGACGCAGTCACCACCCGCCGGCTCGCCGAGCGCATCGAATACAGCCAGCCCGTCCTCTACAGCCACTTCCGCGGCAAGCGCGAGATCATCGGCGCCGTCGCCCTGGAAGGCGCCGCCGAGCTGGCCTCGGCGGTGCGTGCCGCGGCCTCCAGAGCGAACAGCCCGCGCGAGCGGGTCGCCGCCCTCGCCCGCGCCTACCTCGACTTCGCCGAGCACAACCCGGCGGTCTACGACGCCCTGTTCCAGCTCGACGGCGGCCTGGCGTACGCGCAGGAGGACACCCCCGAGCCGCTGAAGGACGCCTTCGCCGCCCTGCTCGAGTGCCTCGCCGAGGTCGCCGGCGATGGCGTCCACCCGGGGATGTTCACCGAGGTGTTCTGGGCGGCTCTGCACGGCCTCGCGACCCTGACCCGAGCGGGCCGCCTGCTGCCCGAGGACGCTGAGACGAGGATGGAGTTGTTGGTGGACCGGCTCGCCATGGTCTGACACACCGTCCCGGCGGGCACGCGGCTGGGGCCCTCGGGCCCCGCCGCTGCCTGCCTGCGGCAACGCTTCCGGTCACTCGCACCCACACACGGCGCAGCCGCAGATCGCCGGGCCCCGCACCCCGGACGGGGCACCACCCCGGAGGCTGCGATGCTCATTGATCACGACCCGATGCACGCCCTGGCCCGTCAGCGCCTTGGCCCGTCAGTCCCTTCAGCCCGTCAGCGCCTTGGCCCGGCGTCAGCTCCTCGGCCCGTCAGCTCCCGTGGGCTGTCCGACCGCCCATCAGACCCACTCCCTGCCGGACCCCTGACCGTCAGTCCCCCCGCCCCGGCCTCGCCACCCCCAGCACCCGGTCCTTCAGCGCCGGGAACTGTTCCCTCGTCGTCGTCACCTTCGCCGGGTCGAGCTCGACGCGCAGGATCTCCTCGTCCGGGCCCGCCTCCGCGAGGACCTCGCCCCACGGGTCCACCACGATCGAGTGCCCC